>DASQQK010000360.1:0-3614 GCA_035643435.1 Nitrososphaeraceae archaeon | reverse complement strand
ATTCCAAAGTGGAATGCTATCCTTGCCCATAAAGAATATTCGAGACCTAAAATTGACCAAATTGGGCCAATATATCTCTAACAGAGTCGTCCATCGATTGACTCATTAATTTTTGTATATAGGCTGGATCGTCGATCGGCCATCTATTTAAAGAATTCATCGTCCTGACTCCTTCTAGCTTACGAGTAGAAGGAAGCGCACGAGGTATTTCCTTTATTATTTTTGACTTGTAAACCTGAGAATGCGCAATTAGATCACTAAACGTATTGAGAATTGACTTAAATTGCACATCGAATTCTTGCTTGGTGTCAAATACCAGGTGACAGGTATAATCATATCCGTTTGCTCCTCCAATCATTTTTGCAGCAAAGAAGCAGAATGGCGAGTCGCAGAGATACGAACTTAATTTTTCAATATCGGCATTATTAGAATAGGATACGAACTTTAGCAAGACTATCACATTTTCCTTTTTTGCAAACAATCTTGGATTTAATGTTGTGGTGTAGCTTTGTATGATCCCGTATTTTTCTAGCCTTTTTATCCGGTTCAACACTGATCTAGAAGTTATTATTGTGCCATTTTTTGCTAGATCCTCTGATATTTGGGATGCATGAGTACGACTATTAATCCTCAAAAACTTTAAGATATTCACATCAATATTGTCTATTCTTACCATTTTCTATGCAGTCATTATAGGACAATCTAATTCATAATATATATATTAATATTTCACAAAGCAGTTATAATTTTTCTTGCCAATTTTTCAATAGGCAAGGTTTACCTACACTATTCTCGCCCTGCGTCTGTCATGCTGAGTTAGAGCATTCCACATTTTCTAATGTTGGTGCGTAACATGAGGCATCATTATTTTTATAATCATTCGTTTGCGTACCAAAAGTCTGTAGTTGGTGATTCCGTCAATAAAAGACCGAGTTGGCATCCAACGTTGATACTAGCTCAGGTATTCCTAGCAGCAGCGAAGACAGCGACGATGTCAAGACTACGTCCTTTAGTCCTGTGGAAGTTGATTACATGGGAACGGTAGATGTTGATTCTATAGAAAAATCAAGCGATGCTTCCGCTCTATCGCTGGGAGATGATACTATAGCAGTTCCTTATCTGAATCCTTTAGGCTAGGAAGGCCATAAGCAGCTTAAAGAAAAGGCAAAATCTGGCAAATTTCAATACGCAGATGTTACTACACCACCAATTGCGGCAAAGAGCTTAGATGGCGCAGTGAGATTTCTTCAAGGTAGTAGTAGCGAAGAAAAGTCTCACAATCTGGGAAACACACCCTTCCTTCTTGTTTCTCCGTGTAACCCGCCCTTAGTGCAAGGCCGACAGTGATGATGAATTTATGATTCAGGGGGTTCACGGTGTTGAGCATTACTATGTAAAACCAGATATCACGAGTATAGCAAAGGCGTTTGAGGTGGGCGCAGCTTCTGAACAACCCCTCTCCCTACAATTACTTAAATAGAGGTAGAAGAGGGCCTTGCCATAATGAATCAGGTATTCCAATTTAGCTCTAGTTCAGCTCTAATTATAATTGGCCTATTTCTTGTCTGGCACGACAATGAAGACGGCTCTATTGAATGTGATGATGATTCTTCTTAATAGGATTCACTTGAAGGTATTCTTTAGGTCATTATCTCCATAATATGCAATTTCACGTTTCCTTCCACGACTATTAGGTTTGGTGCAGTCACGATTCATTATGTCATGATTTTATAGGCTCCGGTGACCTGATAACAGTAGAATGATCAAGTTTGAAAATGAAGATACATTCGGGAAATTCCAGGGATCTGGAAAGGAACATGATTTTCATAAGAAGTATGAAGAAGCTGTTAAAATGGCCAGATCACAGTTTGGTAAAAAATATACAATGCTTATTGACGGCAGGCAAGTCAGTTCAACAAAATGGTTTGCACATACATCGCCTATTGATACTCGACTAGAACTAGGGTATTTTCCAAGAGGGGAATTGAGGCATGTACAAAAAGCCATAGGAGCAGCTAATAAGGCATTTGAGAATTGGAGACAAACGAAATACGAAGATCGAGTGAGAATCTTCAGAATAGCTGCAGATAGTATGGCTGAAAGGAAATTTGAACTATCAGCCTGGATCACATTTGAGAACGGAAAGAACAGATACGAGGCCTCAGCCGACGTCGATGCAGCTATTGACTTCATCAGCTATTATTCATTGCAAATGGAACAGAATGATGGTTTCATAGTTCAAACGAATAGCGCTTATGCAGAGGAGAGAAGTAAGAGTGTGATGAAACCATATGGAGTATGGGGCATAATTTCACCATTTAACTTTCCTGCTGCCCTCGCAGTTGGAATGTGCACCGGCGCTTTGATAACAGGGAATACAGCTGTTTTAAAAACTGCCAGTGATACCCCACTCATCGGTTATATCTTCACCGAGATCATGAAGCAATCTGGATTGCCTGATGGCGCCCTAAACTTCATAACTGGCAGTGGCAGGACAGTTGGAAAGGCCATCATCGAAAGCAAGGATGTTGCTGGTATTGCATTTACAGGATCCAAGGAGGTAGGAGATACTATCATTAGTGGATCAAGGAAAGCAAAATCACGTGTTATAACGGCTGAATTGGGAGGAAAAAATCCAGCTGTAGTGACCGAGACTGCAGATATAAATAAAGCAGTAGAAGGAATAGTAAAAGGAGCATTCAGCTACTCTGGACAGAAATGCAGCGCAACCTCACGAGTATATGTTGACAAGAAAATCAAGCATGAGTTTACCAAAAAATTGGTTCAAAAGACAAAGTCTCTCTCAATAGGCGACCCGGTGAATCCCAAAACAATGGTCGGGCCGCTCATCAACTCAAATGCTTACGCCAAATACAAGAGATTCTCTAAACTCGCATTCCATGATGGCAATGTCTTGACAGGAGGAAAAGTCAAAAATGATGGGGAATTTAGCCATGGCTATTATGTTGAACCAACGATTGTTGATGGCTTATCGAAGAGTAGTCTGCTGTTAAGGGAAGAACTGTTTGTACCAATACTGTGCGTAATCGAATACGAAAGTTTTGGAAAAGCACTGGAACAATGCAATGAAACACAATATGGATTAACTGCCGGGATTTACAGTAGTAATAGAAAAGAAATAGAAGCCTTCTTTGATAGTATTGAGGCCGGAGTAGTATATGCTAATAGATCTCGGGGGGCAACCACAGGTGCTATGGTCAGTTGCCAATCATTTGGTGGCTGGAAGGCTTCAGGTACGAGTGGAAAAGGAACCGGCGGACCATACTACTTAACACAATTTTTGAGAGAGCAGAGTCAGACCACAGCTACTACAAAAAGTAGATAGACTGATTTCTCAGCGGCAGGTGCGAATAGGGATGCAGAAAGTTGGGCTTAATTGGAGGGCCTCTTCAGGGTTTGTACTGAAGAGAACAATATTAATTCGATTAGATATCGTCTGCTGCATCTCCAAATCGTTGTACCAGAGTTTGATATTATCTGACATATACTAACATCAAACATGAGATCAGGCTCTTCCAATCTGTACGATGTGCCATACGTGACGTAACAAATCTAGCCAATACGACCGAAACAGATCTACCACTAACTGATCC
>DASQQK010000359.1:0-2922 GCA_035643435.1 Nitrososphaeraceae archaeon | reverse complement strand
AAGTTTAGATTAAAGAGAATCATTGGTTTATCGTTAAGCACCAGAACTATCTATAAGGTACTAAAGAGACATGGTCTCAACATCCTCAAGTGTCAAGCCAGAGCTAGGACATACAAACGATTTGCCATGAAACATCCCAATCAGATAGTACAGATGGACATACTTGGCCCATTCTATCTCAGTAACTCCAGTGAAAGAGATTACATCATTAGCTGTCTAGAATCTTCAGACATTTCCTAGTACGTAATCATATCAGGGATAAACGAATACCAAATTCCTATCCACAGCTGCAAGGGAAGATAGAAGCATACAACAAGATAGTGAAGAATGAATTTCTAGCATTAGAAGATATCCCTAACATAGACGATGGTAAATTAAGGTACGATATGTTTGTTAAAGCATACAACGAAGCCAGAGAACATGGAGGAATCAATGGTCTTACTCCGAGATGTTTCTACAAAGGTTAATTACATCCACAACACCTACAGGCATTAAGCAGCAAAGTGTAACCCATGTGAGTAATCAAAAATATATCCTATCTCAGTAAGTACGACACCTCGGTATTATGGAAGAAAACAGATGGATGGTTGGCCATTGTCATACAGCTATATAATAGTGGATCCTGAATCGAAAAATCCATTGATTAAGATAGAGATCACGAACTAAGATCCCGAACTAAGAGAATCGAGTCTTGCTTAGAGATCAGATAATTTTGTTTTTTATGAGGAACAAGAAACGAGTTTCAAGCTATACAGAATTAGAAATGACAGTAAATGCTTAGTCTCCCGAGTAAAATTATTGCGAGACTAATATTAACTAGAAGCCATACACTCTCCCCGTGCTTTTGGTGTGTTACTGATTATATGTCAAACTGGCAGTCATCAATTATTGCCAAACCATAAGCTCCTTCAACTTCAAAAATTGATTGAAGTGAAAATAGGATCGCTTAAAGAAGAAATAGAGGTTGGAACTAATGTGAAACTGAATCCACTCTACCTAGCTGATCAACGGGATGAAATACAGGTTCTAGAATGGACAGCTAGAATAATTCAGTCTATCTTAAATCAGGATTACTACGAACGACAACAGCTTGGAATGCTCAAAAGGCAGTTAGAAACGATAGATATGATTGAATTTGAGAATATTCTTCAAGAGCGAATCGAAGGGCTAAACTTTAAGAAGAATTCTAACAATTTGCATGAATCTAATTTTCTAAAAAATGAAATAGATATGCTTGAAAGTATTCTGGGTCGCTTGTCTGATTTGAAATATGGCGAAGAGACACGAGCAATAGAAGTCGCAAATGCTAATAATGATTTCAAGAGAGCAAATCATCTAAGAAAGCAATTAATTAAGATTCAACACAAGAGAGAATGTTCTTACTTAAGAGATAGAGTTGGAAAGGTTCTATAGTTGAACTTCCATCAAACGAGCATAAATCCATATTCATACTCCTTTTGTATTCCTTTTACAAACATACATCTAGAAATTATTTGGTACAATACGGATAAGCAGTATATTCATCTAGAATTGGTTGAGGTTTGTGATAGCTGCGGATCTAAGGACTGGGCTAATTAAGAGACATCTATAAAATGATGACTCAGATGATGGTCTAGTAATCATAATAGCTAAATATGGACATCTACAGCACGTATCAGTAGCACATGGTCTTCAATGGATTATTTGTCATGCACAAAAAACTGCTCTCTAGACCTTATTTTATTTAATAGTTATATACTATGACTACTACTAATTTAGCTAAAATTGTTGTGTAGACCGTGGATATATTTATTGTTGGGTAGAAGTACCCTCTCGAACATGTTTAACTTCCCTTGCTCACACATTCCAATGTTAATATTATGTTTATCTTCATTAACAGCATTAGCATTTATACAAGATGACATTGAGGTTAATGGTGCGAAAGAGCGAATAATTGACTGTCAATTGATAGAATCTACTGAATCAATTGAAGTGAGACTTTGTTGTGAAAAAGAAGTTGATACGGAAACAGGGGAGACCACTCTTATCGGTAATTGTTATACTGAGGTTTGTCTGGTAGGGACTGACGAGTGCAGAGTTTCCGAAGATTCAGGAAAACCGACAGTCGACCCTCGAGATCGGCCGCTGACAGGAGAAGAGGAACTCCTCCCAACTGCACCACCTAATACATCGCAGGATGAGGAGCTAACACCTCCTTTAGGGAGAGACATTGAAAATCCTCTGCAAGAGGGTGGCATTTTGAAACAACCGTCGTCATCATCAGCCGCACCACCACTGCCAAAGAGTCCGGAAATATTCCAAGACCTTCCATTAACAAAAGGGGCTCAAATTGAGGAAGGAGAAAAGGAACAAGGGTTACCTGGTATTACCGATCGAACTGTAGATGAAAGAGAAGTCCTGCCAACAACACCTAGACTTGGAGAAACGTCACCGCTACAACCACCACCTCCAATTACCATTAATGAAGAAGAAGAAAATGAAGCGACTTCACAACAGGTGGAGTGTAATGGAGGAGAAATACTTAATGAACTAACGGGGCAGTGCGAACCTGAAGCTGAACAGGGATCAGAGGACGGCCAAGGGAATGAGGACCAGGGATCCTCTGAAAAAGTACCGGATGGGAACGATAACGATAACAACAATAATTGATTATGGCTGACTAATCATAGTTTTTCTGTTATCGGACTGGTGTTCCGCGGTCTATAGTAACAGTACTTCAGTGTACTGCAACCAACTTTTTCACAAATATAATATTAAAAAGATTCTAGATCATGAGTACATTCTTCGGCATGTAGTTCTTCCTATAATACCGAGACTGATACAGGATTTAATGACCTTCATCTGATCCATCTGAGGCCAGCCTTAGAATAGTAATATTTTATTTTATATCTTTTTCAATAGGTTTCTGGTAATAATACATGC
>DASQQK010000358.1:0-3336 GCA_035643435.1 Nitrososphaeraceae archaeon | reverse complement strand
AAATCGTTTACACCTATAACCTCGCCATCTAGATTCAGAAGTGGTCCACCAGAATTACCCGGATTGACGTCTGCGTCTGTTTGAATTAAGTCACCGACCCAATATCTACTAGAAGTCACGTCGAGACTTATTCTGTCTGTTTGACTTACTATACCTGTGGTTACGGTGTTAATCAAGCGTGCTGGATTTCCAACGGCAACAGCAGGTTGTCCTACCTTAACGGTTGAAGAGTTTGCAATCGGCAACGGAGTTATTTTTTCCCTAAACATTGCAGACGGATCTACCTGAACTACTGCTAAATCTGAAATAGGGTCTGACCCGACCACCTTTGCTGAATAGCTGTTACCACTTGGAAATCTTACAGATATTATGACAGCATCTTGAACCACATGAAAATTAGTAACAAAGTTCAGTTTATTATCATACAAAAATCCTGTACCACCTCCAGTCCCATAGTCTTTTACCATAGGACTCCCTCCAAAGGTTATTTTGGGATTTTTCGTCTCGTATACTGCATTTATTTGAATGACAGATCCTGTCACCTCATCGACTAAATCCGACAAGAGAGTCTGGTTTAAAAAAGTTAAAGCACCTGTCAAGTTAGAAATACGATTAGAATTACTATTACTTGCCAATTGTGATTGGTCTGTTGTTGCCATCACATTAATTCCATTAAATTGAAAGAACAAGAGCATACAAAGTGTGCATGTAAAGAGGATTAGTGTTGTTGCCTCACACTTCAACCTTTTTTTCAAACTCATACCTAATAGCCAGACATCAACTTGGCGGGAATTATTTAGGATTCCTTGAGTACAGTAAACTGCAAGATTCAACTTTTCTGTCAATCTACTCATAAATATAAATCCAGTACCATGTGGTATGTCTAATTGGTTCATTTGCTTGACAATATTAAGAGCATATCACATGTTTCAAGTAAATAAGTTTTTAATGGATCCAGTAGTCTGATAATTCAGCCGATCGTGTCGTTGTGTTGCGCAGATCTTCGTATATACTAGTAGCTATGCATTGCTGATTAGGTGGCATGTATTACAAATCATGAAAAAGGCTATTAACTTCTGAGGTCATTATATCTATTGGTTAAATGATGTGAATGCCTTTTCAATTTATTTAATAACTCTGAGCATGATCTCTTTAATATTAATTCTAGTACTAAGTACTGGAGACCTAATTGATATATCAGGACAGTCTTCATCTTCTAATGAAACAGTAGTAACACCATATAGAAATCAATATTTAGAATGGATATCTTATAATGTAGATTATCCTACTAATTGGACTTCATATATTCCTGTTGACACGCCAGGTTACGGACAACCTATGATTGGATTCAAGGCACCTGTCATAAAAGAAAGACTTCCCGCATACTTTGAAATGGCATCTCAATATTTCGTTAGGAATGGGACAACACTGGAAACATATGTAGCCGAAAGCATTCAGAATCTAAGAGAGAAATTTCAGGATCTAACCCTTCTTTCATCCGATACTTCATCCGAGTTAGCCGGTAACCCTGCATATACCCTACGATACGCCTATACAGAAAACGAGACTGGTGAAGTCCGTTTGGAAAGTCAAGTGGGTACAATAATTGAAGATGATCCTTATCATGCATATTATGCCATTTATTCGGCAGCTGTACCTGATTATTCTGAGTATCAGTGGCTAATAGATGGACTTGTTCTCCCTTCTCTTGAAATTCATATCAATAGGAACAACAGTCTTGCAGCTACAGAAAATTTGGAATCACCTATACCTGCGGAACAGGAATTATGGTTAAACAGTGGAGAGTTATAAAATAAATTAGATATAGGTATATCGCATATGTCCAGATCTGTTCTGTAGTGTGACTACCTGGGGCGTAATGATTAATGAGCTGTCAGTACATTTGTACATTCAACGAAGAATTAGCTAAAGGCAGCGTGCCTCCGCCACATGCGCACTAGAAAGCTAAGCACGTTGTGCTTAAGTCTATTTCCTACTGCATATCCCACAATCTTAGTGTCTTTAGAAGAGTAAAGCAATGACATTAGATGTAAACAGCATTAGGTGGATGACCTCTATGACAGCCAGTTATTCGACACAGCAATGTGACTAAAATCCTTTTATAACATATATTTGGAAAAGGCGGCAGCAGTGCACGGCTGAAAGTACTGCTACTATACACAAACCAGATTCGGGAGAATAGGCGATAATCCAATAAGGTAGGCGACCGTTCCTGTATACTCTGGTAAAAGTGGCCAATAAGCTTCATTTCGGTCGTCTACCTTTACCTATATCAAAAAAACTTTTAGTCTAAATATATGTTATATATGAGTACCTAAACCATAACGAAAGGTGGATGGCCACTTCGTAGCATCAGAACCAGTCAAATATTGGCCATCCGCCTTCTTTTCCAAGACCGGCCGGAGGCAGTCCGGTATGACTGAATCCTGTGGCTGCCTCGATAGACAGGCATAAGTACCGTTTATTTTCTAGCAATAGAATGGAGAATTAGGTCTCCTAGTTTTATATAATGTTGTGCATGCTATAGTGTCCATCGTGGCATTTTAGGAATCCATACAAGGTAGGCGGCTCCAATTACCTCCGAATCCTTTTAGCCGTCTCACCTTTATTTACTGGTTAGAGAGTAAGGAGGACCTAGAACTCTTTTTATCATGTCCTCGAAAGAGGCGGCCGCAGCACAACGTCATACGAGCAAGCACTGTAGAAGTAAAGGTAGGAGGCCATTTCTCATGTGTCCTGGCAAAGGTGACCAATGAGCTTCATTTTGGCCGTCCTACCTTATCTGTATCATAAGACTTTTAGTCCGAATAGACGAACATTCATATTCTGATGATTTTTCAAAAAAACCTTTTATCTTACAAGCAGACAACAAAAATAAGATAATAGGATGCAAGAGGGGATTTCATGTGATATGTGCAGTACACAATTAAAAGATTACAAAGAATACGGAATTCACATGAGAGAGAAACATAATAAATATTACTGTGGGGTATGCAGAGAAGAATTTAGTAACCAAACAAAACTTGAAGATCATATAAAATACAAACACGGAATAAACCCAGAAAAATCTTTGTCCTAGTTCTTAAAAGGAATCTGCCAGTACCGTCCCAGTTAATTGATCAAACGGGTTTTATGGTTGCACAAACTAAATAAAAATATGGGCATGAAATAGACGTGTACAAAAAGGACAAATACTTGAATTACTTAAAGAATAAGTACCTAGGGAACAAATGAACATGGGAGGAGGCAGTCAAGCTCATACCTTCATACACTCTCTTCCTAACAACCGCTACTACTACATGGCTGCCTCCTCTT
>DASQQK010000357.1:0-8547 GCA_035643435.1 Nitrososphaeraceae archaeon | reverse complement strand
ACTTTGCAGCCATTAAATTGTATTCTGAACCCACTTGCACCTTGCCGCTCTCATACGGACTTGGATGTTCAGCTGTCTGTTGAAGGACTTTTGCCTTTGTTGAAGACTCTTTTAAAGTAGTATTTGCTTGAGACAGATTAGGAACCTTCTGGCTATATCCTATCTGTTGAGTTCCTATGTATAGAACAAAGAATATAGACGTGGTCACCAAAAAAATTAGAATAGGAGTATTCACTATCTTGAAGTCTTTAGGCGAATCAATCAAATTTATCAAATACTCTTAGCCGCGAAAGTATTTAAAACTATTAGCCACCGCGGATATACAATATTATAAAGTAACATAGTTAATCAATATACTTATACTAGCCTTGAGCCCCAATATACATGTACTAGTCATGCCATAGGCTAAATCTACATTCAAAATATATCCCGCCAAGCTGAAGACCAACTACAAAACTATGGTATGAATATCTCAGTCCAACAACATGTATCTACTTAAGGGCGTAGGTTTGCTTCAAAAAAATCCATCATGGCAAACACTTTAGATATCCTTTTTTGTTTAAGTCAGTTTTTTTACTCCAATGACATTAAACTAATCATCTGGGATTTATTGCCTTTTCAGTTACCAGTCCAGCTGCTTTTTCAATTTCGTAAACACTGTCATATCGTGTTCTATTATCCGAAGGGAGGCTATTCTCTATAATCCAAAGTATACTATCGCCGGTACGGTTGATTTTATCAGCTGTATCCCACCGAATTTGCTGTGACGATTGTTGTCGTATGTGATCTTTAATTCTGCTTTTGGTAGACGGGAATTCCAGACCTTCAAGAAGATTTGCCAATTTTGAGGCCAGCTCTTTGTTCCTTGCTTTGTTTACAGAATCAGAATTTTTATTTAACCTAGAATGTGCCTTGTTTTCATTTGTTTCTGCATGTTGCTCTTCTCCTCTCTCAAATTGTCTATGATGTACAAGGTCATCTTGATTTTGAAACTCCTTGCGGCACATGCTACATATAAATACAGACATCGCTGTTGGAGTTACTTCTGGATAGTCCTTTCTTTCTTCACTTGAGTTTATTGCCTCTCTATCTTTAACGCTCTTGTTAGACCTTGTTTCACGCATTCGAACATCTGGGTTTTGTCGTCTCTGATCACTAATCTGATTATTCAGATTCTTTTTAGGAATATTTTGCTCTATAGACTTTCTAACATGGTATGGGTCTTTGTATTGAATATAGCCATCTAAACTTTGGAAAAGTGAAACTATTTCTCTATTAACATCTTTATATTTTAAATGGTATAGTATGTCATCCTTATGCGCAGGAAAGTTCATGGATTCAATACTTTTTATTGCATCATCTACAAATTTATCATCTTTTATGGCTCTGTCTAAAGACTGGTTTAATGAGTCGGTGTCAAACATTGATATATGTTTTGAGGATTCGATCATGTCCTTGGATTCCTTTTTCTTAACTTTAGATGACGTCCTCATTTTCTTTGTTGCAGTACTATGAGTAACTTTACATATATCGATTTCAATAGTTGTCGTCTCGACGTGTAAGAGTAGTTTCACGATCCTCCTATATAGCCTGAAGGATTGGAAGTTGGCTATTGCAGAAATTTATGAGAGAAGGAATAATTCGTTCTTTTCCGACTCGGCTAATTGTTGTATTTGCTAACATAGATGACATTATAGATTACAGACATGGCTACCTAGAGGCGTATATGCAGCACAAGATGCCGCTTCACACACATGCAGGAAGGCGCAGAGACATCTGTAGGATAATCTCTCTCTAGTAGAGAGATCAGTTCTGGATAAGTATTATTTCTGCTAATAGCACCCTTTATTGGAATGAAACTATTAAGTCCAATATTTTAAAAGAAATGCTAAATGTCTACATCTGAAGAGCATTCTAATCCAATTCCTGTGGTAGACGTCATTATACAACAAGATTCTGAGATTTTGTTAGCTAGAAGAAAAAAGGAGCCGTTTAAAGGTTATCTAGCTCTTCCGGGAGGTTTTGTGAACATAGGAGAAACTATAGAGGAAACAGCTCTGAATATAGAGCTCACTGATATCTTGGGCGTTTATTCTGATCCTCAAAGGGATCCTAGAGGACATATCATGTCAACTGTCTTCATAGGAAGAACCACATCTAATGAGAACAACGGTGCAAATAAGGCGATATCTCAAGATGATGCATCAGAATTAGAATGGATCGATTTACAAATGACTAATAACAAAATGCTTGCTCTCGATCATAGAATTATTCTATCAAATTATATAAAGTGGAAACAGTCTGGAGGAACATTCTGGTCAACTAAGGCATAAATCACAAGAATATAGGGGTCACCATCCAAGCGGGAGTGTATCCGAAATATATCCTGAAAGGCTATTACA
The DNA here is from genome assembly GCA_035643435.1 of Nitrososphaeraceae archaeon. Taxonomy (GTDB): domain Archaea; phylum Thermoproteota; class Nitrososphaeria; order Nitrososphaerales; family Nitrososphaeraceae; genus TH5896. The sequence continues at coordinate 6,145 of DASQQK010000357.1, read as the reverse complement.
ACTAGAACTAAAAGATGCTGGAAGAAGAAGATTGCAGAGATAGTATGTTCCCTTCCATTAAGAGGTTTTTAGGTGGAATGTTCAGAAATCTCAATTGCTAGGTCTGTGTCAGATGGCAAGATCCATTTAGCAACACATAGAACACATAAAGCACTAGCCATCTAGCTCACTGGTAAGAGAACTAGAGTTCATTCATTTTGAGAATAGGTCCATCTATGTAACTTTTGGTTGCTGAGTATCAAACCTTCTTACGGCATATGCCCATCTCAGCATGCTTCCCAAGAAGAATCCAAATATAACATATGAAAAAAAGCCCCATGCCATCATTGTGGTTAAATATTCATTACCTGAAGGTGGCTCTAAATTATAATCTGAATGTCCTTTAAGCGAAAACTCTGTAGGAGAGAAATTAGATAGTGCAGTTGAAAGTAGGGACTCGTACACGGTGAAGGTAATTGGTAAGTATAGAACTAGAAACGCTATTATACCAGTCCCTATGCCAATGGCTATGCCTTTTTTCTTACTTGAAATGTAAAGTAGTTTTGCTCTAACTGATACAATACCAAGTATTATGCCTACAATCACACACTGCGAGATTATGATGAGGAAACCTGCAAAACCTAAAGCAATTGGATCAAAACTAGATGAACCTGGGGCTGATGATATCTGATCCATTAACGGCAATCCTAATGCCTGAATAAATACACCAGTTGGAAAATTAAAAAAGGTCGGTAGAGATAGGATTAATCCAGTGAATGCTATCCCCGCAACTAGTCCTGCAATTCCTCCAAATACGGTACCTGCTCTAACAGATAGATCCGGGGTCTCTCTGTCGTTTCCTCTGTTTGACTTAGATTTACTTGAGAATTTATCTACTTTACTCATAGTTCCATCATTTCCCCTTATTCTGATCCTTCATTCTCGTCTTTATCATCATTATCTTCCACTCTGAGTCAATCCCAATCCCTGTGGTGTATTATGCAGCAACTCGTAGTTCTGAGTTTCAGCTCTTGTAGGTTTTCTCTTTAATGTCCTTACAAAGTTATACAGGAACACAAATTGTGTTACCCCTATGACTAATGCAAAGAAGAGTAGCCAAGGCATGGCCCAGTCATAAGCTCCTGGCATATCTGCCTCCCTTCTTATTGCACCATCTAACCCTATCTGGGTAAATAGAAAAGCTAGAGCAAATATTGCAACTGTTGTACCCCAGAAGTGTATTTCGCCCAATGTTTTATTCATGTGTTTCTTGGTAAGGTCAGGCATTATAGCATACAGTACTCCAAATGCCATGGGTAGTGCTCCAGCCAGCAGCATAAAGTGAATATGGCCAGGAAGAGCCATAGTATTGTGTTGGTATACATCTAAACCCCATACTCCAGTTGTTGCTCCTTGAAAACCACCAAAGGCCCACCCTGCGATTCCTACCATTAGAAACCTTGTCGTGATATTCCATGTGATTTTGTTTCTCCAGATATGATGAAGGAGGGTTGCAATAGTTAAACCAGATGGCCATACAATGCCAAGGGTAGCTGCTTGTGACATAAGCTGTAGCCAAACTGGATTGGGCATATCCATAAAGATATGATGGTTATATACCAACATAGAAAATATAAAGTAAAAGGGCCATGGGCGATAATTCCATTTATCATATGGCACTCTATTCCTTCCATACGCGGAAGCAAAGAAGTAGTACGCTGCTCCTAGCCAGACCAGTACTGGAAAATATACAATCGGATGACCAAAAAACCACCACGCCTGCTTTGTAAGGAGCCAGTTTGCAGCACCTGCTGGATTACTAAGAGACGCAAACCCTTGCCCGATTTGTAAAAATAGGCCAGGGTTTCCAATTATCTGAACCAAAGCTGTAACAAATACCGCTACAACAACAATCGATACATGAGGCGTAAGGAATCTCCACTTCTCAGTAAACCATCCAACTATGCCTAAAAGCGATACCCATCTCACACTGGCAGGAATGTCCTCAGATTTCTCGTCCATGGAACCAGCATCTGATCCATTAGCCTGATCGTAGTATTTGCCGCTTTTTTCTATGTATTCTCTGTCTTCTCTACGCTGGATGCCTACACCTATCTTACCTTTTAGTGCTGTAAGTATAATTACTATGCAGAATAATGTAAGAAAGATCCCTACCAGAGTATCCGCAGTAAGGAACATGCCTGCAGAAAAGTCCCCCCATGACATCATTGGCCTACCAGAAAGGAATGTCAGTGGCATAAGGTTATACCAGCCTCCGCCAAAGCCCAGCAAGGTAGCAACGAAAATAAGAACCACAGCAGCCTCGATAGCCCAGAAAGACGCTTTGGCAAGCTTCATTCCGGTTAGAGGTTTTCTTCCCCATTTGCTCATCGCATAATAACCAAACCACACTGTGTTGACTGAAATAACGCCAAACAACATCACCTGTCCGTGAGCGGTCAATAGGGCATAGAATAGTACATTTTGAGGGATCCAATCAACATTGAATACTGGAACATCAGCTTGAAGAATACGCATTCCAATCGCTAATGATCCAGCAATCATAAAGTTTATGATCATTGCGCCTATGAACATTAATACTAGTTTTCTTAGCTCTGGAGAGATATCATATTGTGGTAAAGCTGGTGGTTCTTTAGGGTAGTATCGGCTGTTGTCCTCATCGTCATCATACCCACGAGTTGATCTTTTCAACATTTTGTCAATACTCCATTCCCTTTCGTTTGGACAATATCGCCAGATATCGCTCTCGCTACTATAATACTATCTATCCTTACCATCTCTACCAACATTAAACTGATCATCATAATTATTCTTGCTCCTACTGGCCCACTATAGGAAGTTCCCCCACTTGTTCGGTCGTAGTGACAGGTTGAACTTTAATCTGGGATGTCATGTACGGATGTGCAAACCCGCAGTATTCTAGGCACCTGACATGATATGTACCGGGGTCTTTGAAGGTATAGTAAATTACATTGTCAAGTCCTGGAATCACCTGCATTTGAAATAGAATCGGAGCTCCATCATCATTGCCACTGAACACACCAAATCCATGATTCACATCCACTGAATGAGCAATGAACTTTACAGTCTGATCCTCCTTCAAAGTAACCTGAGGCGGCATAGATTTTGAGCCTGGCTTAAGCGGAGGATCACCAACCTTATGCATGAGCCAAAACCATTGTCCTGCAGTAATTTCTACAATTTGGGGTTTCGCTTCAGGATTGTCAGCTGCTGACGCAACAGTACTTGCGTTCGCAATAGAGAATTCAGGGTCAGCATTAGAGAAAGCAACCGGTGGCATCCACTTATAACTGGTGACATAAAGACTAATCAAAATGGCAGCTGTTGCAATAGCCCACATCGTCTCTAGCTTGTATTTCTTTTTTTCACTGAATTTCTGTGGTGACATTTTGGAGCTTGCCATCACAGTCACAAAAACAGCAGCTGCGACTATTGAAGTGATAATAATGATCCAGAAGATAGAGTTAGGGCCCCAACCGTAATCAGAAGCGAGTTCTACTGCTGCCAAATTTCTTCACCCTCCATATTTACAAATTGTTTAATATTGGTCATTGCTTATGCCTGTCCCCCCTGATTTCCTTCTGCACCATCAGATACTATAAGGTCTCCACTCATACCAAGCCATATGTGGCCTCTAACCATGCAGAAATACTTGAAATTGCCTGCCTCATTTGCCTTGAAAGTTGAGACCTGCATTGTGTCTGGTTTCATGTACATCTTGATATGGCCTTCTTCAAATTTTGGTTGGCAATGCGGGCATGGCATCTGTGCCATTACGTTGTAAGGAATTTTACGAACTCGCTCATCTAAGGACATGTTTTGAGTTGTCATCATGATATCCATCGCTTCTTTAGATGGTTTTCCAATACCAAAATTGTGGGCCATAGCACCAGCATTAATAACAATTATCTGAACCGCATCTCCTTTTTTTACATTAATTGTAGGTCCACCACTTGTCCCATTAAAACCGAAATTTTGCTGTATCAGAACAAAGCGCTTATCTATCTTCCCTGTATCAGAACCTTGGAGTTGAGCAAGAGCTTTTGCATTGGATGCTACCGAAGCATCAGCAGATTTCTCTGGCATAACTTGTTTAAGTATGCTTATGTTAGGAGACGTAGACATGGAAGTGATATATACGGCAGAAACAATCGCAATAACTGCAACTATAATTAATCCGAGAGCAATCCTGCGATTGAAGGGATGAGCTTTAGGTTTTAAATCATTATTATCTTCAATCCCACTATTATGCTCATTATTAGTTGGATTTTTGTCCAAGCTTACACATTATGCTGAGCTTTATACTATAAAAGTATATGCACATTTTTATCCTGGACTGAGAGGTAGCACTATTTACAAAAGGACCGAGAGGTCATACGTTATTTGACATGTCTAACCATTAGCCACAACGTATTGCTTTATATATAACATAGAACATTGAGGAAAACCAATTTAAGAAGAAGCCTAAATTTTCGCTGTTAGTTGCCAAAGGAAGAGCTTGCTAATTATAGAACATACGTATGGTAAACAGCAACACGTTGGCAGAACGTAGCAGTAAGCGTTATTATCTTTGAGGTACTATTGATCTTAAATAAGATGGCGAACATAAATGTTACTACTGCTTTCCGTACGAGATTACAGTTACTTGCTTTGATTTATCTATTTTTTGTGGCTGGCAGTGGCTTATTTGAATTATATCTCCATATATCAACTGTAAATACAACCCGTGCACAACAAGAGCAACAACAAATGAATGATAATGCTGACGTGTCATCACAGGATAACTCTAGCAGAATAGATACAGTTTCAATCCTTTTAGGATCAGGTAACGGACCAGGTTCTAATCCCATCTACTTTAAACCAAGCAAACTTCTAATTCACGCAGGAGGTACGGTTAAATGGATGAACCAAGATACGGTTCCCCACACCGCTACCAGTGTACATTTCAACACCGGTCTCATATGGCCAGACGGTTCTAAGATGGGATCTTCAGAACACTCTATTAGATTTGACAAATCAGGAACTTTTGCTTACTTTTGTCAGATTCATCCACATATGAGCGGAGTAATATTTGTAGATACAGAACAAACCGAACGTGTGGTATCTACGCAAGGTCAAGATAAACAACTAGTCGACGTTAAAATTGAGATGCCCCGTAATACAGCATATATCAACGAAAATAATGGTCCTTTCTTTATACCTGCATACTCATTAGTTCCAGTTGGAACAAACGTTACTTGGACAAATCAGGACTATGTAGCTCATACAGCCACATCTGCAGAAGGTTCATTTGATACAGAGGCTATACTGCCAGGGCAATCAAAGACAATTAAGCTAAATCATAATCCCGGGACTATATCTTACTACTGCGAGATACATCCATGGATGCAAGCAACAATCGAAGTGACTCCCACTTCCAATTTCCTTGGCAAAGGCTAAATGGAACCGTTGATGAACACAGTTCAGGAATTAGATATTGTTTAATTCTTTCTCAAGTTTCTGAGATAGTATATTCATTTCATCTAAGGTAGCATCTTCCCTTACTATCACTGTACTTGAAGGGTCCAGATACTTCTTGAAGCAGGTGTACAGGATCTCAAGTTCCTTTCTTGAAAGTTCAAGATTTGTGGTATCCATACCAGAGCATTCGACTAGGTGCTAGTTAAGATTTCTTTTGATAGCTGGTTGCAAGGCTAACCCACAAGTTGGGCTTTGTATTTAACAACTCTACATCTAACAACTCTCCATCTAGCACTTAAAATAATTAGTAGTTGTCGCTTGCCCTTGTTACAATATACAAGAATACAATGTCTATCTAATTTGTATCTAATGTCTTGAAATAGTATGTAGCCCTAATACTCTTTAAAGGTATGAAAGTAATAGATGATAAATTTAAAAGAACTAACAGTAGAAAACTAGCTGGCTTATTTGTACGTTGCATAATTCCATGCCTTTTAATTGGTTTGGTATTGTATCCCGCATTGCAGAACTTAGAATTTGCTTCTGCTGCCTCATCATTACCATCAACCCCCAACAACTTAGGGAATATGACAAAAAGTAATATTACAAGGATGACTACTACTGAAGGTAACAGATCTACAAACACAAATGCAGCATCCCCATT
>DASQQK010000356.1:0-2798 GCA_035643435.1 Nitrososphaeraceae archaeon | reverse complement strand
GGATTCGGGGCTTCCGGCTGTAGAATACACCTCTTGCTCATGCTCTATACGAGAGCATCCTAGTTAAAGTTACATCCAACTAGGGTATATATCTTGTTGGTAATGCCACAAAATTTCTGTGTATATTTTATCGAGTGGGATTTATCTACCGATTCTAAAACAGCTGTGGATATCCGAATATCAAAGCAAAACATGTCGTCCCAATATGCACGCCTGGCCAGTAACACACCAAAAATCGTCCATAGTAACTTAAAATAGACCTGATAGTCTCTGCAGCAATTGATCAGCTTCCATCACCAAATACTTACTCATAGGCTAAACATGGCATAGTAGCTTTTCTGCCTTGTAAGCTAAATACTTCTTCTACTCCCTGTTACATGTAGCAGATATACCTTCTTCTCTCTCTTGTTGATTGTCTTAATTCTTTAACTCTCTTTAAATTCCTCTCTTTAATTCGAACTCCTTTTGCATTAGATCGTCTCGGCATAATTTATGATAATAACGTTGATACATAATTTATTTATTTGTAGCGCTGATGCACTCCACAGTCTACGTGTGGAATTAATACCACGTCTTCGAATTAGGCAATGGATTCATTTAGTAGACATAATTAAGGTAAGCGACCGGTCTCGCTGCTCCTCTAGGATGCTCGAAGTTACTTGCTTCCACGTGGAATATGAGAAACGTTTGAAGAGGAGGATGAAGCATTAGCGGGTGCATATAACTATGAACAATTACCCACTTCAAGTGGATGTGAATGAAGTCTAAATTCCATCCACTTTTTTCTTCAATTGGTATCAATCCCTATATGTTTGGCAAAAGGCAAACCTGATGATTTCAATTTGTATAACCATTAACAGAGGTTCTTACAAGCCTTCGAGGTCAAGTATTAGGTAGACGGCTTCGTGTGATCAGTACCGATCATATAAGTGAATGAATCTATCATTTGAAATTCAAAATGATACTAAATCAGCGGTTTGGTTTGGATAGATATTGGCAGTGGTTCCTACGTGAATCTTGTGCCGATAATTCACATGTGAGGAACCCACTGCCCAAGTGTCACACGATTACGTATAATAAGAAAAACCATTTAGATGCTTTAACCTTTTCTCACATAGAACCAAAATATTATGATACAAAGACGAACCTAATTGTGGGAGATTTCGTAGCCCGTCCTATAGGTAGTATCTCCTTCCAGGAGTCGACGCCCTGTTTTCGTAAATCTGTAGTCTGATTTGGCCCCAGTTATCCATTAGGTTATCTCTAAATAAGCCCAACTTCTTCTTATTCCTCCTCCTGATTAGAGGAATTAATGGAATCTTCTAGATTATCATAAGCAGATTGCTCAGTAAGGGGAATATAGATTCCATCATCTCTTACAATCAAATCTAATTTATGCCCCTTTCCAAGTTTGAATCCATCTAATATGGGTTTTGGCAGCACTATTACCGAGCTTGTGCCTAACGCGGTAAGAGTGACCGTATATTTTACCGGCATAAGTTTAGAACCATATCTGGCTTTATATTCATTACTTATATCTTATCCTTATGAAGAAATATATCTTTGTTAAGATATACATAATAACGGGAACGTGTATATAAAAGACAAATGTCGGTAGAAGAACGCGAACCTCAACTCGAATTATCTCATTTATCCATTCTTCTTGTATCACCTGAATATCCTCCGATGCCAGGAGGCGTAGGACGTTATACACATAATCTAAAGACACATCTGGCAAGGAAAGGCGTTCAGGTTAGCGTTGTCTGTGATAGTCGGTGTCACGGAGACTACTCTGGAATCTCTCAGCACAACCCCAGAAATTCTGAAGTACTTTTGGAAATAGTAGAGAGGTTAAATCCTGATCTAATTCATGTTCAATATGAGCCAGGGTTGTATGGCTTGAAACTCGATCCGTTAAATCCGGCCAGGTCTTGTACAAATATTGACTCATTTTATGAGCATTGTAAAGTTCCGATTATTACTACATTTCATTCCGTCTATCCGTTCGGGCAGTGGATGAATCTTCCTATCCCCAATTACGAACTCGTAACTGATCCGCCCTTGTTGAGAAAGATTAAGCATCTAGCAAGTTTTTGGACTCGATTGATAAATTATAGATCATTTCTAATGTTAAATAGGCGCAAGCTGGCTCAAAGCGTAGCAGGAATAGCCTTTTCAGAGTTCACATCTCAGCTTTTAGGAAGTGATGGAAAATGTCATATGATTCTTCACGGTGCTGAAAAACAAGGGGAATCAGATCAAAAAAGCAAAACAGAGTTAAGAGATTCCTTTTCCATTTCAGATCACGGCCGGGTGGCTTTAGCACTTGGATATGCAACAAAAACCAAAGGTTGGGACATAATAGAAAAGATGCCAATTCCAGATGGGTGGACCATCGTCGTGAATGGTTCAAGAAATGAATACAGTCACGAAACTCCTCCTAGCATAAAGGAAAGGAAAAATCTCGTTATACTACATAAGGACTCTCTCAATGAGGAGCAACTAGGCGAGTTGTTTTCCTGCGCAGATGCGGTCATTTTACCTTATAAAGTTGGCACCGGTTCAGGCATCATGTTCGATGGTCTTTCATATGGGCTACCGTTTGTTGCAACGAACCTTGGATTTTTTAAAGAGTTTGCATCGAAAGGCCTTGGCATCACAGTCAAGCGAAAAGCTGCAGCTTTTTCAAGAGCTCTACAAGATCTAGATTTGCATTATGAAGAATACTCCAAAAGAGCCGCCGAATTTCGCAAGAATATATCATGGCAAGAGGTGGCGACGCGGCACGCACAATTGTA
>DASQQK010000355.1:0-2151 GCA_035643435.1 Nitrososphaeraceae archaeon | reverse complement strand
GTGATATTGCCTTCATAAGGTTCATCTAGTATGACTCTCTCAAAACCTCTTCCTGAAGCCGGACGGTTATCATTTTGATTCCACAAAATATCCCCTAGCTCTGAATATATTGCAATATCATAACTCTCTACTGGCAGTAAGGGTTTTACCACGGGTACAGGGCGTAATTCATCAGAGAGTAAATCTTGACCAATGGTTCGATCGGTTTGATCTGGCGCGCTCGCATCAAGAAATTCAATGTGCATATCAAATCCTTTCTTTGGCAATATATTCGGAGACTGTATGCTTTGAGGTACACTCCAAAGTAATTGAACCTCATAAATTCCTTCATGAGAAAGCCTAGATATGACTGGAGTGGTAGTATCACTAAATGTTTGCAAACTAGGATTTGTTGAACTGGCAGGTGAGGGCAAAAAATTACCGTCACTCAAAGAATTCTGCGCAAAAGCACTACTCAAAGATGTATCTATTCCATCCACATCTAGTATAGTTAGGGAAGAAAGAATGAGTGTAAACACGCTGAAACATACAATCAGTGTTATGCCTGACGTCATAACGCAGATATGTATAATAAACTATAAAAGAGCTAGCAACTTTGTATGCAATCGCTGAGATAAAACATCATTTACCTGAGAACTAATTTCAAGAGATTGATTTAGTCCGAACCGCGGCCGTTCCTAGCTAGAAAATTAGGAGGTATGCTCTATCGGGTTATTTACGTCAGAAATCAATAACATCAACACAACACAATAAACAAAATCAGTACAAGATGATCAGAATGAAAGCCAGTCAACATCATCTAAATTTAATGTCCAGATTGCGGCGCTATCTTTGATACTCCTGTTGGTCATAGAAAACACCATCAAGTGTTTCACAACAGAATAAGAGAACCAGAGATGATGGAACAGCCAGAAATTTAGTACTTGGTCAAATCTATAGTTTTTTAGATAATTCCGTTCTAATAAAAAGATGATTTTGCTGAAAAAATGGACTAGAACTGGTTTCCCAAAATCATACAGATGGAACTAGATTTAAGACCAAATACAGTGGTACAAAAATCAGTCAGTTAGTTCAGGGGCTGATATAGGCAGAAATAAATCTATATGATAGAACAGGAAACAAACTACTGTTATGGAATAATAGATACAGTGAGGACAATTTCAATTCAATCATAGTTACTAGAAATTAAAATTGGATTTATTGAAATTTATGACTTGGAAGATAACCAATATTCAATTAGCGTTTTAGAGGAAGCACTTGTAAGAAGTATAAGAAGTAGTATGGGCAAAACCTGTCTGGTAACATATTGTGAGGAAATGGTGAGACCGTTAGGTAGGAAAATAGAATTGTTATCCTCACGTGAGAGTAAGATTTGATATATTGTGTCTAGGTTTAAGATGAATCATGGGATTCAGGAGAGTTAGTATCTAAATTATATAGATGAACATTTCTTGGTATACTTTAGAGTTGCAATTACTATCTTTATTTCATGGTTTTTATGTCAAATGGTTCTCGCAGCGAATTTAACATATAAAGCATTTTTCTGATATATCTCTTCTTTGAAGGATATTTAACTAAACTCGCTTGATAAAACTCAATTAAATGGTCGACAAGGCAGTAAATATCTTGTTCTTTTCCCTCTGGTCGTATATAAGTAAGTATCTTGGAATACCAGTATTCTATTAATGCATCTTCGCCGTACTTTCCTTCTAACTCTGACAGAAACGCAAAATTAGAATGGCATTTCCGGCATAACCCAAGATGTACATCAGCATATGATTTTTCTTCCAAATGACCGCACCTTGCTTCCATCATCATCGCTATTACTGCACTTAATCATAAGTCGAATGAAAGGAAATATAAACCATAATAGATTGGCCTGCTTTGAGTCAGCTAACAAGATAGAACTATTTGTCAGAAATACAGGTTTCAAATATTCGTATTCGTATCTATTCCAAGGAGATCTATTTAGATATCTGAGGTAGCAGCTGAGTAAATTGAGCATTGTATTGAATTTATACGATAGAAGCGTTCTATAAATTAATGAACTGATACATTTATCTTCAGTTATTCCAATCGTAATACATAATGGCCAGATCTAAACGTAAAGGTCAAATAAAGAAGTCCTTAGGAAAGCGGAGAAAGGCAATA
>DASQQK010000354.1:0-4741 GCA_035643435.1 Nitrososphaeraceae archaeon | reverse complement strand
GGCTATCATTCGGAAAAAGCAAATCCTGCAGAACCTAGTGATGCAGGCATGCGTATGGGCTATCATTCGGAAAAAGCAAATCCTCCACAAGGAGAAGACAAGGATAGTGGCGGCGGCGTGCGTATGGGCTATCATTCGGAAAAAGCAAATCCAAGCAAGCACTCTAAGCGTTTACATGAAGAACCTAAGCAGAATCAAAATTAATGTGCTAGGCTGACGGGTATGGATTAGCTCGATCTATGCTACAGAATGGTTATGACCTAAATTCTTGTCATATATAGTTAAAATGGCACTAATGAAAAAGATACTGCAAATATTAATGGTTAGATGCGATGGATGATAAAACCTTTGTCTCTTTCTAATTTGGTTGCAGCAGTTACCGGGAGTCGCAGGGCACAAGAACTAGCACGCATCATAAGATCATTTAGAGCTATACCGTACATTGCACCAACTATCGGAATCGAAATACCTGAGTCCTAGGCTGAACAGGGAAAATAGTTCATTATGAAAATCATAAAAGAAACACCTGATTATGTTTCTATAACTGGACCTAGTATTTACTCTCTTTTTGACATTGCCAAGAGATCAGGAATACAGAAATCTCTTGTAGATGCTCTACATAGTACTACAATAGTATACAGAAGTGAAAAGCCAAGGATAGCAATATTCCATTTTAATGTAAGATCACTCTTAATCCCAAGAGATGAAAACACCACAAAAGGAATACTAATACTCCTTCAGAAATATGATCTCAGGGACAAGAAGATAGCAATATTTTGGCACGATTCATATTCTCAAGAATTGAGTGATGCTCCAAAAGGATGGAGCTACTATATTTGAAGACTAGTCAGTAAGTATAGGATATATTCGATCTATTTAAGCTACGACGACAACAATGTTCTCCTCGCCTGATGTACCTCTAATTAGCAACTAAATCTAGAGCGTTTCCTCTTCCCCAATTTCTTCTCCCTCTTCGAACTCTTCTTGCGCAGGCGTTTCGATAGTCTGGTTACCAGTCTGGTTACCAGTCTCTTGACTAAATGTGGGGACGTATTCCTGATTAGTAACGATGACTATTATCATTACGAGTCCTAGAATACCAATTTTCCACCTTTCTGTATTCATCATTTGTGTTTATTCCAAAAAATATAATTTAAACATTTATTATTAACTCGAATACCTATTAGAAGTTCAGAGGTTTTGGTACTATATGACTTAGTTGACTTTCTAGAACGAGAACACTCCGCAGACTTCCACGCGCGCAGACTGCCGCAGGCTGCTATGATCACCTAACATATATTTATCGAGCAAGTCGGGTCGGAATACGTCATTCAAGATCGATAGCAAGGACTCGTTTGTAGCAAAGATGGATGAGCAGAAGGAACATTGTGTGGGAATCAATCTTTTCAAGTAGTAATCAAGGCTTTTTGGAGTGATAATAAATTGAAATAAAAAAAGAATATACCGCTTAAGTTGCGGGTATTTTGTACCATGGTTTTCTTGGCCAGAGAAACCATTTAACTATGAGAGATATCCCTACGAACCAACCCATAGCAATGATGGGTTCTATCCAATTTGGATTGTTGGTACCAGGCAAGATCCCCATAGCAGGTTCTATTCCGAATAATAGTATTGCCCCTATTGCAGCAGGTATTACTGCAGTAAAAATGATCATCAGGGAGATAGTATCCTTCAATGCTCTTGCAAGATCTCTGTATATGCCATGAGGCTGTCTCCACTTTTCTGGAGACAGCCAAGTTTGCATACCACCCGTATACCAGTAAACCATACCCATAAAGAAAGTAGCTCCAATAATATTACCCAAAGTTACTGGAACCAAATTATTCCACCATGCTTCTCCCCATGTATACTCTGCCCCTTGAAAAATGGCGGCAGATAAAACCCAGTGGTTAACAATACTGTGCTCAAAGCCAGTTGCAAAAAACGTTCCCAGAGGGAATGAAATCAGTAAAATCTTGACTATCACCTCCTGTGTCCTAAATGCTCCCCAAACAGCCATAGTAACCATCCAGTTAGCAAAAATTGCCCGCCAGAAAAGCTCGTCCCAAGTTAACGTCAATACTTTCGTTTCTCCTACGCCAACTAGAAATCCCGAAAACAAGGGACCGCCCCCAGGCCCTGCCAATTGACTAGCCCCAATAATTATCATCCATCCTATTACTACACCGGCTATCCAATGACCCGAATGAGTGATACTCCATTGATAGAATACTTCTCTCCATTTTGCCTGCCTTGACATTAATGATATGCCTGCAGTCATATAATCCCCGGTTACCAAATTGGCACCGAATATTATTACAGCTACCAGTGCCGTACCAGGAAACACAACCCACATGAGGAACCGGCCAAGCCCTGGGGATAGGTCTGCAGATACAGCTGCCATGATTATGAATGAGAAGAGAGCTGCGAATGCTAGATAAGCCATAGCCTGCCAACCCATCAAAATACCTTGACCTGGATTTACTTTGCATTTGGCAACACCCAGGCTGCTGAGAGTCTTAAGGGTGTCAGGAAGTCCAAAAATGCCTGCTAGTAGTCGAGGAGGAGGAGGAGGAGCTTCTTCATGGATGGTAACATGTTCACTTCCCGGCGATGTTGGAGGTGTTGACGTAGCAGTAGTAGTGCTTGATACTGGAGTTTTAGCAGAACCAGCTACTGACCCTCCAGGATTTGTGGTAGAAGACGATATCGTTGGATCATAAGATTTTGAATCTGTGAGATTCAGCAACGGATCTGAAATATCTTTATCGAAATTTCCGCTCATTGAATAGCGTTCTTTTACTATATTGATATAGTTAATTCGTGGATTTAAGCTTAAATTAGTGATTATGATACCAATCTCAATTTATTTACTCTCATTTTCTGGAATCAGCAATTTGAAACACAGAGGGTCAAGGTAGCATTGGCCAATAATCTTTCCTAGACTCTCTTCTTTTTCACTTGAGTCAAATGTAGAGCTGGCATTCCAATCCGACTTTGCATATATAATATTAAAGAAGCTGGTGAAGCTTGAAGAATATTCTTGATATATATTACATCCACTAATCGGGACATTGCCACTAAAGTTCAGGCAAAATCCCAACACGATTACAAGCGTTGTAATGATAAGTACATTTGTCAAATGTTCAAATCATTACTTTCTTTCGACTAGGTTAAGCACATTTCATATTATAGAGATTCATTAGAAATGTCATATTCTTCAAATCGAGCATGTTACGTTGGACAGGGCCTTTTGATTCTAATAGCTGGTTCACTTGGCTAGTTATATTGGTACAACTTAACTCAAAAAAATCTTCCTGCGCAATTGAGTAATGTTGCATGAAAGGTATTACTAGCATCAGGACACCTGCCACACATATCAAAAATTTTATGTCATCAGTTATCATGCTGAGTAACTCCGTAAAACCTACAAAACATACAAAGCATACGATTTATTACTGGACAAAATGATTTACAGCCCATTTATAAAGAAAGAAAGATGTATGAGTATTAAAAGATATAGCATGATTTATTCCTTATCTAATAAATAGAACGTGGATAAATAATTACTCGGCGCCGGGTAAATTCTACTGACTACTACAATGTATATTTAAACAGCTGAAGGGTAAAAACACTAATGAGAACGCTTCAGTAAAGTCTGACATGGCAAAAACCGAAGTTATGGCATCATCAGAGGCAACAGCTGATTCTCTTGCAAGAGCTAGAGAAATAATGAAAGAGAAGGGAATTACTTATACAAAACTAGCACAATCAATTGGAAAGGATCCGATGTTTGTTGCAGCAGCTCTACATGGTCAGCATAAACTTACCTTCAGTGATGTTGAAAAAATTTCACAAACTCTTGGTTTAGACTCAGAAACCAAGAAGGCCTTTCTCAGATACCCAGTAAGAGTAAACTATCCTACCGAAACTGATCCTTTCAAATATAGGATCCTTGAAGCTATAGCTCTTTATGGAGATGCAATGAGAGAGGTGTTTAATGAATTATTTGCAGATGAAATTGGACGTGGAGGAGATGGGATTATGAGTGCAATTGATTTTTCATTAAAGATGGAGAGAGTGACTGGAAGCCATGGCGAACCCCGCCTTCGGATCATAATGGACGGAAAGTACCTGGAGTATAAGGAATTCTAGCAGAAGGCGACCACAATTCTCATTCCACTTTCTTATTTTGATAGCAATTCATTAAATATATCTATATCCAGCTTGGTGAAAAATTCTCATCCTCTAAAATTATTCTTCTTAATCTTTCATATTCCTCTATAGTTATTTCTCCTGAGGCTAGTCTCCTTTTGAGAATGTCTATCGATTTATTCTTGGTCGTAAAGGATTGTTTTTCATCACGCGTCTTTTCTTTCACATGGTAGATCTTTATACCTGAATCATCACAAAAAAATTTCAATGTCTTATCCCTTGCGTAAATATGTGCAACAAACGGCTTCTCTTTTGAAGCTACAAAGGTTGTGGTCACCGACCTACGTGGATCTCTCAGTGTCATGTTTGATGTCCTAGAACCTGATGCGAAGGCGTATATTCCTAGACGCTCAATAGATACGTCTTGACCGTATTCATTATCAAATTGAAGCAGAGCTAGACATGCATCGACTTCTAACGCATCCTCCACTTTAGTTGGCCCAAGAATAAACCCTTTATAAGCTACACTTTTGCGGGCGTCATAAGATCTTAATAGCTTTTTGGACCTTTCTTCTTTGTAGCCTTT
>DASQQK010000353.1:0-3591 GCA_035643435.1 Nitrososphaeraceae archaeon | reverse complement strand
ATGGATTGTTTACATGGCCCCTTGCGGATGTTGAATGTCTAAATCAGACGATTTCAAGCATTCAAGATGAAGGGAAATCGCATTATTTTCTTTATCTTCCGGAATTAGATGCTGCCCTGCACAAATACGGGACGCAGGCCCATGAGATCGAAACAAAATTGAGCTGGTATGAAAACGAGTTGCGGCATCTGATGGAGGTGGCTCAAGAGAATTATCAAGAAGTAAGAATGAATATTTTCTCAGATCATGGAATGACGGATACAATAGATACACGTGATATCATGCAAATTGTAGAGGATTTGGGCCTCGCATACGATAAAGATTATGTTTGTGTTTATGATTCAACCATGGTTCGCTTTTGGTTTCTAGATCGAGATGCGAAAGAGAAAATTGTCGGTGCCCTCGATCCTGAAGAACAAGGTCGCTTCCTGAGTGATCAGGAGTTGCACGAATTAGGTATATATTGGGCAGATCATCGATATGGAGACGCCGTCTTCCTCATGAAACCCGGAGTTCTAGTGATGCCCAGTTATATGAGTAAGTATGAGGTCCCCTCAGGAATGCATGGGTTTCACCCAGACGATGCGAGTTCTGATGGTGTCTTTTTGAGTAATACTTTGCCGAAAAGGAAACCAAAGGCAATTCTTGATATTTTTGATCTAATTAATTAAGTATCCCCGGGTAGTTTGAAAAAACCGAACATTCACCAAAGCGCAGAATTATGCACAACTTTGTTTGGGGTTACGTCTTTGCTCGAACATGTGTTTCGTTTCTGAATCAGTGCATTGAATTGCTATATTTTTTTCTTGCATATATCAGCGTTTATGTCCTTTTCTTAACCCGTAGTCCACATAGGCGAGACGCGCGTTAAAGGATAGCAGGTAGAGATAAATCAGTTTAAGAGGCAGTAGAATATTGAAAACATTTTACTATTATCTAGTTGCTTGGTTTTCTAAATGGATATTAAATCGATCAATACCGATACATGAGGATCCAAAAGCAGCATTTGAATTCGCGGAATATCACTGCGCGGAAAACATAGTCCCGCATTTAGAAAAATTCTCCGGGTTGAAAAACAAAAGAATTCTCGACGTTGGTTGTGGTCAGGGGGGGGTTAGTTATGCACTCTCAAGAGACAATGAGGTCATAGGCCTTGATATAACTCTGCAACGGTTGATGTGGCGGCCGGGGCAACTCGAAAATCCGCCACTTATTCTGTTAGCTGATGGACTGAAAATACCCTGTCCAAATGAAAGTTTTGACATTGTGATTTTGAGTGACGTCTTGGAGCATATCGAAGATCCACGTTTAGCTATTAGGGAAGTTGGTAGAGTTTTAAAGCTAAATGGCCTTGCCTTCTTTTCATTTACGCCATTTTATGGACCGAGAGGAGGACACCTCTGGAACTATATTCCCATACCATATGTTCATTTTGTTTTGCCTTACAAAGTGACTAGGATGACTATTAATAATCTCGGGTCGCTAGGTCCGCTTGCAACATCGGAAAGGTTGCTGCGCCAATATGAGTCACTAAATCGACTGAAAATACTTGATTTCGTCAGTTACTGTAAATCTAGCAATTTGCAGCTCCTCTGGGAAAAGATCGATTCTTTCCTGGGATGGAAGCCTAGAACCATACCCGATTTGTTTTCCCTGGAGTATGCTGCCATAGCGAGGAAATCAGCAAACAACGATGCTGAATCGCCTCATAGTACATAACGTCTGAGTTTCCAGTACCGTTTTGGATAGGCTATGCTCAATAAGACTTTTATTAGATTTCGTGCTAAAGCAAGCAGAATAATAAATAATCCCCGAGACCCTGTAAAGGATATGGCTAGGCTTTTGAAACCCCATCAAGTTAAGGGAATCATTGATGCTGGGGCTTACCATGGTGAAATGTCGAGAAGATTTAAGACCGCGTTTCCGTTCGCTAGTATTTATGCCTTCGAGCCTTATCCAGAGACATTTGCACTTCTAGAGGAAAACGTTCATGATTTGTCCAATGTTAGAATCTTCAATTTGGCCATCTCTTCCCATACTGGTACTTCAAATTTCTACATTAATTTCAGATCATATACAAATTCCTTACTTCCGAGGAGCAAGTGGGGAGAAATATACCATTTTGAGCAAACAACGCCCGTAGGTAGTTGCGAAGTAAGATTGGTTACTCTAGATGACTGGCGCGAACAGTTCGATATAGAAGATGGCATTGACATCGTTAAGCTCGATATCCAAGGCGGGGAATTAGAAGCACTGCGGGGAGCTCCTGACTTATTATCTTCTACCGTTAAATTGGTATATTCGGAGATTCAGTTTGTACCGTTGTACGAGGGGGCATGCCTATATTTTGAGTTGGCGTCATTTCTGGAAAAAATCGATTTTCATCTTTATCAGTTTTATGATCTAAAATCGGCTCCTGATGGTCGGTTGATTTACGGGGATGCCCTGTTCGCGCGGAGCTATGTCTTATGAGTACGCAAACTCACATAAGTAGAGCAAGTTAAAAAGTCGAGATTCTATATTCTGTGTCCGAAGCGACGGTTACCCAGAAAATATCACATGCGCTCTCGTGGAGTCTCCTGCTTAGAGCCATAACATTAATTTCTACCTTAGTACTCAGTGTCATAATAGTGCGGGGGTTAGGCAGTCATGATTTCGGTATATTTAGCTTGCTCAGAAACATAATTATTTATGCTGGAATATTCTGCAGTTTTGGATTGGATGCTGCTTTGCTCCGCTTTGTTCCTGAGCAAATTGCCGAGGGTGACTGGGTTGGTTTCACTGCCACAGTATCTAAGGTTCTACTTTTTCATCTGCCCCTCATAATGCTTACATTTGTTGTCTTTTTTCTACTAAGGGGTCTTTTTGCAAATTTGTATTCCAATGAGGTGACTGCTTATCTATTAATATCAGCATTAATAGCAGGATTATTGGCCTACAAGAATTCACTTACTCAATTATTTATTGCGCTTTATAGATTTAGATGGTTAAGTATAGTGACAGTTGCGTCCAGCGCGTTGTGGATCATCTTTACTTTTTTATTGCTTCGTTTGGGCGTGCAGATAAGAGGAGTATTGGCTGCACAGGCCCTATCTTTCTTTGTCCTAATATGTATGCTCGTCCTTGGACTTAGGAAACAACTGCGATTCCCTCTTAAATTTACATATTCAGTGGGAAATCATCGTTTATTGGCCTATTCTGGGACATCCTTGACAAATTCCGTTCTAAATCTAATTGTTCAAAGGCAGTCGGAAATTTTTTTCGTAGGTTACTATTTGGGGACCGAAGCAGCAGGAAAATATGACTTGGGATATTACCTGCCCCAAATGTCCCTAGAAGTTATCTCAGGTATTATTTGGTCTTTAGGAATTGTTGGTTTTTCCGAAGCTATTACCAGAAATCCGAATAAACTGGGTGTAGGAATCCGAAGATATTATAAATTTCTAGCATTACTGCTTTTGCCCATTGCAATCTTTGGAGCTGGCTGGGCAGATAAAATAATTCTTCTCGTCTATGGGGAGGAGATGAGTGTGGCCGGAAACCTTGCCCAAGCCTTTTCGATAGCCCATCTTCTCTTTTTCATCACTGTGC
>DASQQK010000352.1:0-3496 GCA_035643435.1 Nitrososphaeraceae archaeon | reverse complement strand
ACCACTAGAAAGGGTCTTACAGGTAGGATTAGACAGACTATTGAAGAATTATGGCCAGACGAGGACATTACTCGAGAATATCTAGGTATCGTCGCAAAAGCAAGTGCTATGATGTATTTCAATGGCCGAGTATTTCCAGTTAGCTTTGACAGTAAAGATGAACTTGCAAGTACAAAGACCACAGATCTGATTATAGTTGAGAATGAAGGTATTATTGATGTACTACTAGAATCTGCACAAAGATACAGAATTGCATTAGTTGCTACGGCAGGAAAGTTTACTGACTATGTACAAGATTTGATAAGACTGGCAGTAGAGGCTGGAACTCACAGATTACGATATGCATGGAATAAACATATGGATATGGAGATGCAAGGACCAAGATAAGAGGCTATGGGAATCGGTATTTATTTAGTTCCTTGACTCTATTTCGAATAGTTACTTCTGTTACCCCTGCAGCTCTAGCTATATCAAACTGCGTTAACTTTTCACCCGTCTTGAGGGATGAAATATAAAGTACTGTTGCTGCGAAACTCATTGGATTTTTTCCGGCAGACATTTTATTTTTAATTATTTCCGTCATCATATTCATTGCTAGTCGTGTTGTTTTCTCCGACAGCTCAGCCTTATTTGCGATTTTGACAATACATTTCATGGGGTCTGCTATAGGCACTTTAAGGTCAAGCTCGGTTATCAGTAGTCTGCAACATAGCGCTATGTGCTTACGTTTCGTATTACTAATTGCAGCTAATTCCTTGAGAGTTCTAGGTACTCCAATATCTCTGCATGCGAGATATATTGCTGCAGTGATCATTCCTGAAGTTGTTCTACCACGCACCAATCCTCTATCTTCTGCTTTTCTATAGATATACGCAGTTTTCTCAATTATCGTAAATGAGAGCCCAAGCTTATCTTTTAATGTAGAAAGTTGAGAGAAAGCCTGAAATAGATTTCTATCATGTGAATTATCGTGAATTATTCTATAATCCCACGTTCTTAATCTCTTGTACACTGAATACATTGTAGTATCTAATTTCTGTCCACTAGCGTCTCTGCCCGTTTTTGAAACTAGTGTAGCGAGGCCTCGATCGTGCATAGCTAGAGAAGTTGGAGCTCCTGTTCTTGCTCTTTTATTTTGTTCCTCGGCAGTAAATGCACGCCATTCAGGATTACTAATATTCTCAGACTTTTCAGTAATAACTATACCACAATTGCTACAAACAACCTCGCCTGATTCAGAATCAGTAATAATATTTGTGTAATCGTTCTGACAGATAAAACAAGTGAGTGAGTTGTTTAGGGTTTTTTCAACTTTTATTGTCGTATTAATAGTATGTAGAAACATATCAGGCTATTTAAACCACCTGAATAGAATGGATGTTAGCGACAGAAGCTATCGTATGATGCATGGCACATTCCGTAACAAGATTTCTAATTTAATGAAAAAAGAAGTGGTAGAGCTGTGTATTTTGGTTTCCTGTGATTGGCTTTGGCTTTGGCTTTGGCTGTGTTCTTGTGACTGTGACTGTGCTTGACTCTGAATTTCCTAGATTTGGTTCATCGATTAATACTTGTTCTCTGTTGGTATTCACTGAAACGTACTCTGGTTTCTTTTCTTTACTATTGTATCCATTACCACAGCCGTCTTCTAATTCAACATATATCTTAAACTCGCCAGTATGTATTGATGCATACATACGAGTTTGTTCCTCAGTGTTCGCAGTTCGTAATTACTTCTCATTGGAAGCAGCAGCTGCACGTATCCCCTCAAATGAATCCAATCCAGTTTCACTAATCATTTCTTTTGCCAAATTTTTGTGCGTGTTGGCAATTCTTCGGAGTCTTACACTCTAGAAGAGTTTTATGAGTATTCTAGGAGATGATTCAAATGACATTTGCTTTTCGTAATACAAAGATAATATTATACTTGAAACCGCCTTGCACTATTATTTGATGTGGAGCCATTGACTCGAACTGCGGAATGATTCTTAATTTAACTGACCCCTTCTACCATATGGGGCCAGTGGTTCCTGAACCAAATTTGACATTAATTTTGGTCCCACATGAAGCTTATTGTTTATGCGACTACTTCTTGGTATGGGGTTATAGCGACTGATTTCAGCCAGTACAAGACCTACATTCTACAGTCCGTATGCAGCGGATAGCGTCATTATTAGTTCATTAAGCAAGATGTTATTAGTTCATTAATGATGAGAGTTAAACCTAATCTGGATACTACATGGAATATAGTCATAATAGTGTTCTCCGTAATGGGGTTGCTAGGAGTGGGATTAGCTATTTTAGGATCGGTACTAGGAATCGCTGGAGGAGGCTATCAACTGGCTACTACTGGGGGCCAAACGCCCCTGTTCTTGATTTCTGAACTCAAAGTGGACAATTCATGGAGTGTACAAATCTTTAATCCAACTAGTTCAGAATGGGTCTTTAGCGCGGTTGCAGAGTGTCTGTCGAGATGACGTCTTCAATATTCCCCCAGGTCGGTTTTTCTGGAAACCCAATTGGACATGGGTAATTATTTTGTGGGCTCACTTGGCAAATTTATAGATGTTGCATTCTCAGCCATAATTGTATATGTCAACGTATTTGTAGTCGTATCATATACGGGGTTGAATGACTCTACGATAGCAGTATCCAGTTTACCTGTCTGATTATTTTCTACTATTAAAGCATCATTAGGTTCATCTGCTCTAAGACTGTTTTGACCTGCACTCCAGTTACCAACAAAGTTGTTTGTACTTACAGTTGTTACAATTCTCTCTGGTCTATCTGAGAACAAAATAGTCCTATTTGCTACATCATTTAATTCAAGAGTATATGCAGTTGCATTGATTTGAGATAGTGAGCCTGACTTTGCAGTTTGCATACTTAGGAACTCGACGTCAGTTGTATT
This sequence comes from Nitrososphaeraceae archaeon, assembly GCA_035643435.1. Taxonomy (GTDB): domain Archaea; phylum Thermoproteota; class Nitrososphaeria; order Nitrososphaerales; family Nitrososphaeraceae; genus TH5896. Next base: position 585 of record DASQQK010000352.1, on the reverse strand, counting down.
CCCGTTAGTAGTAGTCTGGTTTGTCGCACCTGCCATAGTTGCATTACCTGCTTCTGCCGCTTCTGCTATATCTAAGTCAGAATCGCGCAACAAAGTAGTACACTGGGCGACTGCATTCTGTAAAGATATATTTGAAACAACCAAGACAGATGCTAGTGCAATTACTACTCCAAACAATACCGGATTTAGCTGACCTTTAGGACAGTTTATCATAGCAACGACTACATATGTATAGTATTTATGTAATTATTAGACCGACATACTTTATCTGCGTGTCTCGGTGAGTGAGTAATGCAGCATTCTAAGTCTTCTTTTACTTGGTTAGAGAGTGCGCGTACCATGCGTAGCTGAAGGTGTACACCTGGTATAATTCAATTATTAACAAAGAGTAACCAACTAGCCATATTCTTGTTCTAATGTATACTCAAAAAATGAGGATAGGTGTGTGTTTGTTCTACGATTCTATTGGTTCTGATTCGGTCTGTAGTCCGAAGACTCTTTCTATACACTCTATTATCTGTGGAATGGTCTCGTCATCAACTCCTATCACGCCCAGGTTATTTGCCGTAGCATCCAATTCTTCCT
>DASQQK010000351.1:0-37399 GCA_035643435.1 Nitrososphaeraceae archaeon | reverse complement strand
TCTTTGTTCAGGCGATTGAGAGAGATGGTCGATAATAGCGTCTGCATCCCCTTCGATGAAGTATAGATCCATCTGCATCTAAGCTTCTAATGCCTCACCTGGAAAATCAAGTTATCCTTTCTCCAGATCAATTTTCGTCGTCTGGTAGTCCTATTGTTATATATCAAGACACATTTTGCTAAGCCTCTTTCGGAAGACGAATAAAGATATATTATCTCATCTCTGATGCATCTTTAGCGGGGTGGGGAAGCCAGATTCTCCATGGAGAAGGTTAGGTTATCCCGGCGGGCTCATAACCCGCAGAGCGGTTACTTGTTACGTTCACACGTACATGCCGTAAGTTCAAATCAACCCCCCGCTATCATGTGTTCACGATTAAAAATTTTGAATTTTCTGGACTCAAGCTACTACGCTTTCGAGAACCATGCCGACGACAAAGTGAATTGCGAATTATTAGCCTTCTCCATTCCGTAGCGATGAAAGGGTTTAGTTAGGTGTCTATGAGCCCGTGGAGTAGGAATAAAAAGCTTCGGTTCTATCGTTCGAAGTATTCGGATGGCAATCTTTTTACCATCCCTATTTCGAAGACCGCATTTCCAACAACGAAATCCCTTGTTAGTTCCTTCTGATTTCATCCGCTTGTTGCAAGCTAGGCAAAGGGGGTTTACTGTTTCAAAGATTTCCCTGGCTTCTAGAACCTGCAAATATTCTATATTTAGTATCCTCGGGTGTTTAGAACTAGGCTTCCTAACGCCAAATCCTATTCTTATCACATCCCCCACCTCCAGTTTGGAAGCAATGTCCACCATATCTGTGGGCTCGTATACAGCAGCATTAACAACCGCGCCTGTAGGATCCCTAACGCTGAAGACAGCATGGCCGCCTTCGATGACCGTAGGCCTTGAATCAACTTTGCATTGGCTGAAACCGGCTGTGTAACTCTTAATCTGTGTGAATCTAACTTCATTTTGAAGATGTTGATTCGTGCCTTGATTTGTTCTAAACACCATGTACCCTTCAAGCTTCTCTCTAATCTCCAATTTTCTGAGCGCAGAACATACTATCTCTGCACTTTCTCCTCTTATTCCACAGAATACTGGATCTGGGCCATGAGGAAGAATTAAGACCCTATGGTGTGTCTTATCATAGTTATTGAAGGTATACGGAAAGGTTTCTGCGTCAAATCGGACAACCTGTGCACGATCTAGTTTCCTAATTGTCCCACATTTTTCCTGTTCTCTGTAGGCCACAGCTTCAAAAGTGTGGTCTTCATGCAGAAGCGTACCAATAGCCGCTATAGATCCAACCAGCCCTTGTCCATTTCCGTCTATAAAAAAACGAATCTGATGACGTATTGCTAACTTTTCCGCCATCTTCTTGCTGACTACGTCGTATAATGCTTTGCTCGCAAAGCATTGAATTTCTGACGGTACTGATTCCCCACAGTAGATTGCTATACCAGGATTAGCCCCACTCGCTACTAGATCTTGCTTGTTAATCAAATCTATTATCTTATCCAAAACTTCTTCATGATGTGTAGTTCTGAATCTGAGGCATACTGCTCCATTACCTCTAGTCTTCCAAGGAATGTTTGGATTTAACCTAATAAGCAGAGGATAGTCAACGAATTCTATTGACTTACTATTTAATAGGAAGTCAGTAATTCTATATGCAGTATGGGTAGTACACTTTCCTTTCGTTGAATCTGTATCGTCTAACCCAACATGAACTACGGGTGCCTTTGGGAAAGATTTAGTATAAAGCTGCTGCATTTGTTATACACCTACGGAATCATTCTTGATTTACTGTATTGCGATTTATATCTACTTCTGATTATCCTAGATAATAAGTACTGAACTAGCAATCGATATTTCACCAAAGAATTCTTGTAATAAAAATAGATTCTCTAATAGTTTTTGGGAGAATCAGTAGTTGATAGCAATATTATGATAATTCTTACAACATGATTGGTATTTGTATTAATATCTTCCATAAGTAACTAAATTCAGTATTACTAAAATTATTGTTAGCGATCCTTATTTATACCGCTAATCGATATAGCTTGATTCTTATGGGTATTGTAAGATGTCTTAAGTGCAGGGAATGTAATAGGGAATATGAACCAGACTTTAGGTATATTTGTGATGATTGTTTTGGCCCTATAGATGTTGAATATGAGACCAATTTTGCCTTAACGAGGGAGTTATTTTCAAATAGGCAGGAGAAGTCATATTGGCGATACTTTGAACTTTTGCCAATCGCAAACAAATCCGACATCGTTAGCTTAAGTGCAGGATTCACTCCGCTCCAGCTGGCTGATAGACTAGGAGAACAGATGGGGGGATTCAAGAATCTATTCATAAAGAATGATTCTATCAATCCTACGTATTCATTCAAAGATAGACCGGCTGGCGTTGCAGTATCTAAAGCGAAGGAAATTCGGTTAAGAGCGGTAGGTTGTGCGTCTACCGGTAATCTTGCTTCAGCAACTGCCGCACATGCTGCCAAGTCCAAGATGCCATGCTTTATTTTTGCGCCTTCCGATATTGAGAGTGTAAAGATCTCTCAAGCGTTATCTTACGGTGCAGAATTTGTTGCCGTGGATGGTACCTATGATGATGCCAACAGAGTTGCATCAGTAATTGGCGATTCCAAAGGTATTGGGATAGTCAATATCAATATGCGACCGTATTATGTTGAAGGTTCAAAGACACTCGCCTTCGAGGTTGCAGAACAATTAGGATGGCAAGTTCCTGATACTCTTATAATCCCAGTAGGTAGTGGGGCCATGCTCAACGCAATTTGTAAGGGATTTGAGGAACTAGAAAACTTAGGATTGGTGGATAATGTGTCAAAGATGAGAATTATTGCAGCTCAGCCGCATGGTTGCGCCCCAATAGTCGAGGCTTTTAAAAACAAGCGTAATGAAGTCAGGCCAATAGAAAAACCTGAAACAATCGCAAAAAGTCTGGCAATTGGCGATCCTGGCGACGGACTGTACGTACTTAGACGTCTAACTCAGTATAACGGTATTGCAGAGGAGGTCACTGACAAAGAGATTGTCGATGGTATTCTTGCTCTCGCAAAGACCGAGGGAATCTTTACAGAACCGGCCGGAGGCGTATCTGTCGCGGCGCTTAAGAGATTGATTGAGGATGGCAGAATTGATAAGGACGAAAATATTGTATGTTATGTTACAGGTAACGGGCTCAAAGCGACAGAAGCAATTATTGATGTACTTCCAAAACTAGATGCTGTAAAGCCAGATATACAAGTAGTATCAACTATGATTAGATAGACTAGAGATTGGAGTTGAAATAATGTATGGCTCAGATAGAATTTGTGATTCCGTCAGTTCTAAACAAAGGCGGGGGAGAACGGAAATTACCCATTGAAGCTGAGAGTCTAAGTGAGGCTTTTCAAAAGGTTTCAGAGACAATGGGAGAAGATTTCAAGAGAAAAGTATTTGATCTTAATGGTAAACCAAGATCGTTAATCAATATCTACCTAAATGGAAAAAACATAAGATTCAGTAGTGATGGTATGTCCACGGCATTGAGCAAAAATGACACTATCTACATACTTCCTGCAGTCGCCGGAGGAGGAGGAGAACGAGAACGAGAAGATGTGGAACAGTTTTCTGGGAAGGACATGCAGCGATATTCAAGGCAGATCATGCTGGAAGAAATCGGTTTCACTGGGATGGAAAAACTAAGGAAGACCACTGTATGCGTAGTTGGAGTCGGGGGAATAGGTAATCCTGTAACAACAATGTTAAGTGCTATGGGGGTGGGCAAGCTAAGAATTATAGACAGGGATGTTATCGAAATCTCTAATCTTCACAGACAGCATTTGTATAACGAGGACGATATCGGTAAGGTTAAGGTGGAAGTAGCTGCTGAGCGCCTGCACAAATTGAATCTGGCTACTAAAATTGAGGCAATACCGATATCTGTCTCAAGATATAATGCAGATAGCTTAGTGGAGGGAGCAGACATAGTTATTGATGCGCTTGATAGCGTAGATGCAAGGTATGCGTTGAATGATGCTTGTATAAAGCAAAAGATACCGTTCGTATATGCTGGAGCGTTAGGGATGCTTGGTTCGGTATGTACAATTCTTCCTGGTGAATCAGCATGTTTGAGGTGTATGTTCCCAGAATTGGAGGAAGAGGATATGCCTACGTGTAGTACAGAGGGCGTCCATCCGTCAATACTTTACTTAGTTGCAGGAACGCAGGTGTCAGAAGTAGTTAAAATAGTCACAGGTCAAACGCCATCGTTAATAAATAAACTTCTATACATAGATCTGAATGATCTGACGATGGAGAAGGTACAAATGCAAAGACAAGAAGCTTGTCCCTCGTGCGGTCCCACTGCTAGTATCTCAGGATCTCTCCAGACTAAGGTAGCTGCCGGAGATCAGTTATTTGTCGAGGAGCTTTGTGGGCGAGATAGAGGTAAAAGAACTTACACAGTAGCACCATTTGGACTCTCTTCCATAAGTCTCTCGATGATAATAAAAAATGCCGAACATCTTGGCTATGATGTGACGTCACGTGGAAATTTAGGGATAACTGCCTCAGGTAGTGGGACCCAAGGGAACATATCTATCAGCATACTTACCAGTGGAGCAGCTACCATTGTGGGAGCAACTAGCGAAACTGATGCGCTCAAGATCTACCGGACTTTTGTAGACGGAACGATCGCAAGGAGTTGACACATTGTGTTTCAGTTGTATTATATGAGCTAAAGTTTAAGTCGTGATAGCACTCTTCTACCTTCTTCGTTTGCCAAAGGTGCACTCAACTCATCAGTCCGTAGTACATACTCCTTTCTTTCTTTCTCATCAGTCTCGTACCTCAAAATTAATTCTCCCTTTATTGGGCTCTTATCGGAGATACGCTGGATCAAAGGTGAAAACCCCACTGCGACAAGTTCAAGTAAATTCATTACGATATTTTCGTAATAAAGTAACGTCTTGTTTGGATCATTTGAGCTCACTATAGCTTCCTTATCGCCTACCCGGATAGAGTCTAACTTCATGTAAGACGATATTGTAGATGTATTCAAGATGTCGTTCATTCTATCTGCTAACATTTTTCCCATAATTACGAGTTTAAGGGTATCTGTTCCTTCCTGAAATTCTTTCAAATTAAGATCTATTTTTCTTCGTTCATCCTTGTCAAGGTAATTAATTTCTGGCAAAGTGCCTTCTGAAACTAGTCTCTTATAGTATTCCATCACATTCGTACTACTATCACTATTTACGGTTCTCCCCTCCGGTATCAATTCAGATAAATTATATTCCAACTCAATTGATTTTTCGTCACTCTTTGAAGGATCTCCTGAAAGCCTAACAGCCAACGTTTTGCCAGTTTGTATTTTGATGTAAGTTATGTATAAACTAGATGCATGGACAAACTCGACCTCTCTCTCAGATGAGTCCTGCACGTCTGTCTGGCTTGATCCAAGGCGTAGAGATCGCCGCAATTTCTCAGATATTGATTTCTTGAATCCAATCGGGATCAACAGATCGTGCACTCCCAAGTCTGATATTCTTCTTCGATGTTTCCAAAAGTCAGAAAACTTGGGGTCGACTGTGAAATGGTAAGAAAATGTTGAAGCAGGTAGGCTCTCTAGACTGTTCGTATAAGTACCGGCAGAACTGGGTGAAGCTATATTGGTGATGCCGATGATCTCATTTGCAGAAGTAATAGAATATGAATACGGATCTCTGTCTATTTTTGCCGTCAGTACCTTGTTTCGCCTTTCGAGGAGAGTACCAGGCAAGTTATATTCATCCTTCGACAGCCACAGCTCAAGTAAAGTGATCGCATTATTGTACGAATCAATGATCCTCTCCTGTATTTCTTCCCTATATTCATTGGCATACTTTGTAAATTGTTTTTCAATATCCCCTATTGAGTTTATTAGAGGAGCTCTCATGCGAAAGAAGGAGGACTCGGCTTCTTTATTAACGTCAGACGAATTCACAATTTTCTCGTGATACTTGGTATGAAATGCCTCTAACGACGATTCTACCGAGCTTTGTAAATTCCCGATTTTTCTTATAATCTCATCTTGAAAAACATCTACATTTTCTAAAACGAATCGAAGGTTCCCTACTTTTTTATGAATTTCAATTATATTTGTAGAAGTAGAGATAAAATCCTTCAAGAGATAAATAATATTCTTCTTCTCTTCAAAAGGAGTGTAATCTCCGTATAAGTACCGACCTTTGTTCCCCTCTTTAGTATAGTTTTCAACCAAGTTTGATTGAGACTCATCTTTCGTATGCATGGGACTATTCTCTTCTATCATCTTGTATATGAATTACAATATAAAGGATTGAGACATTACGCTGCTCCATCTGAATGTCGCTAATGGTTTGCTTAATATAAGCTGATGATGCCATCCATCAATCTTCCAGTATTCAATTATTACGGAATATTGTCTTTTGAGTTAAATTCTTACCACTTTTTTCCAGCAATATCCCTGCTATAATAGTATAGATATTGTTGAGCATAGCCTGCATAAATACCGAAATACGTTCTCATCCAATTGGATAGATACTGATATTGATGATGACTGAGATGGTGCTTTTGGCTCTCTATTTCCCTTTTTTCATCACTAGCTGGGAGATCGTATTGGTGAGACAATATCCTTGCAATCCAAGTGTCTATGGGGAATGCTTCCAATTTCTCAAGTGAAAAAAGAAGGATGCAATCTGCAGTTTTGTCCCCTATCCCGTGCACCTTTAGCAAAGATAGTTTTGCGTCTTCGTAGCTCATTTGGGTAAGCTCTTCAGGAATAATCTCTTTATTGCGTATCTTAGTGGCAAGCATCTTGATGTACTTGGCTCTATAGCCTGTACCACAAGTAACTAATTGTGATATTTTTGCGTCACATAGATCTGTTGGTGCTGGAAACGTAAAAAATTGGTCTCCATTCACGGCCATTTTTTTCCCAAATTGCCTACATAAATTAAAAAGTATCTTGCGAATTCGCTGAATATTAATATTACTCGCGCAAAGGAACGAAAACATACATTGTATTGGGTCCTGTCTCATAACTCGAAGGCCACGAAATCTCATTATAGAGTAACGTACTAGTGGATCAAATGAAATGCTTTTTAGTATTTCATCAGTGTTGTCGTCCATTCTAAATAACCTCTTTTCCCATCCGCGATCCTCTGGAAACGATTCATATCTTAGAGGGCTACCCTGATCATTAGGTTGATTCTCAATAGAAAGTTTCAAAATGTGGTCACCGTGAACTCCATACCATGCATCTCTTTTCCTTTGCCATAAGAACATCTGTCCACTGTTGATTGTCAACTCCGGATTAAAATGATCAGCTACGAACATTTTACTCCCAATTTTAAATACCAATAACCCATGCAACTTCAGTTATTCTTCAATTCTTCCTTTATTTTTTTTAGATCTTGCTGGAGATTTTGAATTAGTTTAGGAATTTCCCTGTCAGCACATCCAAGACAGACCTGCTGAAGGGATAGCGACATAGTGAAATACTTGGTATTTAGTGGAATTAATTGTTTGCAGGACACGCACTTCTTTAACTTGTATGGATCGGTGTTCCTCGTGATCATCGGAAAATTCCATCATAAATAGAAATATATTCATATTCTTTGTGTGTACTTAGTCACCGAGGATTAGGGATTTTTCATTCATTATATCAGAGAGTTTTAACAACAACAGTTAAAGCTGATCTAAGGATTGTATTCATTTTGAGGTGAAATTGTCTTATACGATCGGAACATTTGGGAGAGAAGCTGAGTATATAGTAGCATTATACCTGAGAATGATCGGTTGGCGGGTTCGCCTCTCAAAGAATAGCCTAGGCCCTGCTGACATAGTTGCAATGTTGGATTCCAAGAAGAAACGAAAAAAATGGCTTGTACAGGTGAAGTCATCAAGAATTATACCTAGGATTAAAGGGTACGAAATACTTCGACTTATTGCAGCAGCGTCCGTTGCTGGAGGTGATCCAATAGTCGCCACGCTGGGCCCGGTGGTTGGAAATAACACCAGCCGACTAATTAATCTCTCCAGAAACATTGACCATCGGATGGGGTTAAAGCTTAACGATAAACCATTTGCGATAACATTTTTCTGTTTACCCGATTGGCGAATTATTAGACCTTCCGCTGTGACTGTTGCGAAATGAAATTTGTGTTAGCGTTTATATAATATCAAAGCCAGTTTGCTTTAATTACATGGATAACAGTCACACTGAGAAGAATAATAAAAAAGCAAACAGATTAGCCAATGAAACTAGCCCCTACCTTCTGCAGCATGCTTACAACCCAGTAGATTGGTATCCCTGGGGTAAGAATGCTCTTGAAAAGGCGAGATCCGAAGATAAACCAATTTTTTTGAGCATAGGCTACAGCTCATGTCATTGGTGTCATGTTATGGCTCATGAGTCTTTTGAAGACGAGGAAATTGCAAAGGTCATGAATGAAAATTTCATCAACATTAAGGTTGACAGAGAAGAAAGAGCCGATATTGACGATATCTACCAACGCGTATGCCAGCTAGCGGCAGGTAGCGGAGGATGGCCGCTTTCTGTTTTCTTGACGCCCGATCAGAAACCGTTCTATATAGGAACATATTTCCCGAAGGACTCTAGGTATGGGATACCTGGTTTTATGTCTATCATTAAACAACTTGCAGATACATATCTTAACAATAGGAAAGAAGTCCTTAGTGCTACCTCTGAATTCATGCGTGCCCTCTCAGGTGCCGCTGAAGATGTTTCTTCTGGCAGCTCGCTTAAGTCAGAACCTGATCGGTCATTATTGGATGAAGCTGCTGTTAGTCTACTGCACTTTGGTGATCCTGCATATGGAGGATTTGGACAGGCTCCTAAGTTTCCAAATCCCTCCAATCTAATGTTCATTTTGCGATACTACGAGTTGTCGAAGATTTCCAAATTTAAGGACTTCATAGTATTCACTGCCGATAAGATGATATCAGGAGGAATACACGATCATCTTGGGGGAGGATTTGCACGATATTCTACTGATCAAAAATGGCTAGTCCCTCATTTTGAAAAGATGCTTTATGACAACGCACTGCTCGTCCAACTCTTCTCAGAAATATATCAACTTACTCGGGATAAAAAATATGTTGAAGTGATTCATAAATGCCTTAAATACATTCTCGGAGAGATGACTTCAGAAGAAGGCTATTTTTATTCTGCTGAGGATGCTGATTCGGAAGGAGAAGAAGGTAAGCATTATCTATGGACGAAAAAAGAAATCTCAGAAATTTTGGATAACGAGGTAAATACTGATATATTTTGTTTATATTTTGGTGTTACTGAAGGAGGGAATTTTGAGGGTAAAAACATTCTGAGTAGCCAGAATAATCAGGTTTTCCTTTCACAAAAATTCGACAAACCTGTACAGGTAATCAATGATATTATTAGGAGTTCTGAGGCGAGCTTATTGGAAGCAAGAATGCACCGTGTTCGACCTGGGAAGGACGACAAAGCGATTACCTCCTGGAATTCATTGATGATATCTGCTCTGGTAAAGGCGTATCGAGTTACGGCAGAAGAGACCTATCTAGAAACTGCCGTTAGAGCAGCAAATTTCATAGACGATAGAATGTCCTCCCCCGAGGGGAGACTTCGCAGGATTTTCAAGAACGGTCAGTCTAAATTAAATGGCTATCTTGATGACTACGCCTTCTATGCGAATTCATTGATCGATCTGTTCGAAGTTCTTCCTATTCCTCGCTATTTGGCTTCCGCCATCAGACACACAGATTTTATGTTAGATCATTTTTGGGATAAGCAAAAAAATGATGGTTTTTTTTTCACATCTGATGACCATGAGAAACTGATAATTAGAACAAAAAATTACTACGACCTCGCCATACCTAGCGGCAACTCTGTTGCAGCAATGTGTTTACTGAGATTACATCATTTTTCTCAAAGAAATGACTATCTAAAAATATCTGAAAACATTTTTAGATCTGTTTCTTCTATTGCCCGGGATAATCCATTTGGATTCGGACAGTTCCTCATCTCGTTATACATGTACGTAAAAAGACCAATCGAGTTCACAGTAGTACAAGGGAATGATACAGACTACGAGACCTATTACAACATGGTGAAGCTTCTTAATAGAGCGTATATTCCTAACGGTATATTTGCATACGTGAACTCGAATTCAGACTTTAACCAACTAGAACTACTTCCATTCTTCAAAGATAAATTGCAGCCTCCTGGTCCAAAAGCAAATAATTCAACTAGAGCATATGTTTGCAAGAATTTTGCCTGTTCCCCTCCTATGCTCACGCTTCGCGAATTAGAAAATTATATCACCTAATGTACCTGTTTGGATTTTGAAGAGGCAGTCTTAACAGTGTGACAGATTTAAATACAGAGCTGGCTCAGACTCTATTGGCTGAAATCTTATGCATGATGGCCAGACACGGATACGAAGTCGAACTCAAGCCAGCCCGGCTCCATATAGATCTGATCGTGGGGCATTCACAACCCCTTCCAACTGAGCTAATTGTTACTCTTGGTGAAAAGGGGTTTGGATTATGTTCAAGGAAAAAAGGAACGTATACTGACATAGACGGAGCAATAAGGTATCGATCCCATTTTAGAAAGGACTTATAGCGGGCGTAGTGGCTTTTTAAGAATTGACCTATGGCTCTTACGCGAAGTCACTTTCATATAGTGATTATATGGTGAATAGGTATAGCTCAGCAATTTGCTCAAATGAAATTTGTAGAAATAAGGTTCTAATACAAACTATCAGATTCCATAGATATCTGGGCTGTTCATTACCGGCAGGCAAGATGAGTGTAGATTTGGGTTCTTTAGCATCAAGTGCAACCCCAATAGCAGTAGGAGGCATAGCGGGATTTCTAGCAGGATACGCTATAAAAAAAGTGATCAAGATCGTCCTTGTTATCGCTGGATTGATGATAGTTGCTTATGTGGCTCTAGGGTATCAAAATTACGTCTCGGTTGACTGGAGTAAGATCGAAGAAGCGGGATCGGGATTAATTAGCAACGTAAGTAACACGAATTTACCAGGAACCGAGCAAAGTATTTCTTCGTCAATAGCAGCCTTCGGAATTCCTCTCGTAGGTAGCCTAGCAGGGGGATTTATACTGGGATTCATCAAAGGTTAGCAATGACCTGATATACATCCGTATTCGTATGTGCCTTTAACTTACCTAGACTTAGAAGCTTTTACTAAATCCCGTAAATGTGCCAAATTTCTAACTTGGCCCCCGTTGGCTTTCTTGTATAACAACCAATATGTCTCTCTATCTATGTCATTCCTTTCTTTCAGGACCTTTAAGTAATGTCGCATACTCCTAATTTTTAGGATGTAATGCTCTTTTTTGCCTACCCTCGCAGTTTTTTTCCCCTTCTTCGAGCCTCTTCCTGTCCCACGCTTTTTTCTTGTCATCTGCTTCAGCTTCGCTCTATATCTAGATGTTCCTCTCCGCCTTGCGGTCCAGATGGCCCCATTCTTGATAAGCGCCCTCAGATTTTCCCTTGTGATAGAGTCAGCTACGTCTTCAAGCTTGTCTGGTTCAAACCTAACCCTATTCACTCCGACACCCAATATTCGCGCAACGAGTTCTCGCTTCTTACGTATGTTGATTACCATAATGTAAGTTACTCCTTATTGTTATCCTTGTGAATACTTTCCTGAGCTAAATTGCCCTTATTGAGAACCTTGATGCCCAAAGCGCTGGCCCTGCTTATTATATCTATTCGCTTTCTCCGACCCACTGAGTGACCGATCCTCGCCGCCTCGATCTTGGGATCCAATTTCCCAAGATCTTTGACGTTGTGAATCAATATATCTTTATATCCTGAAGGATGCAAACCTCTGGCTTTCTTCGGACCTCTATATCCTACTTTGACAATTCGCGGAACTCCAGCAACCTGTTTCCTCATCTTATTATCAATTCCTTTTGGCTTCCTCCAATTTTCTGCAAGCCTGACATATCTCCAACTTTCTTGTCTTACGAACCTGGGTCGGGCTGAAGAAACTTTCTTCCTAGCATGTAATAAATCAACATTTATTGGCAAACGTAATTCAAAGATCAGGTGCTATAGATTTTAATAAATACGTTTCCCAGAATATAAGGCATAAACTCAGGTGGGTTGGTATGAAGGATCGGTGACTATCGAATCCCCCAATTCATGTTCGCTACTAGCAGTACTAAGGATATTAGCAGAACAGTTAATAGTAAAAGATTTACTTTAAAATATATGAAAAAATATGAATTACCACCGGTTCCGTATGGATACGATGCGCTTGAACCATATATCGATGCTAGAACTATGGAGATACACCACACGAAACACCATCAAACTTATACAGACAAACTGAATGCGGCCTTAGAAAAATGTCCTTCTGAATTTCAAGAGAAGGATATTGTACAGATACTATCAAATCTGGAACAAGTTCCAGCAGCGCAAAAAAGTGCAATCAATTTTAATGGAGGTGGATTTGATAATCATCGAATATTTTGGAATAATATGAAACCAAATGGTGGGGGCGAACCTGGGGGTGCAGTTGCTGATGCAATGAATTCATCATTCGGAAGTTTTTCTGGGTTCAAGGAGAAATTCTCCTCAGATACTGCAGTGATACAAGGCAGTGGTTGGGGGTGGCTGGTTTATAATCCATCTGCAAAGAAAGTCGAATATAAGGCAATGCCAAATCAAACTAGCCCAAGAACTGAGGGTTTAAGTCCACTGTTAGGCTGCGATGTATGGGAGCATGCGTACTATCTCAAATATCAAAATAAAAGACCCGACTATATTTCAGCATGGTGGAATGTCGTGAATTGGGATGATGTAGATAAAAGGTTACAGCAAGTAAAAGCTTAGGCCATTCACTGCAAAGTGGATTGCCTAACCTAGCCTAGCTCATCGGCAATCTGACGTAATTCTAAAATACGCGATAACACAACTATCCCCAAATAGGGTTGGAGTTAGACGTGGTGACCTTACTATTTTGTTTTACTACTAACTGGCCCAACTGAGCATGCATGTGAAGATATCTCATACCCTTTCCAGTAGTCTTAAATGTTCGTTCCCCTGCAGCGTATTCAATCAGTTCATTTTCGAGCAAAAGGACCAAGTATTCTTTTAGAAGATTGTGCGATAGATATGTTCGATAGAGTATTTCAGTCTGTCTGAGACTATTCCCATTTACTGCCTGAAGGATAGATGCGATAATCTCCCCTCTACTTCGGTGGCGATTCCTCATCACATTTGTGTGTTATCCTTCTCTAGTATAAAATGCTTAGGTCAGCCAGACAGTAATATTGAGTACTTCAGCAAGCGCCTGAAATTAATGAGGTAAAGACAATCAATTAACTTTCAATCATGGTCTCCACCATAGAAATTATAATATTAGGTGACTAATTATTGGATCCTTCAATTATATATCTGGACTCTCATTCTGTAGATGAGCATTGATAGCTTCTCCTTTCAATAATCTGGTCAAGCTGGATGATGATGTTACTAATGAGAAATATGGATACTATCCAACCAGCAGACCTATTAGATCTTTACTAGATTATGGCCTGATTTTGTTGGATAAACCACCTGGTCCTACTAGCCATGAGGTTGTAGCTTGGGTGAAAAGGATTATCGGAATAAGTAGGGCAGGGCATAGTGGGACGTTGGATCCTGGCGCTACGGGACTTCTTCCAATTGGACTAGGTGAAGGAACGAAGGTCCTTCCTATCTTGCTTTTCGGACCGAAAGAGTATTATGCACTAGCAAGGCTCCACGGTCACATTAACGATGATCAATTGGACGCTGTTGTAAGCCAGTTTATTGGGGATATCTACCAGAGGCCGCCACAAAGATCCTCAGTCAAGAGGGCAACTCGAATTCGAACGGTCTATGAAATTGAAAGGCTGGAAAGATACGAACGTCTTGTGTTGCTGCGTATTTTATCTCAGTCAGGTACCTACGTAAGAAAAATAATATACGATATTGGGGAAATTCTTGGGAGCGGGGCGACCTTGGTGGAGCTCCGCCGGACTAGGGTAAGCAATCTTTCAGAAAAGAATGACAGTCTGGTCAGAATGCATGATCTGGCCGACGCTGTAGAACTGTACAAGCATGAAGAGGATGATACAAAGTTAAGGAAACTAATAAAGCCTATTGAATATTGTATGGGCGGTACGGAGGCGGTGGTGGTACGAGACTCAGCAATTGATGCCTTGTGTCACGGTGCGCAGCTAGCGATCCCAGGTATCTTGTCCGTATCTAAGGCACTTAAAGTTGGGAGCTTTGTTGGTATTTATTCTATGAAAGGAGAGATCGTAGGATTTGGTGAAGTCGCAATGACAAGAGAGGAAATCGAATCCAATGTAAAGGGTATTGCAGTGAATATCAAGAGAATAATTATGAAATCGGGGTCATACCCTAAATCGTGGCACACATCAAACATGGTATCTAAAGACGTATAGATGCACGTATGCTACCAGACCGCTATAATTCAGACTCCATCATCATTAGATCTAACTGATTGGACGCAGGTGATTTAGGTAGGTGGGTGGGTAGGCGCAGAATGAATTATTCGCTCGGATAAACACATAAGTTGGTGGATGCCAGTAAATCGTAGTCGAATACTACATCCGGCCGGGGTCGCCTAGCCTGGTAGGGCGCAAGCCTGGAGATTGCAAAATATCCAGCCAGCTTGTGATCTCTCGGGGTCACGAGGGTTCGAATCCCTCTCCCGGCGCTCGACCTCGTAACATGGTCCTACAGCTTCATAATTCTTCGTCTAATTCTTCGAAGGCTCTAGCTTTGGAAGTTTCGTGCAGACGCATCGCTACCAATCTATTATGCTCCTTTCTATCAATGATGCCTTTACGCTGTAATTCTTCGATAAGAACTTGCAACACCACAGTGGCCTCTTCCACCTCTGTAAGTTCTTTTCCTGTAACAGGCGTAGATCCGTTGCGTTTTGCGGCTTTTTTAGGCATGGTCTATGTTGTCATCTCAAAATATAATGGGATGAGTAGATCTCGGCATTGTGATGGAGATGAATGGTCCTTTCATTCGATTATTACCTCTGCTGCGTTCGAGTGAGAAGGTCATATTCTGTTTCTATGGATCTTAGTATGGAAGCGCCGGTGAGCGATCCAGCGCTTTTAAGCATTGCAAGAATGGATGTACCCCCGGCTCCTGCACCATCTTTCACGAAACCATCTGCAAATGCTCTTATGCCTAATCTCTTGGAATCTTCAAAGTGAAGATCTGCAGCATAAACTGGAAAATCGGAACAAATCTCACTGACAATACCATGAATGTCTGAAGAAGGATCTTCTGCAACATATCTAGTAGTCCCGATACTTATATTTTCTAAAGATCTGTTCATCGCCCTTATTACCGCAATCACGGCGGTCATCTGCGTACCTCCAGCTAGCATAACATTGCTTCCTGATCCGCTGATGCCACAAGTGAGCCCAGCTACAACCGAGATCATCGGATCCCCAACTGCGGCTATTGCTCTCTCAGCATTATTTTTGCAACATCCAAAGGACATGCCCGCTTTGGCCATTCCTTCCTTTACCACTTTGTTCCTTAAAGTGTGAGGATTTTTCATCTGGCTACTGCTCACTTTAGACCAGGCATCAATACCAAGTGCGACAAGCACGCCGAGAGCAGTGGTCGTCCCTCCTGGAATACTTTCACCTATAATGATCATCTTACTAAGTTTGGCTAGTTGCCGACCGAAAGCTTCACCATACCTTAGGCCCTGCGTAACACAGCTTCTATCTACAGCTCTTCCCGTTCGTACGTCATTTCCAGGGTTCATATCAAATGAAATATAGGGAATTTGAGGTTTAATTACTGACCCAGCGTCGAATACAAAAAGTGGGATGTTGGATAGATCTAACGCCGTCTTTGTGATTATCGCTGGAGTAGGCAACCCATTTGGAGTGACAGGCACTGAATCTAGAGATTTACAGTGACCGTAATTCAGGAATTCTGCATCTGCGGGAGAAGTGTATTTTATTAGATCTTCATTCTGGCCCGCTGCTGTAATACCAGGTATTAAACTCGTATGTGTGTATGATATTACTAATGCAAACAAAGGATTGTTAGCCGATAAAGGCGTTTTATAAGAACCATGTTGGGTCATGGCGTTCACGTCAGGATAATTTACCCCCTCAAATTTCAAATTGGTTTCAACCAATGCCCATGACGGCTAGAAACTCGCTTTCTGATTTTGCCTGTAAAGCAAGATTTAGCTGCTTTTCCTTTCCAATAGTTGAAACTGGATATGAGCCATAGTCATGACCAGGATATACGATAAGCTGATCCTCTAATAGAGATACCTTTCTATATAGACTGAGATACATGTCCTTTGCATTCCCTCCAGGAAGATCTATTCTCCCTATAGTACCAACAAAGAGCGTGTCTCCAGTAAATACTGCATCTTTATCGATAATGAGACAAATACTGTCTTCAGAATGGCCAGGGGTGTGTAGCACTCTCAGGCTAATAGATCCAATCGATATTATGTCGTTCTCTACAACCGAGATATCTTTGTGGAGGGGAGAATTGGAGTGCTGGATCACTGTTGCCCCCGTCACTCTTGCGACTTCATCATTTCCGAATACATGATCAAAGTGTGAATGAGTGTTTACAATATGTTTTACCTTCAGCTTTTTGTCGGTGAGCAATTGGAATATCTCGTGTAGATCCCATGATGGATCTACAATAGCAGCGAAGTGAGTATGCATGTCTGAAATAACATAAGTGAAATTAGCCATATTTCCAACTTTGAGCTGATGTATTCCTTCGCTCATGCCTAGTCTACCAATATTCCCCTCTCTGCCTCTCTTGGAATTCCGATACGTTCAAGATGAATCTCACCACAATATTTTTCGTTATTCAACAACCCCCTCTTAATTCTATGAAAGGTCACGGTTGCATTTGCTCTTACACATTTATCATGGACCAGGCCAGTATTAGGATCGAGTCCTGAGGGGATATCTACAGAGAGTATGTATGCATCTGATTTATTGATGTAATCTATCGCAGAAGAATGAGGTTCTCTGATGTTGCCACTTAGTCCCGTTCCTAGAATTCCATCTATTAAGATATCGGAATTGAGAATTATATCTTTGATTTGGTTTATCTGATTGCTCCAAAATAGCTTCACGGAATCTAATTTCTTCAGAATAGTCCAATTTGCTCTTGTTTCCTCAGTTCGAAGATCACTGGGATCAGCTAATAGCAACACTGCATACCTCGCAGCAGGCTCATACGATAGGTGCCTTATACAAACCATTGCGTCACCGCCATTGTTTCCTCCACCACATACGGCAACAATTCTCTTGTCGTCGATTTTAGAACCCATCTCGTTTATCTTGGATCTGATAAAGTCGGCAAGCCCATGTCCTGCATTTTCCATCATATACATTCTACGGACACCGAAATTTGTTTCCGCGTTCTCCTCGATCTTATACATATCATCAGAAGTGATGGGAGTAAACTTCAACTCGGTGATGGTCGTCGAATTAGTCCTGGATTACTTATAAGTGTTAATGGAACTAAGGGCTTGGTTATCACCTGTACAGTCATTAGGTATACATTAAGGAAATTTCGGTGACGAGTCAAGCAGTTTCAACGCTGGTAATGAAATCTAAGGAATGAGGATCGCAGGAAATCAAGCATGACTGGAATTTCTGACCAGACAAATTTCCAATATTGATACACCGATAAACATGATGATGATGACAAACTATATTACAGACATTTTGGTTCCTTCCGATTTGATACTGATTACATTATGCTTTGGTCTAATTTGTGGAAGGGTCGGTTGTTGATTTGAGTAGGCTTCGCAGAAGTAGAGGATATAGTTTCGAACATTCGCTGGTGCAACGTCTCAATATTGGAGATTGGTGCGCTCGGAGGCTAGGAGGTTCAAGCGCTGGTTTACCTGATATAGTCGCAGTTAATAATAAAAAGTCGGTTTTGTTGTCCATAGAGGCAAAGTCGGGAACAGGAGATGTTCTTTATATTCCTCAAGATCAGATCCAAAGGTGCATCTTAATTCAGAACATGTTCGGCTATTACAAGCGTAGGTATACCGTATTTGCATTTAAATTTATGAAGAAAAAGCGTTATGTTAGGAAAGGGCAAACCATATATCAGCCTAGAAAACTTGTGGAATATTACAAAACAATTGAAAAAGTGGGAAATATTGAAGGGATCTCCATGATAAAGTGCACCTATGATGGAAAGACCTACGAGTTCAGAGATGAAAGATTTGTTGAATTAAATCTTCCTGAATTCCCTATGCCATTCATTAGCATTTCCCGTAGCCAAGATCGGTCTTCATTCATAGTACCTTATATGAAAGGACTTCAATAGGTGCTTGACTATTGGAAGAGGTTTGCCCAGTTTGTTTCAGGTTTCTTTCAAGCATCTATGACAAGAAGAGAATCAAACAAATTAGGGAGTTTTCGCCTGAGGACACTAATAAGGTTTGTAATTCAATTTATCACAAGAAGCTTACAGATGCATTTAGATCGAAATAAATATTCAAGGCGGGGCGCATAGTCTGCAGTTGACATACGCTTCACCATCGAGATGATTGAAGTGAGTACAACAAGATAGACATGTGTGATGGGTATCGTCGTAGCCATCAGACGCCCTAAAAGTGAATCTCGCTAGTTTTGTGTCTTTACATCTAATACACCTGCAGCCGCATCTGAATCCGTTCAATTCCATAGAGTACACGTTTTGTTCAGTATTTATTTATGTATCAATCAAATTAATAATCATCCCTAACCGTGGTCGCGTGAAACTTTGCGTCCATTTGGCTATGCATGCCCCCCCTTATCCTTGCCTTTCTTAAACAGAAAGAAGAGGATCACCAGTATTATAGCTATTATGATGTAGTTTACCGGGGGACTTATTGCTTTAGTTACTAAGCCTAGTTTTGGAATATCCATAACTACCTTTCCGACATAATTCGATTCGTAAATGGGAAAGTCTATGCCAGGAATAGATCCCGAATTAGCATCGCCTTGGGTAACGATTACAAGGCTTTCATCCGGATCGTGCAAGATTTCTTTTACCCGGTGCACGATAGCATCAGCCTCTTCACCATCAGGGACTGGCTCTTTAAAGACTATGATATCGCCTTCATTCAATTCGTCAAATTGAATGTTGTGGCTCACGACCACGAAGTCTCCCACATTTAGTCTCGGCACCATACTCTCGCTGGCTACGACATAAAATGGGTTTATAACGCCGAAGGAGATTCTAATTGCTACCCAAACAAGAGCCACTATAACCACAGCTATTATAACGTATTTTACTTCCTTTGGAAAACTTAGCTTTCCCATAACCTCTTTATCATATCAGAATATGTTTGAAATATAAGTGTAAGAGTATTTAGTTGAGATGTTTGTAAACTTACGAATGCTGCCTAGAATAGCGTAAGTATCCTAGGCCTAGGTCTCCAAACAATATTGTGTGTAATGGATGGTGTTCATGCGGCATGCTGATTAGGGGTCGGTTCTTGCCGCTGAACAGCCGGTTCGCTCCATTCTCACCGCCCTTCCACAAACAATATATGGTTTTTTTGCGTGGAGGTAAGATGGTTTGAAAACAAGAAAAAATGGTATTCATTCCCATCAAAAACATATGCCTAAACCCAGGCCACTTCCACGCTGGGGGAGGCAAGAGGAAACTCATATTTTTGCTAATAAAGTAAAGTTATTCCGAACTGGCCAACTGTCTGAAGAAGATTTTCGCAGATTTAGATTGCAACACGGTGCCTACGGTTCACGCCTACGAATGGATTTCAGTATGGTAAGGATTAAGGTTCCTGGCGGTGAAATCCTTCCTGTACAGCTAGAAAAACTGGCGTCTTTATCGGAAGCATTTTCGATCGGATCAGCACATGTATCTACCAGGCAAAATATTCAGTTACATTGGGTTCAGCTCGAAGATGTCAGTGAGGTGATGAGAGGGTTGGTTGAAGTTGGCCTAACGACTAGAGAGGCCTGTGGTAACACAGTTAGGAATGTGATGTGTAGTCACCTTGCAGGAGTCTGCCCAGACGAGGCATTTGATTCTACACCGTATTCTAAGGCAATAGCGCGCTTCTTTCTACGTAATCCTATATGCCAAAACTTACCTAGAAAGTTTAAGATCAACTTTGCGTGCTGTGAGAAGCATGGACTAGTTAGAATAGCAGATATTGGTCTCGTGCCGATGACAAAAGATGGGTCACGAGGCTTTAGGATCTATCTTGGAGGAGGTTTAGGTGCTGCTTCATTTATCGGTCATCTACTAGAAGAGTACACGCCTGAGAACAAGCTCTTAGCCACGTGTATGGCAGTCATTAGACTCTTTGACAGGAATGGGAACAGGGAAAATATGGCTAGGAATAGAATGCGGTATCTGGTGAATGAGATTGGATGGGAAAAATTCCGTAGGTTAGTGCTTAAAGAAAGATCTATAGTTATGATGACAACTTCTCACAGCACGGAAAGTATGTTTGATTTAACCGCTGAAGAAGACGATCAGGTCCTGCCCAAGGAGAATCGTAAGGGGGTTAAACTGCGGATGTACAGTGAGCGTGAGCCGTCAGACACTAGTGCGTACGAAAGATGGATTCACTCCAATGTGATTGCTCAGAAGCAGGCCGAGTATTACACGGTGTTTGTTACACTCGGCGCTGGTGATATAACTGCCAACCAGTTGCGAGTATTGGCTGGGACCATCCGCGAACTTTCGATGGAAGCTGCAGCTAGAAATACTCCACAACAGAACTTTGCTATCAGGTACGTGAACGGTAATGACCTGCGTGAATTTTACGATCGGCTGGTATCAGTCGGATTAGCGAACCCTGGGGCTTTGTCCATCACGTCTGCAGTCGGCTGTTCTGGGACTACTTCTTGTAACTTGGCCATAACGAACTCTCATCGTTTGGCTAAAGAGATCCAATATAAATTCTTGGAATTAGGTCTAGATACAGACGATATGCTCCTTGACAGCACAATTAAGATTAGCGGCTGCCCAAACTCATGCGGACAACATGAAATAGCGACGATCGGTTTTTTTGGTGGTGCTTCTAGGATAGGTAGTGTAATGGCCCCAACATACACTATGATGTTCGGAGGCTCGGCAGGAGAAAGAGGTGAATTAGGGCGAGTTATAATGCGTGTTCCTGCTAAAAGGGTTATTGACACAGTTCTCAAGATAATAGAAATCTATAGGAAAAATCATCATGAAGGTGAGACACTTCGCCGCTGGTTAGACAACGTATTGAAAGGTGAAGCGACCGGCTCAATACATGATACCGAAGACATCAAGAGGGCGTTAGCCTCTGTTGTAGAACTTCCGGCACTAGATCAGCAGCCTGAAGTGTACCAGGATTATGGGAGTGATACAAGATTCACTGCGAAGACGGCCAGAGGTGAATGTGCCGCTTAGTTTAGCATGAAGTCGAAAAGAACTTTGTCCATGGCTAGTTCAAAACGTCAGAAAGCATACTCGAAGAGAAGGGTTAGCGGTCTGCAATCTGATTGTTACCCAGTTCTGGATACTGTCTGCGATGTCAGTACACTCTTCGCTCTGATAAAAAAGAAGAACGTAAGAGTTGTAGACGTACGTAAGAATGAGGAATACGTCAAGGAACACATACCAGGAGCAGTTTCATTGCCTTTAGCAAAGATCCTGGAGAAAGAAGACCCAGCACTATGTATCGAATTGTTGCAAGACATTGGAGTAGATGAGGACCTTCCCGTGGTCACCTATGACGATACCTTTGGTGCATTGGCTGCGCGAGTAGCCTGGACATTTCAATATGTAGGTCATCAATGCTCATCTATTTTAGAAGTCACGTTCTCTCAATGGAAAAGTATGGGATTTCGAACTGAGAGGAAGTTAAACAGTTACAAGTGGCGACCTCATCCTCTGAGAATCAATCAATCAATATACGCTGACCTGGGATACGTTGAAAAAACGGCCTCAAACAAAGTGCTTATTGACTCTAGAGAGAGACTTAACTTCTTATCTGAACATATCCCTGAAGCCGTGAATCTTCCCTACACTATGCTCAGAGTGGATGGAAAAGTTTTAGGTAAAGGTGACGATATTAGACGTTTGTTGAGTAACAGAGGCATACAGGAAAATTCAGAAGTAGTAACTTACTGTGGTAGCGTTGGCACACTGTCAGGTTTAGTCTACTACGGACTTAAACTTGCTGGCCTGAAAAATGTGAGACTGTATGCAAGGTCATTTAAAGAGTGGAAAGCATTAGGAAAACCTAAGGCAGAGTTCAAGGATGCTAATTATTGGGATCTCTCCGCAGAGTAACGTCGCGCAAACAGGTTCTGAGCTACCTGTGACCAATATTTGGAGAAAATCTGTCACATCGCATTCAACCAATCAAACGATATTATGTATATTAATTTTGACGTAGAGTGAGGGTCAGCCAGTCAATTACTTGTTGTATTGGCTGACATCGGACCTGTATCCTAAGCCCACCTAGGGGTGACTCGTTCTCTCTATCTATCAAAGCCACCACTCCTGCGGCCGCAGCTTGTTTGTTCAAGAGAAAGTAGGTGGTATTCCCATATAGGTTGTTGATGAGCATCCTTCTCAGTACCGAGACAGATCTGCGTGACCTAACTTGTTCATAAATGATCGAGAGAGATTCAACTTGATCCGATGTTCCCACTAGGATTCCTTGATTTTCTACGTTTGTTGTGGACAACCGAATTACGTTCTTGAGTGCCGCTTGTAGCTTTTCTACAGATTCAGTTCGATGTATGTGTGTATGTACTGTCAGGTGGAATGAAGAACATTGTGGGGGTTTTATCAATCTCGCAATTGAGGTTTTATCTCGGAGAATATATTTGATATTCGATGTTCTTATATGAAGTGGAAAAGTTACAGTATATATGTGAGCCAATACATTCAGGCGGTATACTGGTAATATGTCAAGAAGAGTCCGTGTTGCTATTGCCGGGATAGGAAATTGTGCTTCCGCTCTTGTCCAGGGAGTTCACTATTATGCCACGAATAGGTCTGACACTATTGGCTTAACTGCGTACTCACTTGGCGGAATTGACCCTGGTGATATCGAATTTGTAGCAGCATTTGACGTCACCGAGGATAAAGTGGGCAAGGATCTTTCTGAGGCAATATTTGTAGAACCCAACAATACACCAAGGATAATTGATGGGTTAAACAAGCTAGATGTTAAAGTCGAGAAAGGTTCGGTCTTGGACGGTCTAGGTAAACACTACTTGGAGAAAACAAAGGTCTCAGATGTCCCTGACTCTGACGTAGCGGGCATTCTAAAGGACACTGGAGCTGAAATACTCTTGAATTATCTTCCGGTTGGAAGCAGACTGGCCACGCAGTTCTACGCTGAGCAATGTTTAGAGACCCAACAGGTGTCTTTCATCAATGCCATTCCTGTTTTTATCGCCTCAGCACCCAAATGGCAGGAGTCATTTGTAGGCAGTGGCCTAGTTTGTGCGGGAGATGATGTAATGAGTCAACTTGGTGCTACTGTCGTGCACAAGAGCCTGGTAAAGTTGTTCGTTGATAGAGGGGTTAAAGTTGATGACACTTATCAGCTGAATGTGGGTGGAGATATGGACTTTTACAACATGCTTGATGAGGATAGGCTAGAGGATAAAAGAATAAGCAAGACTTCTGCGGTTCAAGCAATGTCTCCATATCCTATTCCAACCAGAATCGGTCCTTCGGATTATGTTGGATTCCTTAATAATGACAAAATCTGTTATTTGTCGATTAGAGGCAAGTACTTTGGCGGGATTCCAGTCGAACTCGATTTAAAGCTACGAGTTGTGGATGCATACAATAGCGCAGGAGTAATGGTAGACGCTATTAGAGGGGTAAAGCTGGCAATGGAAAGGAATATCAGTGGACCTTTAGAAAGCGTGTCAGCATATTGTTTTAAGCATCCTCCGGTTCAGATGAATTACCTGGAAGCCAAAGAGAAGTTCTTAGAATTCGTTGAAGGAAAGAGGGAACGATGAATACGTCTAAATATGCTAATGCCTATTAAGTGCTATTTTCAGTTTCTTGCCTCTTAATTCTTTCCATCTCTTTGTCGACAGCTTCGCCCATTACATCTAGTTCATTTATTCCGTCTATCTTGTGATATGTCAACTTTTCCAGAATATTGATTATGCTTCTAGCCGATCTATATTGCGGGATTTGCGGATCTTGGATCTCTGCATAAAGTCCAACTGCCCTGATACCATTTACTTTCGAAAATCCAAGAATTAGTCCATTGAATCCTGTGATATATGAAGGCCTTTCCGTCTTGGAAATGCCCATACGGATAATTTGCTCCGTTAGGGCTTGTGAATTTGTAGTCGCATAGGTTCGCGGGTTTTTTCCAAAATTTGCGTCGGAATGAAAGGCTCCACAAGTGTAGATTATCTGTGCAGAGTATTTCTTGGCAACATTGATCACGTCGTTGCACAGATTAACCAATTCTTCGTTACTATGAGGCTGTCCGTACCCGCCTCCAAAGAGAATGATATTCTCTCCGTAACAGTAGTCCCATCTTTCTGGGCTAAATTCGATGTAGCCTCCTCTATCCATGACATAATTTGGATAATTCGAACATACGAAGCGAAATGGGATCGCTTTAAGTCTCTTTTTTAAAAAGTCAATAGCAATGCTTCCCACATTTCCCATATCCTGCATTGCTGCTATCATAATGGGTCTTTTAACTTCAGGTTCGCTGATTTGGTTTATTTCCATTGCCAGTTATGAATAGGTAGCTTCCTTAAGATTAAAAAGTGTTCCATCATATATAATATACTCGCATACCGCGGTTGTATATCGTGGCTGGGCAAAATTTTGATCACGATCGCTGCGCACTTAGCAGCTAAGCAGTCAATTGACCAATTCTGTCGGACTGATAATTTGTATGTCGAATTTGCTCGTTATACGATGGCCGCTGGGTTTGTCCGTTTCTTCTACTGAGTTGAGAAGACGTTGAATTACGTTTTCGTTCACAATAAAAGAAATGATTCTTTCGAAGTCCCTGTCAGTCATGCTTTCGCTACGAGACCACTGCTAATGCTTATATTGGTTTTCTACATCTGATTGGCTGATTTCTTATGGCAAATTCGATTATGGGAATCTTTCCGAATTTTTTCCTATGTTATTTATATAGCCGTTCACCTTATTAGTTGCACCAATTTCCTTTCCTTGGGCGAGAATTTATCAGGATGGTTCAGGGATTAGAAATAGAATACGGTAATAACCTATGGATGATAGTAGATCGAGAGATGATGATAATAGAAGGAAGACCGATATGAAAGAGGCGGCTTCATTTCTTCTCAGAGGTGGATCCTTGCTGAGCGCACCCTGTGCAATATGTAATGGAGTCCAAATCAAGTACAGAAACGAGATAATCTGTATAAATTGTGGGATCCAAGAACCTACCGACATAGACTCTAAGCCTCCCAAGCCTAAGCACCTAGTGAGCAATGCAAACCAATTTCATGATCATACTTCGTTTTCGGATTTCGAAAAGGAGATCAAAGAAAGAATTGCTGAGCAATTCAAGATCTTGAAGATTGCCTCGCCTGATGACTTGAACAATGAAAAGCAAAGAATCGAGCTGATCGGAATGTACATTGAACTCTTGGATAAGCTCAGAAAGTATTCCTTGCAATGACTACGCAGTCTTGCTTTAGCCTACGCTACTGTTCTCTCCGCTCACTCCACGTAGCGAAGGAGGAGTCAGAAGAATTTCTGGATCCGTGATGACTTCCTCCTGAGGAAGATCATATTGCCTTCTTAGTTCAGCCTGTTGCTGCGTTAGAACATCGTCTGAAAACGATGGGCCTATGTAGCCAAACGAAACATAGAGAACAATAACTATTGCTAATGAAACTCCCATTACCAAAATGGCCCATGCAACCGGGACAAGATTTCCGTACCCTGTCGACGATTTCTCATCCGGGTGACTTGGCATGATAACATGGGTAATACTTGTGGTTTTAAAAGCATTTGCCCAACTTGGCTGAAAACTGTGAAGCTAACCTCTTGCCTAGAATTCCAATAAACAATAAGTAAAGGAATCTACAGCAAAGACCTAGATGGAAGCAACAGGACATTCGGGAGGTAGGGAGTCAACAATATCGCTTAAGTATTTGTGTAACCTACTCATGAAGGAGATTAACGCTGATTCACTGCAAAATCTCCCTGTAAATATCTATCATGAAGTTACTGCACGTATTGAAACGCTGAGAAGATATTCAACTGAGTCCGCAGCAGAAGAACAAATCGCAAAGGCACAGATCGAACTTCTATTCAGCGCGATAAGATTGCTTTTTGAGACCAGATATTCAAAGATCGAAACAATCCGAAGGGCAGATAAACACCAAGAAAATGAGATAGAGATGATAGACTATTCTAATATGACTAGGGAAGAGAAATTTGTGCTCGATGGGAGCTTGGAAACAGATAAGAGAATCCAGATGATCTTATCAGCAATTCAATCAGGAAGGCCAATAGTTTTGGACAAAATATCAAATATCTTAAGTCATAAACGTGTCCCTGTCAGGTTTATCAAACCGATTGACCGATTCATGGGAATAGATATGGTGACATACGGACCCTTCGTCGAAGAAGACATCGCCTTACTCCCGTCAGAAAATGCTAGAGCCCTGACTCAGAGTGGCCTAGTTGAGGAAATCCAAATATTGCATTCATAAGTGATTCCTGTCAAATCCTATCTGAGTAACGCAAATATTCTTCATGGGCACTAAATATGTCAATCTAGGATGACACATAACGGAGTCGACATAGACCAGTTCTTGCTTCTTGCGATTTACCCGACTGTGGCTTTTTTTGTGATGGGCTATTTAGGAAAAAAGTTAGCTCTGTCGGATTCCTTAAAGTACAGTCTTCAATCCTTAACCAGCTTCGCATTTTCCATTTCATACTTCATATTAGTTCCGAACGGAAATGCACAGGGTATTGCAATAGTTTTACTGCTATTCGGCATACTACTTCTCGTAATCGCCAGAAAGCATAAACTTGATTCGGAGGTTCACAAACCTCAAATCTAATTTCTCTTGAAGATTCGATGAGAGGCGGAGCTTCAGTTGTCGACCTAAAAGGATTAATACACCGAATATGACTTAAACTATTGATGCCAACAGCGTATGTGCTTATAAATTGTGACCTTGGCTCAGAAGAGGAAATTCTAAAGGAGCTTAGGAGATTAAATGAAGTTGTTGAATTGAGCGGTGTGTACGGCGTTTATGATATAATTGTTAAGATAAAGGCGGATACTATGGACAAACTTAGAGAAACTATAACTTGGCACGTGAGAAGAATAGATAAGGTTAGATCTACTCTTACGATGATAGTCATTGAAGGACAAGGAGAAAAGTCGAAGCCACCACCAACATAGCGTCTCGACTAAAAATAAGTGCCTAGTGTGTCTAGTTTCGATGCATCTATATTAACCTGCCTTCAGCTTCAGTATCTTCAGAGCTTGATGTCAATTATCCTAAACCCTACCACCAACGCGACTCCTATTATCACAAATCCGGCTGCTATTAATGCACCCTGGTTCTTAATTGGCGCTTGAGAGATTCCACCTTTATAAAGTAGGTAGACTCCGCTTGTCCCTAGGAGAAAGATAACTATCATAACCACTGTCTCAGCAACCGTCTGAATTGATCTAGATGGTATTATGATAGAACCGGATAGCCCACCTGCTCCTTCAAGAATGGAATTGAACAAGCCTGACCCTAGTGCAAAGAAAAACACGAGATAAACAGATGACGCAATCAAAATTGCCTTATTCGAGCTCATTGGCATTTTATTGTCAACTGGAGAATGACTATTTATAAATGTCTTTTGACTGCCTTAAAGCTATGGTGGCAGGTCGAAAAAGCTGGTCAGGGGCCCATTGAGTCTTGATTGTCTAATATTGCCAGTGCTCTAACAGGAGATCCTGAGGCTCCCTTTAATTTAAGGGGGTTGATTAGCAAGGTGAAGTTGTCCTTATGTTGCAGACTCTCAAGGTTACACAAATTCTCTACAATCAAAATTCCTTTATCTAGAAGCGTTTTGTGCGTAGAGAAATGCCTATCTGAGCCAATATCGATACTGGGACCATCTATGCCTACGGCGTTTACTTTTTTCTCGGCCAAGAATTTTGCAGTGGCCACAGATAAACCAGGATTGCTTATCATGTAATCCCTCTTAGCTATCATTCTGTGCAGCCAGCCTGTTCTAAAGATGATTGAAATACCTTGATCTATATTTTCGATATCACGTAAATCGCTAGGGGTGATCAATTCGTTAGCCGCTTTAGGGACGTGCACTAGTAGGGCAGGACTTACAAGCCGATCTACACCGATCATATCTATACTCGTAGTTTGTGGTACGAAATGTGAGGGTGCGTCCAAGTGAGTTCCAGTATGCGTACTCATCATCATGATTTCTGAATCGTAAGAATGCACCTCATATTTTGTCCACTTTATGAATAAAGGCTGAGGAGAACCCGGAAATACTTGCAAATTCGAATCAATCTCAAGTGACAGATCTAGCACCCGCATGCGCAGTCTCATCTCCAACTTATTTTCGAGTCTAGATTCTGGTTTTGCCGCATCAAGATGACATCCACTTCACAGCATATTGAAGAATGCGAGAATCTCAATTTGCTATGGTGCTTCATTGGTGATCAAGGCTAGAAGAGCCGCCCGAATTTCCTTTCCATTTGCTGCTTGCCTAAAATATGTGGCATTGCTAGTACCATCTATTGAATGTGAGATCTCGTCTAACCTGGGTAGGGGATGCATGATTGATACGTCAGTTCTTGACTTATCGAGTGTAGTTTGATCAATAGTATATGTACTCTTTACTTTTTCATACTCTTGTAGGTCAGGGAAGCGCTCTTTCTGGATCCTAGTTACATATATGACGTCGAGCGTTGATAAGATCTCATCAGGTATCTCGCTGTACTCCTGGATCTTCAATTTATCCTGCACCCCGTATATCGACTCTTTTCGTATGCTGAGTGAAGGTGGTGATATCAGTCGAATGTCTACATCGTAGTTGGCAAGCCCGTAAACTAGAGAATAAACTGTTCTCCCGTATTTTAGGTCACCTATAATTCCTATACAAAGGCCGTCAATTCTTCCTTTTTCCTTATGAATTGTATATAGATCAAGCATGGCTTGGGTTGGATGCTCTTCGGTTCCACTACCGGCATTTATAACAGGATTCTTTGACAATTCACTTGCAAACCTGCTAGAACCATCTAGAGGATGCCTCAATACCAGTACGTCCGAGTACAAATCCATAATTCGGATCGTATCAGACAAACTTTCACCTTTTTCAATCGATGAAGACTTAGGATCCGATATACCAATAGAACTCCCCCCGATAGAGGAGATTGCAGCCTCAAAGCTCATACGTGTTCTTGTGCTCGGTTCGTAGTAAATCGAACCTAAGGTTCGACCTTTCCCCAATTCGCTTCTTTCAGTCCTAGATAGATTGGATATCTTGTCAGTGAAATTGAAGAGGAATTCCAGTTCACTCCTAGTAAAATCCCTAATTGAAACAACATCTCTTTCATAGTAATGATTTGTGGTCAAACTACTATACCTTGATCAGTGACACAGTGTATTTATTATTTTGAACGGTTCTGTCCTGAAGTGTATTGAACGTAAAAATAGTAACCTTATGATAAAGGTTGATACCATTTCCCAATAGGTTCATATGAAGAAATGGGTGATCGAATCCCTATTAGTTGGGAATTTATAAGTACGATATTTACAAAAGTCCGAATCTAGGGTTGTTCGCACGGGTGAACAATAACACTCTCGTTCTTCCTTTTGGTTTCGCTGAAACTAAAATGACTAAATTAAGGAGTTATTTAGAGGTTGAAAACGTAATTTTTACCTCGATTGGAGGAACTAGACTCATCGGAGCGATGGCTGTAATGAACAACAAAGGCATATTGCTGTCCTCTTATTCGTCTGATGATGAGGTTGAAGCTATGAGGCGATCGAGCGGGCTCAACGTCGAGAGGCTATCTAGTAGGTTTACTGCAGTAGGGAATCTAGTTTCGGCCAATGATAAGGGCGCATTGGTTTCTCCCATATTTGAGGGAAAAGTTGACAAGCAGATCCAAGATGTTCTTGGAGTACCCGTTATTTGCGCTACAGTAGCAGGATATTACCAGATTGGTTCAATGATAGTCGCCACGGATACAGGTGCTGCTGTACATCCGAAGGCATCGGAAGAAGAACTGCAGATCATCGAAGAGACTTTAAAGGTCGAAACCGAACCGGTCACAGTAAACGGCGGTATGCCATTCCTTTCGTCAGGATTAGTGGCTAATAGTAAATCAGTCATCGTAGGTAGTTTGACAAGTGGACCCGAGCTGATCATGATCAGTAGAGCTTTCAAGGTCTGAGGTCAAAGTTTACGTAATTCAAGAAATTCAGTATATGGGAAAAACGGGACATCCCTACGTAATCTTGAATAAGCTGGGTTATTCAAAATAAAATTTTTAGAGATATCTGAATTTATAAGTTGGTTTTGATAACAATAACGTATATAACAACAAAATAGAGATATTAGGGACGATGTCTGACAACGGAGTAGAGCCAAAAGAGGAACGGTCTTCATTCATCAGCACGTGGACTATTGAATGGACGGAAAAATCTAGTCATGTTGTCAACACACAAAAAGAAAGTGATTACTCTCAGGCTTTAAATTTGTTTAATCAACTGTCTAGATCGGGGAAAGATGTAGTTCTTTACGAAATTCGTACACCTGTTGCAGATCCCTCTGCTCAACCAAAGAAAATACCGCTTCTGAATAGCGCGAAGGCAAAGAAAAGGATACCCCGTGGAGAGCCTAAGCCGCGAGCAACTGGGGTGCAAGGAAGAATTAAAAATGCAACTAGA
Organism: Nitrososphaeraceae archaeon; assembly: GCA_035643435.1. Lineage (GTDB taxonomy): Archaea > Thermoproteota > Nitrososphaeria > Nitrososphaerales > Nitrososphaeraceae > TH5896. The sequence continues at coordinate 6,390 of DASQQK010000351.1, read as the reverse complement.
CCTGCTAGAACTTCTGGCCTAAAGGATCTTAGGACAAGAATACTTATTCTGATCGCGGTAATTGCAGTGTTTGTTATTGTCCTGTTTCTTATCTCTATTCTTTTCACTGGTAGCGATTTAGCACATCATTTTTCGATTATTACTCTTTCGATTAAATCCTCAGTGTTCAGACTCGGTGCATATTTCTGACCGTTTCGGATTTGTATAAGTTCGCGAAATGTGAATTACCCTGGCAGTATTAGCAAGAGTGCCAGCAATGGCGGTAATCGTTTAGTCTGTTTGAGCCATTTCTAAGCGATTTAAACATATAATAATACTGCCTGTTAGTTATAGAGATTATGCCAATAGCATATGTGTTACTCAATTGTGAACTCGGTCATGAGGCGGATATTATTAACGAACTGAAGAAGCTACCAGGAGTAATTGATGTCGAAGGGTGTTACGGGGTTTACGACATGATTGTGAAGATAAGTTCAGATTCGATGGACAAGTTAAAGGAGACGATCACGTGGCACATTCGAAAAATAGAAAAAATAAAGTCCACCTTAACTTTGATAGTTATAGAAGGACAGGGGAACCAATAGGATCTGTACTATCGATTCCGTGGCTTAACCTGACATGTGGCGGGAAGTCCCACTCGACGATGCTCCAACTGTAGGTTCTCACATTCAAAGATTTAACTTCATTGCAACCTAATTCGCTTAAGACCCCTTCACTTGATTTCTTGGAAAGCTTGCGAGATTTGCGATTTTGCCGCTTCGAGATCCTTGTCGTTAGAGATGAGTAGAGCACTTTCTGGTTTGTCCCTTCCATATTTTAAGACTATTGCTAATTTGTCATTTTTTGGTTGGACATCAAGGAATATCCTAAAGTTCAGTGTCTTAGCGTAGACAACTCGATGTGGACGCACTTCTTCTATAACTGTGTCGCTCAGCGACTTTACGAAATGTCTAAGATCCAAGAATATTTCCCTGGTCTCGCTCCCTAAATCTGTCAGATGGTCCTCAAACTGCAAGTCGTCCCGACTGCTATTTACAAATCCGAATCTACTCATGAGATCTGATATTATAAATCCCTTTATTAATCAAGGTAGAGGACTCTTACGTCGCGAGCTTTCCAAGTTCGCTATATTTCATAATATTAAGACCTTCAATTAGAGATAAATCGGCGTGATACTACAAGTTTGTCTGCGTATGCTGCTGTAACCACCTCTCAGAACTTGATCTATTTCTAATTCCAAAGAGCGAGACGCTCTTTAAGGGGAGCAAAATGTCTTTCAATCTCATCAAATCGTTCATAAAAGCTATCGGTTCGACGCAGGTTTTCAAAAGAAGGATCAGTCTTAATTTTCTTCAAAACCTCTCCCACCTCATCAATCGTAACTCCATGCTTAATATCATACTCTATCTGTTTTATGCAATTTGCTATGGTGCCGTACCTTCGATGTTGTCTTTTCTCCCATGTCGAGGCTGTTTCTGATATTCCCGTCAGATACTTCACAATAGTCTTTTCCATATGTTCTATATGCCAATCTTTCATGGGAAAGCTGTTCTGAGTCAAAAGATCCATCATATATCCCTCTCTCTGACATATAAGCTAAGCCCCATTCCAATAGTAAGCTTGTACTGATATTCGATTCTTCCATTTCAAGTCACCCCTTACAAATCGGACATTTAGATTTAAAATGATTAACGTATAACAAGAACCCAGCCCATAAACCCTTGTCCTACATCAAGTGCGAGACCTCTAATAAGGCAGAGCTATTCCAGTCGTTTTTTTAGATGCATCTCGTAACTTTGTAAGGCTGCTATCTGCTCATCGGATTGAACTGATCCTGGTCTCATTACTCTAATCTTATTAATCGCTTCTAGGGATGTTAGATTTGGGTCTTGCAACATCATGTAAGCTGCAAGAAGGGTTCCGGTCCTTCCCTTTCCAGCTGCACAATGTACCAAAACCGGCTTCTTCTCTTTAATGTGTTGGTCTATATGTCGCACAGCTGACTCTAAGTTTTCAAGTGACGGAGCACAAAAGTCATCAACCCTCAGATGCATATACTCCAGCTTCTGACCGTTATTGGCTAGCCATGAAGCCGGAAGTGGGGTCTCTCTAACAGTGATTACACTTCTGATGCCGTTTTTCGTAACCCACGAAAGCTGTGGTAGATTTACTGGCATGCCGCTTCCCGCTAGCTTTTTCTCTATTATCCAACTAAAATTTGTTGGTCGATTTGTAAATCGTCCATGGAACCAACGATACGTATTGCCAATCCTAGTCATGCGGTTGTTTTGAATAATCACTTACAAGAAGAGAATATATGTCTTTTAAACCTAAATCTACGGTATTTCAATGCAAGTAGTTGTGTAACGGTTTACTACTGTGCAAGGGTTAAATACTGCAGGGTAAATCAGACGAGCAAGGTCAATGCAATATTGAATAAATCTGATTTTTCTGGTAAGATAGCTCTAGTCACAGGAGGTTCAGGCGCGGTAGGAAGTACTTTATTGGACTTTTTCACATCCCATGGCGCTTCAACTGTTGGAACTTACTTAAGTGAATCAAGTATCGATAGCAGTCACTCAAAATCTGGTATGGCCGACCTTTATAGGTGTAATACAATGAACAATGCAGAAGTAGTCTCTCTTGTTAATGCAATAGCCAAGAAATACGGTCGAATTGATATTCTGGTGAACACTGTAGGGGGATTTATAGGTGGTAAGAGCGTCGTCAATCTTGAAGAGGAAGAATGGAACAAGATGTTTGGTTTAAACCTGCTTTCTGCATTCTTAATTACTAAGCATGTTGTCCCACTAATGCTTCGATCAGGTTATGGCAAGATAGTTCATATCTCTTCGTACACTGGGATATCTGCTCAGGGTTTGGATTCTGCATATGCTTCGTCTAAGGCAGGATTGATAAGATTTGTAGAATCGGTTTCTAAAGAGTTTAAGGATCATAATCTTACCATCAACTGCGTATTGCCTTCGATTATCGATACGAAAGCAAATAGAGAGATGATGCCTGACGCCAATTTCATGCAATGGGTTGCGATAGACGACCTAGTGAATGTCATTGCGTTCCTAAGCTCTGATGGCTCACGAGCTATATCCGGATCGGCGATACCGGTGATCAAAGCAACCTAAGCCAACATAACTGGAATGTCATCTCACAAATTGATCATATCAGCTTAGAAATGAGATGATTCTTCCTAAAAGGTCATTTTCATGAGGGCTAGTGGTTTCCAGGAATGCGACTCCATCTAAAGTCGCGGAAAAATATTCCCTATAATATATACGCATTTTCCGCCTTATCGTCCTCTCTACCAGACCATATTCCATAAGGTCTGTTATCAATTGAGAAACAATCAAAGGATTAAGTTCGGTTTGGCTTGAAATTTTGGTCTCAGACTTGGAGCTGCCCTTAACGCAACGAAGTATTCTGATATGCCACCTTGTCAGGCGTGAATGATTGCGATCAAGGGTCATGGCATTCAAATCTATATTGTTTAAATCAACTAAAGTCGATTATTAATGTAACTGTCTATCTTCATACTACATACAAGGTTACAGAGTTCAATGATTGGTTAAATGCCTTAAGGTGTATTCTAGATCCCTTGAATGGAATGTGGCTCCACCACGTCCACTCCCTCCACTTAACCACTTGAAGTCACGAATCCAATTCTGCTATTATCAGTAGAGAAAATCAGAATCTAGATACCATCACCATACTTGTCACGCTGTATCTGCCGAAAACATAGTCTAACTAGAAATTTGGGGATCAAAACGTACCATGCATGCATCTCAAGTTAACCCATCCAGAACTGAAATAAAAAAGAAGACTCTTTCCATTCTTTAATTTCCGCCGTTTACCTTATTTTTTGTAGAGCGATGCGCTAGCGTCCTAGAATCCTATTAAAGAGGTCGTTCAAGTCTCCGCCATCAACCACTACAAAGGGAAATTTGCCTCGAATGCCACTGGTTGCAAGCTCTATCCTATAGAATAGCATCAAAGAAGAAAAATCCAGCATCAACACATTCACAGCCTCAAAGTATGTTTGTATGACACTTGGTCATTGTGGTCCATATAGCAGTTAGACAATATTGCATATTTTCATGCAAGGTCCACTCTTCTCTTACCATACGTAGCGGCTAGATAAACAGGGATCATCGTCCTTGATTGAGATTCTTCTTGTACCAAATGAGAAGCAGGATTCCTCCTATAGCTATTCCAAATAAAGAATACACATAGGAGTTTGTGACGATGAAACAGTTCCATTCAAGCTCTCTCAGGGAAGGGTCCGATCGTTGCTGGTCCTCTTGACTTAGAATAGATAGACATCTAAACCCCTCCGAGTTCAAGTCCAATGCCAAGACAGAAAAGATTGCAATAAAAAATATCCCATAATAGAAGTAGTTGTCTGTCCACAGGGGCCTCATCGGAAACGAAATAACTGCGTTGCTTCTAGAGGATGAAACATCGAGTCTTTATACGTCTGCAAAGAACGTCTGTAATAGCTTCTAAGCCTAAGGCAGCCGTAATTATAGCTTTGGTTATCCGTTGCGGCCACGTAACATACCCATGCCATACAATATACCCTCAAAGAATCTTATCGAAGATCAGACGTAAAAATATTTATAAAGTATTCTTCCCGCAAACTAATGTGCCGAAACAAAAAATCTCTATTCAAACATGTGTACTAATAGTGATAGCACTGGGGGCATTAGCTCTTCAGGCAGTGCCTTTAAGTCAAATACATGCAACAGTCGCAGGCGGATCAGCGGCAGCAGCCGCAGCAGCAGCAGGCGACGCAGCAGCAGCTGCAGCAGCTGCAGCTGGAGCTTCCGCAGCGACTGCTGCAGCTGCTGGTAGTGCCGCTTCATCCGCGGCCTCATCTGCATCAGGCGGAGCGGCCGCAGCCGCAGCAGCAGCCGCATCAGCCGCAGCAGCAGCAACCGCCTCATCTGGAGGTGATGCAGCATCAGCCGCAGCAGCAGGAAGTGCAGCCGCAGCAGCAGCCGCTGGAGGTTCAGCCGCAGCAGCCGCAGCCGCAGCCGCAGCAGCCGCCTCTGGAGGAGAAGCAGCCGCAGCCGCAGCAGCGGCAGCAGCTCAAGAAAACGGAGCGTCAGCCGCAGCCGCAGCAGCAGCTGGTGCCGGCGCTGCAGCGGGTGCAGCAGCCGCATCAGGTTATTCTTCAGCAGCCGCAGCCGCAGCAGCCTCAGGGTACTCAGGTGCAGCAGCAGCAGCAGCAGGTAGTGCAGCCGCATCAGCAGCCGCTGCCGGCGGGGGTGCGGCCGCAGCAGCGGCAGCAGCTGACGCTGCGGCAGCAGCAGCCGCAGCAGCCGGTGGCGGTGGTGCAGCAGCAGCAGCCGCAGCAGCAGGAGGCGGTGGTGCAGCAGCAGCCGCAGCAGCCGCAAGTCAGGCGGCAGCTGCAGCAGCAGCAGCAGCAGGTGGTGGTGCAGCAGCAGCCGCAGCAGCAGGTGCAGCTGCAGCAGCAGCCGCTGCTGGTGGTAGCGCAGCAGCAGCAGCCGCTGCTGGTGGTAGCGCAGCAGCATCAGCCGCAGCAGCCGGTGGCGGTGGTGCAGCAGCAGCAGCCGCAGCAGCAGGAGGCGGTGGTGCAGCAGCAGCCGCAGCAGCCGCAAGTCAGGCGGCAGCTGCAGCAGCAGCTGCAGCTGGTGGTAATGCAGCAGCTGCAGCAGCAGCAGCCGGTGGTGGTGCAGCCGGGGCCGCAGCAGCAGCAGGTGCAGCAGCCGCAGCCGCAGCATCTAGTTCCGGTTACAGCGGTAGTGCAGCCGCAGCAGCCGCGGCATCAGCAGCGGCGGCCGCAGCAGCAGCCGCTGGAGGTTCAGCCGCAGCCGCAGCAGCAGGAGCTAGCGGTGGCGCAGCAGCAGCGGCAGCTGCAGCTGGAAGTGCAGCAGCCGCAGCAGCTGGTGGAGGCGGAGCAGCAGCCGCAGCAGCAGCTGGAAGTGCAGCCGCAGCAGCCGCAGCAGCAGCAGCAGCAGGAGGCGGTGGTGCTGCAGCAGCCGCAGCCGCAGCAGGTCAGGCCGCAGCAGCAGCCGCAGCCGCAGCTGGCGGTTCATCTGCAGCCGCAGCCGCCGCAGCCGCAGCAGCTTCTGGTGCCGCAGCTGGTAGTTCAGCCGCAGCCGCAGCAGCAGGTAGTGGCGCAGCAGCCGCAGCAGCAGCGGCCGGAGGTGGTGCTGCAGCAGCAGCAGCCGCAGCAAGTCAGGCCGCAGCCGCAGCAGCAGCAGCCGGTGGTGGCGGTAGCGGAGCAGCAGCAGCAGCAGCCGCAGCAGCAGGTACTGGCGCTGCAGCAGGCACCGCGGCCGGTAATGCAGCAGCAGCAGCAGCTGCAGCAGGCGGAGGTTCTGCAGCATCTGCAGCAGCCGCGACGGC
>DASQQK010000350.1:0-2208 GCA_035643435.1 Nitrososphaeraceae archaeon | reverse complement strand
ATCTTTAGATATAGTATCGATCACCCGTCTCACTTCTTCTTTATTCTCTGTCTGATAAATAGCGACCGCCAACATCTCAATTTCTTTTTGCAAAGCATTTATCATTTTTGATTCTAGCTCAAAAAACCGGTAGAAGTTCCCCAGTTCTCCTGCGAGTGTTATACACATAGAGATTATAACTTCACTTGATGTCTCCTTTCCAAGTAGGCCCCTCAATTCTTCAACAAGATTATTGACTACCTTACGTCTTTCTGTGAAAATCTGCACTAATGTATCACCGGTTTGTCCTATGTGATCCATATATTTTCCATAAATTCTAATAAGAGAGATTACTTAAGGTTTCTTTCGTTAGTGAATTTATAACATATTGAGTGCATCACACCGACTGCATTTGTTTCTTTCAATCTTTCTCAGTTTAGAAATAATATTTACTTAAGCTTAAGCTTTCATTTGTGCTTTAAAATCGTTTTTTGAGGATTAGGAACAAATCCCTACTACTACTCGTTGAGGGCCATACCAAACCATTTACAAGAAATTACAATCCCTTGGCAAATCGATAGAATTCTTCCAATCAAATAGTTGTGATCAGCTATCAACATAGTATTAGATATAGATTATATTTTCTTTGATTGATTAATTATTGCAATTTAGCGAAATCCCAAGTAGAAAAGTATTTGGGCTTGATTTCAATCATCACATGATTTCCTTTTTGTGCACTCTCTAAGATCATTCTAGGAATTGGATGATCGAGTGTTCCGAGATATTTCATATTTATTTTCTTTGCCTCCGGAACAGTTCTAACTGGATCTTCCACTACAGTCGCAGTGCCTTTACCTTTTACGCCCTTATAGGGAAAGTTTTCATCATCTATTGAAAAATAAATATTAGGTTTCTTTCGTATATTCTGGATCTTATTTGCTAATTTGGGTGTAATTACTAAGAATTTTTCTCTATCCTTATCATAGTTGAACCACACCGGTTGAATATTAGGATCTCCCTCGTTATCAATAGTACCGATTTGCAAATTCAGCTTATTTTCGAGGAATGTATCGACTTCTTGTTGGCTCATAGAAGGAGTTCCGGTGATTGCACTAATGACCTTCATAACAAATGATTCAAAATTCATGCAGAAAAAAGTTACTCTTCAATGGGCTTGGACCTCCAACTAGAGGCAGTCAACTTCTGTGTTATATACGCCTTAGTTGGCAAATGATATGATGACTTGATGGAATACATAGAAATAGGATATTACTAAACTGGTTAGTTTTCTGAGCAGCCGATGCGATTCTGTTATGGCAGTATCCGTGATTTTGGGTCTCTTCAACTACTTTTAGATCCCTCTAGTAGGAGGATTATTAAAGATACAATAAAATTAATGGCTTTCCAACAGCGCTTCAGACCTGGATTAGAAGAGACTGGTCTAAAGAACAGAATATGAAATTGACATATCTTCACGTACAAGATGGAAAAGGACCAACTAGTGGGCTGGATGATTTTAACCAAGTAAGTCGAATAACGATAAAGTTTGGAAATAAAGGAAATAGGGTAAAAGTAACAGTAGAACAAACCGGCTTACCTACTCCTAAGAGATCCGTGATCCTTAGTTACGATGGATCTAATGTGATTCAACTAAGGCCTGTTATGTCCATAGAAAGTCATCCTTCTATTCGGTCAACCGCAATCTCAAGACATTCAGTTTTTTAGTGTAAGGAATGAAACTTATTTGGTCTAGCTAGTTGGTTTTCTGAAAACTTGCGCCGTCCTAGCTGTTACCTATTTTCAGATAACGCTATGACTATAACCAGAACTGAGGGATCTAATAGGTCATGAGATGTGTGGTAATATGGTGCGGGTCTAGACATACGACAAATTTCCATGCATCATACGATCCGGGAATATGACAAATTTAATAAGTGAGAGGAGAATCTAACATACTCTAGCAAATTTAAGTTTTTATAGATAACAATTATAAATACTACTGGTATTTAATATTTAGATTACCCATCATGCATCTTGACGTAGAATCCATTCAGTTTACTTGTAATACATTGACAATTCATCAATTGATTTCATTAACCCTTCATCAGTAAATTCCTCATCCCTTAAGTCGAGTGGGGTGATCATACCAAGTGGTTTATCTTTGTTATCTTTGTCTACAACAAGCAAATGTCTAATATTATTTCGTAACATTATATCAACTGCTGCTGA
>DASQQK010000349.1:0-2436 GCA_035643435.1 Nitrososphaeraceae archaeon | reverse complement strand
CATTCTTGTAGGTACACCATATCTGTCTAATTCTAGATTCACTAACATTTTGTAGAAATGCAATATCATTGGTACTGAGAATCTCTTTCGTTTTCTCCCTGATAATCCTGTATGTTAGTCTAACCACAGAATTACTGTTATTCACTAATAATTCAGGTTAAGAGATCATACCAAAGTTACATGATCCTCAACTACTAATATCATCATCTTCTAATCCATAAGCTGATCTAGTAAAATTCAGAAAGCTTTTAACCCATCTTGAATATGCTTCAACTCCCTTTTCTGTTACACTATAGAATGTGGAATCAGAAGTCTTAATGGAAATTATCAAACATTGCTTTTCTAACGTTAGCATAATGTCTGAAATTCTATCTTGGCGTTGTTGCTTGATGCTAGGAACTTTAGTTATAATATGATATTTGCTTACAGGCGCCTTTGCGGCATTAATGCAAAGATACTCTAATATTGAGAGCATGGTATATTCAGATGAAAGCCGCCTTTTTGCAATCATATTCAGTACATTTCTGAATTGAGGTTAAGGAAGCAGTTTTACTATTATGTGTTTTGCTTGCTTAACATTTCTCTCCATACTTGGTTATCATTTTATGACTATAGGCAGGCTGGAAAAAGCATGGCTATAGGCAAGCAGTTATCGGAGATGGCGAAGTTGTCACCAATGGCTATTTATTATATATTATTCCAATAGATTCTGACTTTCCAAAGAATCACCAAACAATAGGTAAACATAAACATGCGGATGGAGAACACTATCATTTCGTATGGGGATAGAACACTATCATAAACGCAGACGTATTATTAGCATTATATTAATGCATGTACTTCCGGAGATTCCCGTACCTTATGCCTTTGTCGGTTCTCCTTTAACAAGGTTATCTAAAGACAGGTGAACGAATTACTATTCGAGAGTATTTAAAGGAAGTGTATCAAGAGATGAAATGGAGCGCCAGGGTATGTTTCAGAATCGGAAATCTACAATAGGTCTTTTACTGGGCCCATTACTGTTCGTTCTAATTGTCCTACTTTTACCAGTTGATAGCCTGTCTTTTGATGGAAGGATAGTATTGGGAATTACCATATGGATGAGTTTGTGGTGGATAACAGAGGCAATTCCAATCTACGCGACCGCTATGTTGCCGTTAGTATTGCTCCCATCTCTGGAAGTAACCGACATAGGAGAGACTGCAGCTGTCTACGCAGATAGAATTGTATTTTTATTCCTTGGTGGATTTATACTAGCAAAGGCAATCGAGAAAACTGAGCTTCATAAAAGGTTTGCATTGAATATTTTGAGGGCTTTTGGTACTAATCCTAGAAACGTTGTGGCTGCATTCATAATTGTAACGGGTTTTTTAAGTGCTTGGATAAGTAATACTGCTACTGCGATGCTTATGGTTCCAATCGCAGCGGCTGTAATAGTGCAGGTTGACAATATGAAGCAAAGGAAACAATTTGGATTGTGTCTGATGCTTTCTATAGCGTATTCTGCCAGCCTAGGTGGGCTAGCAACACTAATTGGAACTCCACCTAATGCCATATTTGCATCCCTATCCTCCTCACTTAGTAATGTCGAGGTAACTTTTTCTGATTGGATGTTGGTAGGCATGCCTATAAGTGCAGTATCCCTATTTGTAACTTGGTTATATATGGTTAATATTGGAATGAAAATAAACAAAAAGACCATCTCATTAATAAAAGAAAAGGAAATCATCTACAAGCAATTACAAAAACTCGGAGGAATGAGTGCAGATGAGAAAATTGTTGCAGCCGTATTTTCTGCTACAGCACTTATGTGGATCACTAGAGGTCTCCTGTGGAAAGATTTCTTGCCTATGGTAGACGACACCACAATAGTACTTATATCAGCGATTACATTATTTCTGCTGCCTTCAACTTCACACAGAAGAAGTTCATCTAATACTTCTGATACTAATACTTCAGAGAAGACGGAGACTTCGTTAACATCAAAGGAAGTTAAGTCTAGCCCAAATGAATCGTCAAATAATGGCCAAAAGACAGAGCGACTTCTAGATTGGAATACTGCTTCAAAGATTCCATGGGGTGTACTACTTTTGATTGGTGGGGGATTGGCTCTCGCAGATGCTTTTGAAGCAACTGGTCTGGATAGGTGGATTGCAAATAGTCTCTTGTTTGTCGAAGAACTGAATTATCTTTTTATTATAGTAATTATTGTTGCAATTACGATATTTGCAGGCGAGATTATGAGTAATACTGCTGCTGCCGCAGTGTTTATACCAATTGCAGCCTCACTTGCAACAGCAATATCAATAGATCCTGTTCTGCTAATGGCCCCTATAGCAATAGCAACAAGTTACGGCTTCATAATGCCCGTAGGAACCCCTCCTAATGCGATAGTATTTGGAAGTGGATATGTTACTACTGCAAAGATGGCCAGGG
>DASQQK010000348.1:0-2311 GCA_035643435.1 Nitrososphaeraceae archaeon | reverse complement strand
AAACTGTATAAATGCCTGGTCTCAATTTCGATATGTCCATAGATATTGATGATTCTCGAGGATTGTTTGAGCTTACCCCATAATCATTTTTATCTATTCTTTCATTCTCTGAATTAGTTACATGAATAAAGCTGGCTTTTGGTTCTGGTCTTTCGGAGAATACAATTACTACCTTTTTAGGAAGAATTCCATTTTCTCCAACAATTGAGTTGGACTGGGGTGTATATGAAGTTGGATTTGCGTGTGAATAAACGCTCTAAAAAATCAGGTTGCCTAATAGCAACATCACGACGGCAAGCGCGATCAGCATACTCACTGACAAGACGTAAATCCTATCATTATAGTACCGAATGTTTGTCATTCGTTCAAAGTACAAAAAATGAAGCATATTCATTCTAGCTTTGATCTATACTTCTAAACATAATATAATAAAGACTGTGGTTCATTCGACGAATGTTCTAGTTGTTGAAAACGATATTTATGACCACTTTCTCTGGCATATTAGCCGTAATAATATGGTATATTCTTAGAATGTACCGGCATACTTATATGCCACCGATCGGACAAGGTGGAAAGATATCTACATGTTAGCGTAACGAATTTCTATAGAAAACCGTACCGGATACAATAACAACATAATCCATTACTTTTTACATGGATGGGGCAGCTATTATCATCCATGTAAAAAGTATCTGAATCGTAGCTCTTTAGCCTTATCATACTAACTCTAGCGTAATACGGTTTATGGTTCATTCGACGAATGTACTACAAAAACATAAACACAAGATCATCGAATGCTCAGCATAGTTATACGCATGCCTACTACCAACCAATCTCCTATTTATGAATATATGAATTTGTATGTACTCGAAGATCATTCACTAATGTTGTACTGCAACCCTTAATACAGGGGTTTTAACATATGTAATACCATCGAATTAGGGGGCGAATCATCGTGAGGTCAATTATTATAATATGCCTTGGTATCTCAATTGTCGCTGCATTATCTATATCTATCTATTACTATGCACTTGGGTCTAATTCTACATCACTAACACACGCCGCAAGAACAATAGATGGGATACAATGTAATACTATGGAACAGGCAGCTTTTCATATCCATGCTCATCTTGACATTTTCGTTAATGGTAAACCTGCCACTGTACCTTCGCAGATCGGAATAAACTCTGATGCAGGATGCTTATACTGGCTCCATACACACGATGATAGCGGTATTATTCACATCGAAGCACCTGTACAAAGAGAATTTACCCTTGGAAATTTCTTTGATATCTGGGGAGAGGTATTTAATAATACTCATTTGTTTGATGAGGGGGATACGAGTGACACGATGAGCATCTATGTGAATGGTAATAAAGTGCCAACAGACATGGACTACAGAAGTATCAATCTTAATGCGCATGACGAAATTGCAATAGTTTATGGAGGGATATCATTAGATAAAATACCTTCAAGCTACGAGTTTCCGAAAGGATTATGAGATGGTAACAAGATTATCTCCCCATAGATCTTTCATTTTAATAATATGTGTTATCAATCTTAATTTGGCGATATAGATATTAGGTTTCTTCAATAAATATAATGCTCAGATACATTCCTCTAAAACTAGGAGAATTGATGATTAATGTCTTCAATCTGTTTTATCTTTGACAATCTGCTGTAACTCTTATTCCCTTGGAGAAAGGATGGGCTTCCGCAGTCCTTGAGCAAGGGCAACTAGGTTTGTGAACCAGGGCTGAAGATACACGTAGCAGTAGATATCAAGAATAATAAGATTATTTCTTTGGAGGTAACAAGCGAGGAGATACATGATGGTAAGATGCTGAAGAAGTTAATAGACAATGCTTCTGAAAGTAACAATGTAAAGGGTGTAGTAGGAGATGGTATGTATGATAGTAATAAGAATTTTAGATATCTATCCAAGAAGCATATTAAACCCGGCATAAAGACAAGAAGTAATTCTAAGGTTAGACCGACCAACTGTAATGCCAGAAATATGGCTGTAATAAGACAACAGACAAATCTCAAAAGATGGAAACATAGCGTGAGCTATGGACAACGGTGGATGACAGAAACGGTATTCTCGTCTATTAAAAGAACGTTTGGTGAGTATGTGACTGCAAGAAAATTTCATAACATGGCTAAAGAATTGATTCTAAAAGCATCACTATATAACATGTTTGCTAACATGATGTAGCTAGAGAATTTGATAATGTAAGAAGGATTAGACTGATTTATGCAACAGAGCTGTGCAGGACATAATAATTATTTTCAACATCCTTATTGGAAT
>DASQQK010000347.1:0-13125 GCA_035643435.1 Nitrososphaeraceae archaeon | reverse complement strand
TGTTATTACTGTGATCAATCAGAGTAAAACCATTCTCGTAATACCAATTAATTTTGTCTTTCTCCGAATTCAACATGATTATTCTACAGCCCACCTCTTTTGACAATTTAATTCCATGATCAATTACCCAATCAAGCATGTATCTACCCATACCCATATGGGCATAATCTAAATTTCTAGCCATCTGACCTAACAATAAAGCTGGGACATCTGGATAATTTGTCAGGCCTTTCAAATTCATATGCGTCTTTCTTGGCAGGTTTGACATAGCCAAAGCTACGTAACCAGCTATCTCGTTATCAGGCTTATATATGAACAAAAATACACGTCCAATATTCGACTCATGGTCACGAAACGCTTCTTTGATTAGATAATTCGCATATTTTGCTTTTTCATTCTTGAACCTAGAAAAATCGAACTTTCGTATTAAAGAATGTGGCTCCATGTCAAAGGGTGACAGCAATAACGATATGAATAATTAATGGTATATTACTCTGCCCATTTTTTTGGCATTTCGCCTAGCTAGCCTTATTCTCGTAAGGCGTTTCTGATCCGGTTTCCGTTCTTCTTGTTTTAGTTTCTTTATAACTAGAGTGTACTGAGCGTTTGTTAATGGGCGGACACGTCTTAAAGCCATTTTCTTCTTACCAACGAAAAATACGTATTGCGAGTATAATATGTTTCTGGCAAAAATTACTCATCTTTTCATCTTCGTCCACTTTTCCACTGCTTCTTCATACCTTGTGCTTGCAGCGTGTCTACATCGAATATATATTTTATTAGTGACAACATGTCTTAGAATTTAGACTGTCAACGATATAGTATTTTTATAGTGGATTGTTGTTCTATAGCATTGTAAACGCATGAGGATGAGTTTCACAGTGAAACGCAGCAGTATTTTGTTTACAAGGTGTTTAGAATAATGAGCGGTAAACCAAGATGGTGCTGCTCAACGTGTGGTATGTATTCATCGCGTAGATATAGTGTTCAGCGACACATCAACAATTTACATGACGGTCTTGCTAACATAGTTTCTTTCATAGATTATTTAGCAGGTAGACGTCAGGGTGTCTATTGGCAGAATCCAATCCCGAGCTACATAACAAGACAGTTTGTTCAGTCCCAGTCGGCTTCCCCTACATCTTGGCCAACAGACATTATGAAAGATGAGCTGTTTCGATCAGTATTGAGGAAACGTTTTGGATATCAATAGGCTCTATTGGAGGGAATATCAGGAACGTTGTCATAATCGATTACTAGAATAGTCTCTCCAAACTCTGAGTAGATCGATATATATTACACCCTTCTATGGGCACCTGTCTAGTGCCATATTTCCGGCGATTAATGCAATTTCAATCTAAGGATTCTTGTAACCTCATTGTCTTCAAAAGCACCAACAAAACTGGCTCCAATGCCTTCATTAACTGCACTCAATAATATAATCATAGAAGCGAATGCACCGTCGATAACACTATAGAATTCTGTACCTCGTTTTCTGTATCTATTAATTGACCTTGATATATTTGCACATACAATTATTAGAAGTGAGGCCTTCTCTACCTGACTTTGTCCTAGCGATGCCTGACATAATTTCCTTTTTGTAATAGGATCGATTACTACTATAAACTCTTGTACTTGGGTATGCCCAGCACTAGGTGATCTATGTGCATTCTTAAGTATTTTATTTATTATTTCTGTTGGAACTTGCCTGTTTTCCTTGTATTCTCTTATCATCTTTCTTTTTCTAACTACTTCATCAAAGTCCATTACTTATCATATTGTATACGATCCTGCCTGATAAAAATAGATGGTAAATCGTAGATCAGTTATTTAGGAGACGCTACTCTATCAATTCTTGATTAATTTCACGTAGTAGATTTGATGAGCTGCAGCTGCTATCCTCTTCTCCTTCATCATCATCGCTTCCAATATCATCTTCATCACTGCTTATTGTCATTCGAATATTTTTCAAGAAGCATAAGAAATACCTGATAAGAATAGAATATTCATTGTACTATGTTATTTATATGAGATGGTAATGATGAGGTATTACTGGATTGGATTGTACCTTTTTCTTCTAGTAGATCCATCAAGTTAGAAGGAATTCTTTCTGTATTGCCCTCAACGACTGGTGTGATAATGTTAAACCCTTTCTCTTCCAGTATATTTTCTCCAGTAATTGACAGAATAAAAGTGGCAAAAGATATAGCTCCCTCTAAATTATTGACCATGTCAGGTATTGTAAATGAGAAGTATACTGGTTCGCCTAAGATTGTTTGACCTTTGGCATTCTCTAAAGTATACGAGGCTGTCTTATAGAAATTAGAAAATGCAGGGTCAGCTAGATTAATCTCTGGCGGGAGTGTAATATATGGAAGCCCTCTAGCAATGGCCTCATGCTTATATGCTGCTACTGCATCTAATTGACCTTGTTCTAGGATAGTTTTCAGTGTTTCTTCGGGGAAGATCTGTGATGGATTTCGATCCTCTCCCAGTATTTTTTGTTTTATCCCTGAATCATTATAATATTTGTTGGCAAGCTCTGCGGCTATGATTATATAATATCCTTTTGGATCAAGCTCCGGATCGGTTCTTCCAAACTTGAGATCTGAATTGGATAGAACTTCATACCATGGGATTTCTCCTGTGCGGGCTTTTTCTAGGTCATTGAAATGACGGCTGTTAGGATGATAAGCAATTACTAATTCTGCAGAACTAAACTTCACTAACCATTCAGCAAGAGGATCGGTGATATTCATTAACTTCATTAATGGAATAGTACCTGCACTTACAAAGACATCTGGCTTTCTTAACCCATCGATCATCATGTTTGCGATCTGTACTGAACCTCTAGCTTCTCCTTCATAGGTATACCCAGTTTCTGCTTGAAAGGCTGGTCTTATACTTTCTTCGAATGTCCTTAGGAGAGAAGCCGCATACATGATAAAGACAGGATCTCTTTGTTGAATAGGAGAAGCACTAATTTTATTCGTAATTGAAATGATGATGAAAAAAGAGGTCAACAAAAAGGTTACTGTCATTACTATTATGAGGGATCGCATGTACATTGTTTAAGTACCCTCTTTACTGCTATAATCCATCTTTATCTGTTCTGCTCTTTGTATATCCATCTAAGCTTCTGACCAGATGCCGAGCATGCGATAAACATTTGTTAAGACTCTTCCATACTAATGACGCATCTAGAGTTTTTAGAATGAAATATTCTCAAGGTATGAGTTAATAGTAATTCTGTATATGTATTTACTTTGGTTCAACTAATATCATTCAATAGTACGTCCTAAATATTGGTATATACTGTTCGAGACACTCGTCACGAATCCAAAAGCACTGGATTATAGAGCAGATGGGTTAATAAAATAAAAGCTCGCTCACTTGTGGTGTTCAAAGATTTCATCAATCCAGTCAAATATTCTTTGATTTGATAGAGCAGCAGCACCGCATTGACAATGCTCCTCTGCACCCTCATCTTGAGTAAATAGTATGTATTTTTTGTTGGGAGACGTTAAAGCATCAAATACCTTCTTTGGTTGTCCTGGAAATGAATCGTCCTTTTCAGCATCAAGGACCAATGTGGAGCAAGTAATGTTTTTTATTATATCTTTTAAAGTATATTTTTTTACGCCAGTAATGAGGTCATAAGGTGAATTGGCCCCTGCCGTCCACATTCCATGTTTTATATTAAATCTTGTATTTGGATCAGACTCCATCAGATCTGTTATTGTCGAATTAACATATTGCGAATCACCTTCATTTAGTGCATTTAACAAAGATTTAGGAAATGCAGATGTAATAGCATCATATCCATCATATACTCCATTATAAAGTATGCAAGCAGATATACGATTGTCAAAAGCTGCAGCTCTAGCAGCCAAATATCCACCCATACTTATACCCATTAATGCAATGCGTTCTACATCAATACCAAGTTCTATTTTCTTGTTTACAGCATAATCAATAACAGGAGAAACAACTTTTTCCCAGTCATGTCTAAATGGAATTTTTTGCTTACGAATTACCCCACCTTGACCTGGTCCCTCAAATGTCAGGCAATTATATCCCCTTTCCAGAGCTGGAGCTGCTGCTGCTGAATACAATTCTTCTAATGTCGAATCAAAACCGCCATGAACTATAATGGTTGGTCGAGAAGATTTCTTTTCGATTTTGGTCTCTTTATTTTTCATATCTCCATCTGTATTATTATGTAAAACACTTTTTTTTGAAGTGTAATAAAAATAGCCAGGTAGTGTGATCCCTTGTTCGTATGGTATATCTATTGATTCTACAGTGAATGGAAAAAGCTTTGCGGCTTTACTGAAACATTCTTTACTATTTTCCCATGTAATTTGAATTCGAGGATCCTGTGGATCAATTAACATAAATTCAGAAACTCGATAATAATTAGAGGCTCTAAGATACGCATCTCTTGCACTTATAGTATGACCTTTTGCAAGACATTCATCTGCATAACTATGAATTCGCTTTGCAGTTTTTAGCCACTCCGAATGCCAGCTTTCAAAATCTCCTTCCTTGATACGATATGCAGTTGATAAACACTCACCTATATCTGCTCCTTTGTAATATGTTTCACCTAATGTCCTAAGAAGTTGTAACGAAAATGTAGCATCATTAAATATGATTTTCATTCCATGATTATTGCGAACACTAATACTTGAAGATTATTATGAATTTGTAGTAGACGATGGAAAACTCAGCAATACAAATCTACCGACAACCGATCAAGAATAGTACTAACTCCATAGATCATGTACTTGCAGAACCCTCAGTACTAAACATTACGACAGAAGGGGATAGAATTTTCTTCTTCTCAAGGACTACAAACTACAAACTACAAATTATGATGATAGAATTCATGTAATACTACAAAAGGATTATAAGAAATCTCTAAATTCATTGTATAACAGGCGGCATTAATACTCTAAACAATTTAAAGGCAGTGGCTGATAATACTAATGCTAATATTGAAACATTATATAGTGCATTCGGAGTCATAATCAGAGCCAAACAAGATTTGGATTCATTTATTTGATCAAATAAGAAAAGAACTTTGTGCATTATTTATTCGTCATTGATTTGTACTAGATAGACATAAATCAAAGCATTTCCTATTATACTACAAATGATGTTGGGGCCCTCAATCCGTCACAGTAGTAGTAGTACTAGACTAACAACTCTGACTTTTGGGGATATATGTCCGACTTGGTCAAACAAACTTAAAGCAGATCTTGATAATGATGATTTATATATACTCATCCGCAAGCCAGAAATGTGTATAGTGGGTGAGGCATGGGGATATTCCTCAAAATATATTGGATATAGAGTGGTTTATCTGATTCCATTTATAGGATGTTTGAGGTGTATTAAATTTAGTAACAAAATAGGAAAAACTGCGAAACAGCATAATGGATTATGCAAAAGCTATCTTCGACCCATAATTGATGATTTTGTCAATCATTGGAATGAAAAGCATCAAGAAGTAACCTTGAAGAAGAAAGAAAATTTACAAAAAATGACATAATTTTCCTTTCAGTCCACCTAACAAACCAATCTCCGATAGAATTATGTAGGTTCTTTAAGACCACATCTCATTATGGAATTGAGTTTGAAATCTGGTATCATGCTGAATAATGGAGTAGAGATTCCACGTTTAGGCTTGGGAGTCTACCAAATGCTTCCCGGAAAATCTACATTCCGCGCCGTGAAATATGCACTTAATATAGGTTATCGGCATATTGATACCGCTTGGCTATACGACAATGAAAAGGATGTAGGTAAAGCTGTCCTAGAAAGCGGAATAGATAGAGAAGAGATCTTTATTACTACAAAGGTGTGGAATAGTGATCAGGGATATCATTCTACTCTTAAAGCATGTGAAAAAAGTTTAAGGCGTTTAGGACTATCTTACATTGACTTATACTTGATTCACTGGCCAGTTCAAGGGAGGAACAAAGATACATGGAAAGCTATGATTCAATTACTAAGAGAAGGCAAAACTCGAACTATTGGAGTCAGCAATTACGAGATTTTCCATTTACAAGAAATAATCCAAAACTTTGATGCCGTACCATCAGTAAACCAGGTCGAGTTTCATCCATTTTTATACCAAAAAAGATTATTAGAATTCTGTGAAAACAACAATATTCAGCTAGAGGCCTATAGTCCATTAACCAGAGGTCAAAGGCTTAACCATCCTACCGTGATACATCTAGCAAAAAAATATGGAAAGACGTCAGCTCAAATTCTGATCCGATGGAACTTGCAGCATGGTCTTGTTGTAATTCCAAAATCTAAAAATGAAAATCGGATCAGAGAAAATAGCCAAGTATTTGACTTTCAGCTTGAAGAAGAAGATATGGAGCTTCTTAACTCCCTCAATGAGGATTTGCATACAATATTCCTGTAATATGTCCAGAGAAGGTTTTTTGGTAACTATCTTTTTTCGTTTTCATATGATAATTATCAATATGTAGTTCAACATGTAGCATAATGCGCTGTATTGCTTGGATGATTTTTGTAATCGCTATGGTTCTACTGTTAATTTCTTATATCATATGGAGGACTCATTGCATTTTCATTTGTTGACAATTACAATACTATATGAACGGAAGAAGTATGCATGAGTGAGTACGTGAATGAGAGTGAGCACGTGAATGAGCTATGACTTAGTAAGTTATAGATATATACATACTTGAAAGCTATTACTAGACAACGCATAACAATGCGTTTGATGTAGTGATCATTGGTGGCGGTTCAGCAGGATTGAGTGCGGCCTTAGTTCTGGGTCGTTCACTAAGAAACGTACTTGTGTGTGATAATAGTGAGCCACGCAATTTACCATCACATTCAATGCATAGCTTTTTATCCAGAGATGGTACTAACCCATTAGATTTCTTACGAATCGCTCGTGATCAACTCAAGCCATACGATACTGTCAAAATAAGAAATATTGAAGTGAAGCAGATTAATCGAAATGATAAAAGTCTGTTCGATATAGAACTTGCAGACTCTACTAGGGTAACATCAAGAAAAATACTTTTGTCTACTGGGATTATCGATGAGCTTCCCCACATACAAGGATTCTCCGAACTTTGGGGAAAAGCTGTTCTGCATTGCCCATATTGTCATGGATGGGAGGTTAGAGATAAACCACTTGCAGTCTACGGCAGAGGTCAGGACGGACTATCATTAGCACTCTTAATTTCTAATTGGTCAGATAATTTGGTTCTATGTAGTGATGGACCAGTTAACTTGGAGGAGAAGGATCATAAAATACTTGCCTCAAAACATATTGAAATCTATGAACAGAATATAGATCGATTAGAATACTCTTCTGTTGATAAACTTGAAAGAATTGTATTTGTAGATGGAAGCTCCTTAAAGAGGGAGGTCCTTTTTATAAGACCGACACAGCGACAACGTAGCTCTCTGTCTGTCCAATTAGAATGTTCAATGACTGAATCTGGTAAAATAAGAATAGATGAAACTGGACGAACAACAGTACCAGGAGTATATGCAGCAGGCGATGCTATAAGGACTAGGCAGAAGGTCATCATGGCAGCTTCAGATGGTGTAAATGCTGCTATTACTATTAACCAGGATATGGTAGATGAAGATACTCATGTATCCTAGAAAGAATTCAGGACCCTCCTTCATGTACTTATGGCGGCGATAGTTTAATAATTTTCATTGTTAAGCATTTATGATTGATTGACTATTTTATTGAAATCTAATCCCAAGTCTTGATATATTACCTGTGCTGCATTTCTACTAGGAGCCATTGAAACTCCAGGGCCGGGGTGACTTCCAGAACCGCACAAATAGACATTCGGAATAGAGTGCACTCTGTAATCACCTAACTGCGGGATTGGACGCATCCATGCCGATTGATATGGCAATACAGCTCCGCATGAAAGGGTTCCCTTAATAGAGTTAATAGGTTTTTTTCATAATCTGAAGGGGAATATGCTACTCTTTTTAGAATTACATCTTTTAGATTAGGAATATATTCTTTGGTAATAATATCAATAATCTGATCGGCATAACGGTCTTTCACCTCTTCCCATCTATATTTTCTACTTTCTTGATTATCAATATCTTCTAATTGATACGGAACACTTAGAACAAGAAATTTTATAAGATGTTTATTATTGTTACTATTACCATTAACTGGCATTATCCTTGTCGGATCCATCATAGAATCGTTACTCATTATAGGAAGTGGATTAGATGGAAGTTTACCACTTCTGCATTCATAAAATATTTTCGAAAAGTTTTCTAATCCAGGTGGAGAGATATGTACCTGGCAAGACTTGGCAACTTCCTCTTGTCCAGATTTATATTCTAGCTTTCCATTTAGAGCTAGATATATACCAAAGATGGAGTCGCCCCATTCCATTCTTTTGATACTATTTGATATATTTGTGTCAACATATTCTTCACCTATCAGTTTAAGAATCAGTGTGGCTGGATCAGTGCTTGATGCTATCAACCTTTTTGCACCTATCAGTTTTCCATCCTCAAGTTCAACACCTATAGCTTTACCATTTTCTACTAATATTTTTCTAACACGGGAACTAGTAATTATCTCTCCACCTTTCAATTTCAAATAAGTTGCAAGTGCAATCGGAAGATTAACAAATCCTCCTTTTACTACATTATTACCACCATCTTGGATTATAGTGGAAAACAGGTAACAGAGTTCACCACCTCCAGCATCATCTGGTGAAAGACCTACAAATGCTGCAAATGTGCCCAACATCGATTTCACCTCATCGGATTCAAAATGCTCGTTACACCAAGACCGCATTGACTGGGTTTGTCTACGGTAATCTTCTCCTATCGTTACTGAAATTTTTTTATCAAATAGATTATCATTTGTTACAGGTCTCCTTTCAATATTCTCCATAGGATTAGAAGGGGGGAATTTATTAAAGAAACGATACTTTCTCTATTGGCCAGGTATCCTTCAAACATTCCTTTCCATGATTTAGCATCATGTTTAGAATATTTATCGATACTTTTCAGTGTCTTTTCTAGTGATCTGTACATAGAGATATATCCACGATCGTTTGGGAAGATATGTGATAACGATATTTCAGGACGTATTGGTTCAAATCCATATCTTTTGAGATCTAGCTCATATGAAACAGGAGATAAGGTTGCAAGAGAATAGCCAAAAGCATGTACATCTGATCTAAAGCCCGGTAGTGTTATCTCTTCAGTTAGCGTCATACCTCCGATTGAATGATAGTCTTCTAACACCAGTACGTTAAACCCAGCTTTTGCAAGATAGCATGCACAAGTCAAACCATTATGGCCTGCACCTATAACGATCGCATCATAGTTAGAAGAAAAAGACATATATCTTGTCAGAAGTATTTTCCCAACTAACTTGGGTTATATGATATTAACCTTTTCTGCTAGGACTTACATTCAATGAGACTTTAGCACAACTTCCACCGCCAGTTGGGATTAATAAAGGAGAAAATGATGGTTCTAATTCTAATTCAGAATAGAAAATCTAATTTTTCTACGTTTCTTGACAATATTTGTATTATCATGGTTCCCATGCCTCTGTAATATGTATATAATATATAGAATATTCTTAAGTCTAATACTTGCACAAAATATTTCAAGTATTTAATGCATTCTCGATCTAAAGATTGTTCAAAACTCTATTCAAAAAGCTAGGTATAGAGCAGGAAGCGGATATTCGACCCCCAGAAGAGAAATTTTTCTCTGGTATAGTAGGATATTCTGATCTTAAAAGACTATTCATGAGATCAATAATTAGTAGAGAACCTTCACACATTCTCCTAACTGGTCCACCCGCCTCAAGCAAGACGATATTTCTTCTACAAATGATGAAAGGATTAGACAATAGTTATTTTACAGATGGAACAGGAACTAGTGGAATAGGTATGGTTGATTACTTGTTTGAGCATCCATCAATAAAATATTTGCTAATAGATGAAATAGATAAAATGAAGAAAAGCGATCAGGTTGCCTTACTAAACGTAATGGAAACAGGCATTCTTAGCTCGACAAAAGTCAGAAAAACCAGACAACTAAAGATGAACCTATGGATATTTGCAACTTCGAATAGTTTAGATAATATTTCCAGACCATTAAAATCAAGATTCTTAATATTTCATCTTCCAGAGTACAAGTATGAAGAGTTTGTCGAGATCTCAGCAAAGTTATTGAATGAAAGATATAAAATTGAAGATAGAACAGCTTTGAAGATTGCAGATAGAGTATGGAATGAACTTAATAGTAAGGATATACGAGATGTCCTAAAGATTGGCAAGATGGTAAAGCGTGAAGAAACAGACTCGGATATAGATTGGCTAATTTATGCATACAAGAAATATGCTATCGGTGAAAGGCACGAAACAGGGTTTGTCTAGAAGTTCCCAAATGCATTTAAAATGTATACATTTCTTTGAACTTGTAGAAAAGGCTGATTGAAACGAAAGGAAAGCGTCTAATCTATTTTAGTTGATTTATCCAGCTATTTTACGACATTTCTTGACACATCTTCTATAAACTTGTGCGCACAATTTACAATGTTCCATACTTTGTTCACATTCTTCAGCACATGCATCACGAGCCTCAAAGGTAACTAATTTAAGAGAAAACCTTATGGGCTTAATAGAGGACAATTTCTTTGTACTTATCCAAAATATGACAAAGTTTTTATCGACATTCACTGTATGATAAATACTCAAGAACCTGTTATGATTAATCAGGGCCGAAGCAATAGAAAGCCGCACTATAATGCTCCTGATACTGGACAGTTAGAATCAGATCATATAGGAAATGAATCTTCAACGAAAAAAGAGGATACTGTGGTATTTTACGGAGTTGATGCTGTCATAGATTTAGTTATATGGTTCTTAAATCAAACGCACAAGTTAGTATATGCTTGTGTCGACCAAACTAGACCTATATTATCACTTGATATCCCAGTATTAAGAAAGGCTTTTGAAGATGCAAAAAGGAGAGGTGTCAAACTAGTGTACGTTACTGAAATTACTAAAGAGAATCTGTCTTATTGTAAACAATTAATGGAAACGACCCATGAGCTCCGGCATCTGGAAGGAATCAAAGGGAATTTTTACATCAGTGAAATCGGATATCTAGCTCCTGCCGCTTATCATGAAAAGGGAATGCCTGCATCCCAAATTATCTATAGCAATGTTAATGAAATAATTGAACACCAAAAATATGTTTTTGAGAGCTTTTGGCACAGGGCGATTCCTGCCGAACAAAGAATTAATGAGATCGAAGCAGGAATAGATTCAGGAAAGACTGAGATAATTTACAATCCTCAGAGCATATATGATCTGTTTTTGAACATGGTAAAGTTTGCCAAACATGAGATTTTATTGATAATTCCTACAATCAATGCTTTTCTTCGTGAAGAAAGGATAGGAATGTTAAAACTATTAAAGCAGGTGTGTATAGAACACGAAATTATTGTCAGAATCCTAACCCCGACAAATACTATTGTTGAAGATATAATACATAAAACAGACCTAGATGAAACATTAACTACAATAACAAGAGAACAAGAAAAGGAACAAAAGAAAGGTGTTGCCATATATAGAATGAACTCATCTTATGAGGAAATTACAGTTAATACAGTTACTATACTAGTGATTGACAAAAAAGAGTCCCTGGCAATAGAGAAAAAGAATGATTTAGAACAAGATTTTATACAAGCGATAGGATTAGCCACCTATTCAACAAGTGGACCTACCGTTATGTCTTATGTTTCTATTTTTGAAGGTTTGTGGAAACAAACAGAACTTTATGAACGACTGAAACTTCATGATAAAATGCAAAAGGAATTCATTAATATAGCGGCCCACGAGTTGCGTACCCCTGTCCAACCCATTCTAGGACTGAGCGATGTCCTTAAGTCTAAGATAAAAGACAATGAACAGCTTGTGCTAGTGGATGTCATATCAAGAAATGCAAAAAGACTACAGCGGCTTACAGAAGATATTCTTGATGTTAGCAAAATTGAAAGCCAGTCTTTAAAGCTAAAGAATGAGACATTTAATCTAAATGAGGTGGTAAGGAACGTAACTGCAGAATATTCAGAATATGGAGGTCGAGCTCTAGGCAAACCTGAAGTAAAAATAACATCTACATCTAACGACGACGGTGGTAATGTCATTGTGAGCGGGGATAGAGGAAGACTTTATCAGGTTATCTCAAACTTTGTAAGAAATGCAATCAGGTTTACACATCAAGGTAACATAGACATATCAATAGACATAGCACAAAAAAATAACAAGGAGGTTGTGCTATCTGTAAGGGATACAGGTTCTGGTATAGACCCTGAAATTATACCAAGGTTGTTTACTAAATTTGCCAGTAGGTCAGGAACAGGAGTTGAGCTTTATATTTCTAAAAATATTGTTGAAGCTCACGGTGGCAGGATCTGGGCGCAGAATAATCCTCATGGGATGGGAGCAACTTTTTCATTCAGTCTACCTGTTCCAGCTCAAAGACCGATCTAAACCAATCCACATAAGTTACATTCATGGATCTCTACTTATAGTAATATAATGGAATGGTGATTCCGTATGACACCATGAACTTAAAAAGGTGTGAAATGTGGATGATGTAATAGTTTTTCATGAAGAACTATGTGTCAGGTATGCTTGTAGGACAGAAGTTGGAAGCGATAAGTTAGCTAGATAAAAAATATAATTTAACCCAAGATTGTCTTTAGTTCTACTTTCAACAAGATGGACTTAGCAATCATCACTGTCTAGTTCTATAGTATTTGTTACGCTCTTAGAATTTCCTCTATGTTTTTGGCAAGGTTAATATCCCGCTTGGTAATAGCATCGATGTCAAACGACTTTAAAGAAAGTTTAACCGCCTTCCAGTTAATCGTAATAATTGGATGATGGTCAAGCTTTTCCGCAACATTTGCAACCTTATTTACAAACCCAATTGCATCCATAAAACTAGAAAATTGGAACGATCTGACAATCTTTCCATCCTTTAGTTCCCATGCATTATCTAAATCTGCCAAATACATTTTAACTTGATTCTCAGATAACA
>DASQQK010000346.1:0-3175 GCA_035643435.1 Nitrososphaeraceae archaeon | reverse complement strand
GAAGGAGTGGCAAGATACAACATCTCTAAAAGAACTCAATCAGCTAATGTTACACTGAATCAAGAGTTAGCAACAAGATTAGCAAGCCTTCTTGAAGGACTGGAATTTCCGGCGACAAAAAGGAAGATCAAGGATCATGTTCAGATGAAGTCACAGATACTAAAACAGATTAAAACTGCCAACAATACCAATGGTAATGACAGGATAATTTTTAATCTCTTAGACGAGAAACTTCTGGAATATAGTAAAACACAATATAATAATACATACGAAATTGAAAAAGCATTAGGACTGGTAATAGAGAAGAAGTAAGCGAAAAGGGGCTGGAAGAGGAGTGACGGCTGCTTGATCATAGCTTATAGGTTAAAGCAAAGCAACATAAAGTGATAATGGTAGAGATATGTAACATGCACGAGATTGGGAATAAAATAGTCCATAACACTGTTAAAGAAATTTTAGATCCCTCTCATACAACACTGGTTGTATGGGATGTAATAAACGGGTTTACAAGAATGATTTTTAATAAAGAAGAATTTTGTAAGAATCTGAATTCAGTTATTGAATTGGCACGTAGATCAAATGTTCCGATATTCTTCACTACGAATCAAACATTAGCAAGACGATTCCAATCTTCTTCAAATATATATACTCTTAGTAAACTAGGGTTCGACCATCTATTTGAGCAACTTACAGTTAAAGATATGAATTTTACAATAAAACCCCGGCATGGACAAAATGAAATCGTGATAAGCAAACATACAGCAAGCATATTCATAGACACAGGGTTTGAGCGCATGCTTAAAAATGCCGGAATTAGTACGGTAGTGTTTACAGGAATCGCTACAGAATTTGGAATAGAGTCTAGTGCTAGGGATGCATTCAATAGAGGATTCTATCCTGTAGTAATATCAGATTGTGCATCTTCACCAAATGAGGGAGGGCACTATAGGTCTATCGAAAACATGAGGAATACTCTAATAACTGTGATAAACTCAAAAGAAATTGAGAACATCTGGTCGAGTTACAAGAGACCTTCCACTAGATCAGAGATTTATGACATTAGTAAGGGCATCCATCGCGAGCATATAGGAGATGCAAGCAAATCGGACGTGTCACCTAATACTCCCCCAGCAGATGAAGCAGATATATAATAAGATGGAAAGAATTTAATAACTGAGATGTAAATTGCTTGCTAAATGCAAGAATTTCAAAAAGTAACTTGTAGCTCGTGTGGAACAACATTTGTAGCTGAAAGTGCAACTACAACTTTGTGTCCATCATGTTCTGTAAGTCAGGAGCATCATCAACACAGTGGTTGTGGTTGTGGGCACTGACTTTAACTATTTTTTATTTTGTCTAGGAAAAGAATGAATATATTCTTAAGTATATTATTAATAACTACCTGTAAAGTGAAGGTTTCAAACAGTTCAGTCCTTTGGAAAGGGTTTCATGATATAAAAATTGTTTTTGAGGTTTTAATTATTGATGGAAATAAGGTTGCGGGTAGGTACCATCTGGCACACACAAAGGTGAATTTATGGGCCTTCGACCATCTAATAAATAGTTTAAAGTTAATGGTATGACGATAGGTATTTTCAGGGGAAAAAAATGCACTGAGTGTGGAAGCCTAGTAGATATGATGTCATTTATGGAACAGTTGAAAACATAAAATTTTTAGTTCTCAGCATCAGACAGTCTACCACATCAAAAATTGATATGTGGACTAGTTGTGTAATCATTAATCACGGCATATGAGGACACATAACCATTCCTAAAAAGCAAGTAGCATATTTTCTAAAGTAACGAATTGGAAAGGCTTAACCAGGCAATTTCAGTTTTGATTTGGACTCGTGCGGAATGCTAAAATAATACTGTTGATATGAAGAGACATGGAATCGCCAACTCAAGAGACCACTACTACAACCCAAAAAAAGATTCCAAGCTGGAAGGTTGTAGGAGATTGGTTCGATGTTTGTAAGTGTAGCATACCATGTCCCTGTGAGTTTGCACAGGCTCCCACATATGGTGACTGCGATGGAGTTTTAGCCTACAATATTAAGAAGGGTGATTATGGCGGAACACCTCTTGACGGCCTGAACGTATTAGCATTAGGTAGCTTCAAAGGTAATATCTGGGCTGGTGATGGTAAAACAAAACTGAATATGGCTATCTTTTTCGACGAAAGAGCTAATGAACAACAGAGAGAAGCATTGAATATGATATTTACTGGAAAAGCAGGTGGTTTTATGGCCGAAATTGCAAAGCTCATCGGGGAAGTTAGGGGAATTGAGTACGCACCTATAAAGTTTGAGCTAGCAGAAGATCTCTCTTACTGGAGCGCAGAAATACCAGGAAAAATCTTGGCGAAGGCCGAAGCACTGAGTGGCCCTACTACCCCCCCAGGTAAAAGAGTTCAAACTATTAACCCGCCTGGAAGTGAAGTGGGACCAGGAGGAGTCGCAACATGGGGTAAGGCTATTACTGATGAAGTTGATGCCCTTGGTTTTAAATGGGAATGGAATGGCAGGTCGAGTAAACATATACCATTTGAGTGGAGTGGTCCATAGTATTAGTAGATCAAGTACTTACAACAACTGGCTAACTAGGATATTGAGTTATATGCCGGAATTTACAGAGAAGGTGAAATTAGGTACGATATGAGAACTTCGACCCTAGTTATTATTTCTATTATAACAATTGTTTCAGTACTGACGTGGCTGGTATCGATATGGCAATACGATACAATGATGTCATCTATGATGACCTTTTATAATCCATCAGCTTTATCATTATTTGTGCTCATATGGACAGCCGGAATGGCTGCTATGATGTTCCCCGCTATAGTACCGATGATTCTTGTTTACAACCGACTTATTGTTACCAATAGGACCAAGAATAACGCTGATGTTGGTAATAGTCAAATAATATACCATAAAAGTAATGGCAATCCTAATGAAGATATTAACAATAAAATAAGACATGAAATGGAGGGAGGTGGAGAGAAAAGAATTTCTCTTAATAGTTTGAGATCCAAGCTAGGATCAAGATCATATGACATCGTTCTCTTTGTATCAACATACCTTGCTATTTGGGCCTTAACAGGATTAGTCCTGCTAGTCGGATGGTCACTTTTGTATGATGCAATATTTTCACATCTAGAGGACCAACGTGTGTT
>DASQQK010000345.1:0-11548 GCA_035643435.1 Nitrososphaeraceae archaeon | reverse complement strand
GTATAGTCTCCAAAGATTATATACAGTCGCAGTTTCTTCATGACTTCTACCTAGTGGCAGTCCCGCTGGGTAGAGTTTAATTTACTAAATTACTCTTTTGGCTAGCAACAGAGCACTGGTCAATTTGTCCTCTTTCTACTAGCTAAGTATATGTGTGATGATGTCTTTCAAAAATGGTTTTACTAATTTCTAATTTCTTTAATACCATTGTTGACCTAATTATACTAGTGACGAACATTTTAGATCCGCAAAGGGGAACAAACAAGCATGAAAGAGTCCTCATTATGCAGGGCGGAGGATCTTTAGGGGCGTACGAATGTGGAGTTTACAAAGCCTTAGTAAAACATAATATAAGATTTGATGTAGTCGCAGGTACATCTATAGGAGCTGTCAATGCAGCTATAATAGTGGGGTCCAAGGATTCTGATTCGTCGCGCAATCTTGAAGAGTTCTGGTTAACAGTGGCAGAAAATACTATCCCATCTTTCATACCTGATAAATTACGTTCCGAGTTATCTGTTCTATACGGCTTTGTCTACGGAAATAAGAACATATTCCAACCACGATGGTCATATCCACCTGAGATTCTGTACTATTACTTTAATTCTCCATTTTTATACGAAATTAAGCCACTGGAAGATACTTTAACCAAATTCGTAAATTTCGATAAGATAAATGAGTGGTATCGGTCACAATTGTCCAGCGGTTCAGCTAGAAATGAAAGAGCAGGAGAGAGGAGAAAACATCGACCACGTCTGATAATGACATGCACCGATATAAAGAAAGGCGAATCAGTTAGATTTGATAGCGATAGAACTGAGATAGATGCAGGCCAAGTAATTGCATGTACAGGATATCCATTCTATTCAGTATCTTGGGTAGAGAAGAATGGTCAATACTTGTGGGATGGCAGTTTATTGAGCAACACACCATTAAAAGAGGTGTACCTTGCCTCTCCCAGTACTAGAAAACTGGTTTATATTACAAACCTTTTTCCAAAGACTCAAACAGATTTACCTTCCAATTTATTTGGTGCATGGCACAGAGCGAGGGATATATTATTTTCAGATAAGACCACAGAATCTAGGGCACTCGATACTTCTAAGGTGGTTTCCAAATGTATGAAGCTAATCAGGCAAATGATAGATCTTCTAGATAATACTAATGCTGACAAAGACAGGAAACAAATTATTACTCAAATTGAGCAAGAATACCAAGAGATAGTATCACATCAGGGGCTAATAGTAGAAGATATGATACAGGTCGAAAGAAAGGAGAGAATACACTATCTCTTTGAGGACGCCGATTTTTCATTTCTAACCATAAAGGAACTAATTAGACAAGGTGAAGCTGATGCAGAAAAGGTGCTGCGTGAGAAGGCTCCAAATTAAAAGAAAAATAGACTTGACACTATTGATGTATTACACGCTACCAGTCCAAGATATTACAATATCAGAAGATCAGTGTGGCAATATATCACATTAATAACTGATTGATTCAGTTGGCTACCGAGATAATATGTAGGGTCAGCCACATGTCATCACCTATATTTCTATTTTACTCTCAACTTATCGAGCTTGAAATTATTAAATAGCATCGACTTCACTAAAGGTAAATGGCACTTCGCATGTTAGCTCTAGTTTTATCATTCTCTGTGGGAATGGCGATTCTATTAATAGCATGGGAAGATGAGATTATACAACAAAGGCATGTATTGCTGGGCCAGTTGAGAAATGACAGTAGTAGCCTTCGAGATATTACGAAAACGTTCAATGCTAGAGGTACAATCAACAGTATTGTTACAGATACATTAGTAGGTAGTAATAGCATGGGAATCCATTCCGGTGACTTGTGGATATTGGGAGGAAACTGGAGTCTTTCTGTAGTTAACGGGAATCTCTCAAACTTTAACACCGATATCTTAATGACCAAATACGACGGCACGGGAAGATATACTCACTTTATAGGGATGTTAACAAATGCAACAGGTGTATTTAAAGGAGCCGCTCCCCCTGCATCAATAGAATCAATTGGTTTGACCAACGAAAATAACTTCTTTCATGGGAAATACCAATATTACAACAGATGGTGACGTAAGGTATCCAAACGTGCCAATAATTGTTTATCTTCTCAACGGTAACTCAATTAATATGACTCCCGATCCAATTAAGACTGAGAACCATTTTAAAGGCCTGCCCATTTTTGGCATTGTTTCATCAATTAAGAACTAGAGCAGTAAGCAGGTAGGGACAAACAAATATTCACTTTAATTCATTTTTTAGCATTCCCACTGACAAAGAGATGCAGTAGTAGAAGTACTTCTGCCATTGAATGAGCTGATATAGAAAGAGAACAAAGGATTCGGATGTTACATTGATTGGCACAATATTCAGCAAGGATGCTTAATCGGGATAACTACTACTAGATAGATTTTAGTTATGATCATTGGTTATGTTGGAATAGTAATAGAAGTTATTTTGGAGAAGAAAGAAAGATGGGATAGAATTTTGTGTCCAACTTATAAATACAATTACGTTGAGTATAGGGATGACAACGGATGACGAAGATTAGTATTCAGGCTGCTCATGAACAAGTGAATCCAAAGGACTTGCTAAATGATGTTATTACTATGGATGAGAAAGGCATCCAAAGATGCTGGACAAGTGATCATTATATGCCATGGTGGGATAGTGGGGCCTCTGGAGGGGCAGCTTGGCCATGGCTCGGGGCTGCACTGGCTAAGACTGAAAGCATAGTTGTAGGTACTGGTGTTACAGCTCCTATACTTCGATATCATCCAGCAGTAGTCGCACAAGTATTTGCTACACTTGAGTATATGTTCCCAAACAGAGTATTTCTTGGAATTGGGAGAGGAGAGGCTCTTAACGAGGTTACTTCAGGGCATTCATGGCCTTCTAATGCTGAAAAGTTTGAACGGCTAGAAGAAGCTATCTACTTAATTAAAAAACTGTGGACTAGAGACTGGGTCAATTTCAAGGGAAAATATTACTGGGTAAAAGATTCTAAATTGTATACCAGATCTCAGAACAATATCCCGATTTACCTAGCAGGTATTGGCAAACAAACTGCTCAGCTCGCTGGCGAAGAGACAGATGGGTTTGTTACTAATGAATTAGATGTGAAAGTCATAAGGGATAAGTTGTTTCCTGCCTTAAAAAAAGGAGCTACAATTTCAGGAAAGGATTATGATTCATTAGAAAAGATACTCTTTCTGCCAGCATCGTATCATGAGGACAAACAGAAAGCATTGGAATCGATTAGATTCTGGCGTGGTTCTATGATAAAGGCATTCTTCGATGTAGATGTCCATGATCCAAGAAAAATCCAAGAGAATGGTCAAATAATAGGCGACGATACACTGGAGAAGATGTTTCTTGTGATATCGACTGCAGAGGAAGGGATAAAAAAACTCAACAAGTACATAGAGTTGGGATTTACAGAGATTGTCTTAACAAATTCAAGCCCAGATAGAAATGAGTTAGTCAAGCTAATATCTGAAAAGATATCTCCATACTACTAATATGGTATGATTAATTATGGTTTCATATAAGCAACAACACAGTTTGGTTGATGGTGCCTGGATCTATACCCTAAAAGTACCTCTGAGACTTCCCTCCATGACGTCTATTTGCTAGCACTTCTAAGGATGAGGGAAGAGTTTTTCAAAAAATAGCGATATTTGTTCAATAGTCTGATTGGCAGTCTCTAGGCTACTTCCAGAATAATTCTTCCATCTCTACCCTTTGCAAACAATGATTGCAATGCCTCTTTGACATTATCAAGCCTAAACCTTTTCCACACTTTAACTTTTAGCTGCTGAGAATTGCTTATAAGGTCGTACATTTCCTTTCTAGTTCCTCCAGTAGATCCTATAAGTTTAATCTGTCTTGTGTATAGAGACCGAATATTCAATTTAACATCCGCACCCGTCAATCCACCGAATGTCACCCATCTGCCATTAATTCCAACACAAGCAAGGCTATTGTCCCATGTCTCGACGCCAAGCGAATTGAGAACTACATCTGCCATTCTACCCTGAGTGATTTCTTTTACCTGATCTATAATATTAGGATAGTCACTAATGACGTAATCTGCCCCAAAATCCTTTATCCAATTGTTCTTAGATACTGCTATAACAGTTGCTCCCATTTTTTTTCCTAGTTGTACTGCAATCATACCAGTATTGCCTGACGCTCCAAATACGAGAAGATGTTCGTTTATTCTTAGGGACGCTTCCTTTAGCGCGTGGTACGGTGTTAAAGAGGTTACAGGTAGGCTCGCAGCCATATCCCAGTCCAAATCATCAGATATCTTAAAGACATTTCTTGCTGGAAGTGCTACGTATTCTGCGAATCCTCCATTTGTAATTATACCAATTAATCCACCGTTTCTGCAAATCATATCAAGACCGTTAAGGCACATATCACATGTTCCATCAAAGACCTTATTGTGGAGAACCACCCTGTCACCTTTCTTGATTTGATTATCACTGACATGTAGTCCGATCTCTTCCACTATACCAGTTGACTCAGCCCCAGGTATATGAGGAACAGGTTCTATTTTTGGCAATTCACCAGAAACTACTAAATTGTCTATCGGATTTATCCCTGCCATTGTGACCTTTACCAATACATCATGGTCACCTATCTTTGGTTTTTCAGTGTTATCCATGATTTTTAGATTCTCCAAACCAGGTTTTTCAAAAATAGCAGCCTTCATAGGATAAAAGTATATTGACCTATAAACGATTTAACTCTTCTAATAAAACCCAAACTTTACTGTATAGTAGTCTGACTGAGGATTTTTGGGCACCGCTGTGGATTGAAATTGCTAATAAATCAATATGAATAACAATTAAAAAGGGAACTTGGGAGCGCTCTAAGCTCCTCATAAAGATATGAATCCAACCAAGTTTCTAATTCTGTTGGAATGGAGAGATGGGATGAAACAGTATAGAGACATTACCACATGATGTGTTCCGATATGAACACATCATAGTCGATTAAGGATTGATTCAATATCTTAATGGAACAGATGGATTAGTAATAGATGCAATTATTACTTCTAGCCTTAGGATGATATTCCATTTTCTCAGCAATGCAAATAATACTGGCGACGACGATAAGGGCGCTGTCAATCTTTGAATAAATTTCTGATATGGGGGTCACTAATTGGATAAAAAATGATGTTCTATTATTCACATACGCAGGATACTGAGTGGTTAATCTTTCACCACGACCATAATCATACACCACAAATCCCGATCTACCGTCCAATAGGTTCCGAGTCAAATTGTTCAAAACTTTGGAAATATCTCCATTAGCTTCATATTTTACTGAAAGATCTGAACCATTTTTTTCTCTTTGTTCGTCCACGTGATAGTACGCTATGAGAAGGTTATATGTGTAAATTGTAGTTAGATTCTCTCCAGGGTATCGGAATATTCATTTGCACCAATTGGTTACTTTCTACACGTAATGCCAGATGAGCTAGACTACTGGCATCTTATTCTAAGTGAGTGAATGTTAGCAGCAGTGAGTCATAGAAAGAGTAGAGCAACAGGTGTAGTTACTCACTCTTCACATTGGGGGAAGGGTAGAATGAATTTATGAGTGGGGGGAAGTGAAATTAAACAGTTATATTCTTTCTTGCTAAACTATTTAAGTTGACGAAAATTAACCGGTTTGGTCGGCTCGCTCCAATCAAATGCGTGAGATCTCGGATGCTATCTGTACACCCAAGACTCGTTATATTGTACCTAGTGATTGCTATAGTCGTAGTTCCTCTGACTCAACCCAGTAACATAACAGTTCTGCTAGCCCAGAATGAGAGTAACGTGCTAGACAATAGCAATGTAAGTTTATCGTCCAGTATGAGCCAGACGACCGAATCTGGAGCGACAGCACAGAACAATCTTTCATCTAGTACAGTTGATTCTGCGAATCCCTCTTTACCGATTCTAACTCAAGTATCAGATAAAGGGACTTACAAAGTGCAGCTTCGTTGGAGCTCGCCTTTAGATATTCAATCCCCAGCTATCCTTTCAAGGAGTGGGTTTGACATGGAGGTTTTATTCCTGAATGCTAGCTCACAAGGGCCTACTCCACAGAACAGTAGAATTAACAACAATTTGACCACGGAATTCGAGCGATCTATCACAAACAAGGTTCCTAACCTATCCACCGTAGAACCCCTTGCGACCATTGATAGCTTCGATATTACAGTCTATGACAATAAAGGGAAAGAGCTGTGGAGTAAGACCGATGTAACGCCATCGGCGGGAATGGCTCCTATAAGGGTAACGTTAGATCCTAGTTATACCGGTGGTATT
The DNA here is from genome assembly GCA_035643435.1 of Nitrososphaeraceae archaeon. Classification (GTDB taxonomy): domain Archaea; phylum Thermoproteota; class Nitrososphaeria; order Nitrososphaerales; family Nitrososphaeraceae; genus TH5896. The sequence goes on along the minus strand of DASQQK010000345.1, from coordinate 5,196 downwards.
TCAATCAGTATATACAATATAAAGTCGCCTCTAACTTCTAGTTCTGACGAAAAAAGCAATGAATCAGTCAAGTTTACTGCAAATGTCAGAGGAGAGAAATAATGGATGCAATTGCCCACTAGCTGAAATTGTTATTAACTAGGCATAAACAACCCCACCTGACTGCTGAAAGTCTTCTTTGGGGGAGTCAGAACTACTTGTTCTAAACAACGCTCTCTCCTTCACTTTACCTTATGCACGTGCTTATATTCAAAGTGCTACATCTTCGGATACGGAAGTGGTGCTGACTTATGTGATCTTGCCGGAATGTTGTCGATACGTTGGGATATGGTGAATGGACAGGGGGATCGACGCTCTTACAGATATTAATAGCGTTAGTTAGCAAAACAAAATGTAGTTGCGCATAATCTGTCGTGGCGATTGCAGTTGCGTCAGTTAGTTTAGATCACGTCACTGGCCCTCTACCTTATCCGAAAGTCTTGTTTGAACCAGCGCATTTGCCTTGTTCACAATTGTTTCTCCACTCACTGGCTTTATCACAAAATCATCAGCGCCATATTCTAGTATTAGATTTCTTGGGCTATCGGTATATGCCACTACCAGAACCTTTGTATCTGGATTAGATTGTTTTATTCTGGATATAACCATCGCACCTCGGTCCTCAGCTATTTTTCCGTCGATTAAGACAACATCCATATTATTTGGAGCAGGTCGATCTAACAATTCCAGACACTCTTTAGCACTAAAGGCCATATTAACTTCGTAGCCTGATAATTTAAATAGGGCATATAGATGATTAACTACTAACCTATCTTCATCAGCTATAACTATTAAAGCCATTTATTGTCCGCGGTTTATATGTAGACTTAGCTGCTATTAATGTATGATGCCTATTAGTTAAGTAAGGATAACACTATGGAAAAATTAATTATTTAACAATATTATATTTAATTATTTAACAATAGTATAAATTTGCAAGTGGTTCAGGTCTAGATTTGTTTCCTGTCCTCTTACCAACGCTGGACAGAGAGGGATTTGTCATCATATTCCTTATTGTCTGAATTAAATGTATTAGGATCAGAATCTGCGATCACCTTATATCGTCTAAAGTGTGCTCTGAGTAGATTATCCTTTTGGCTGGGGTTCAGAATATCAAGATCTTTGATGTGGTAAAGACATAGTATCTTCACCTTAAGATCTAAAGTTGTCATTAGAGATTCTTCATATTCATATAATAAACGAAATTCCCTCTGTGTAGGATCGGTAATTCGATGACGATAGTAATGAGAACCCATATCCATAAAGATCGATATTCCTCGCTTGTTCCTGCTTAATACTCTCCTATTTATGATGTTCAAATAGAATAGAAAATCTCTTGCTGATCCAAAGTAATCTTCAGCAGAGCCAAGTATTAGCAGTGACCTGTCTCGTTTCTCATATTTATTAACATCTATATTTAGTTCTTTTAAATATGTTCGGATATCCTCTCCAGTTAGGTAATGTAGGAGTACAAAAACTGCTTCATTATTTTCCAGAGACCATTTGCATGATGTAGAATATATCTCACGAAGTGTATAAAGGTTAGGGTAAATCATCATATTGTGTTCGCCAAAATGTGACTGTTTAGTAAATTTATCCAGGATTTCCCTGACATATCCTACCTCCACTCTGGCCGCCGCGCCATTTTCATTCCAGTCGAAGTTCAAAATATGTACATGTTTTAGACATTATTCGATTTAACACTAACGTACTTGCTATATCTGATCATAATGATATCCAATTACTTGTACATATTGTTACTTGTACATCTTGAATCGATGACTAAAGGAAAACCATGTTGCCTGCGATATTATCCCTTACTCTGCTCCTTTAATGTGTTATACAGATGTGATAGAGAGAATGGTCTCTGAAGAAATATATTGATATCAAGTAAATTCAATGGAGTATTCCAGCTGGGAATCTTGAATGCTGCCAATGATCGATATGGTAAAGCAACTTGGTAAAATTGAATGATCCTCTGGAAAAATACCTCTATCTGCCAATGTGACTGTCCATCATCTCATCTTCTTGGACAGCTCTGAAGACGGGAGGCTCTGAAGACGAAGGACGCGTTGATAATATGCTACCTAAATATTCAAGCCTGCTATCTTGTTTCCTTACGTCTAATATTAATTAATTCCACAACCTCTCTGAATGCTCTTGGAATAGCTGCTTCCCTACATGCTATGTAAACACAATTTGTTGAGGTTACGAAACGCAAATTTGAGGCCGTACTCTTTGGCACCTCTGGTTTGTGTACGATAATCCCAAATCCTAATTCTCTCTATTATCGATCGTGAGGATGAATCAATAATTGTCTTGCCAGAACAATCTTTAGAATTTCTTCCGATCACTGTAGAAAGGCCCAGATCATGAATGGCAAGAGACATTGGTTTTCCTACCATGCTTCTTGAGTTAAACTCATCACTTGTAAGAACACGCCATTCGGGTCCAGTATATAACATCTTGTCAGAAATGACTGTTCCACAACTGATACATACTACCTCTCCAGTTGCTGGATCAGTCATAGTACGAACATGGGAGTGCTTCTCACTACAGAATTCGGTTAAGTCAGGACTCTTAGACACAACGCTGCATACACCTAATTATGAGTGAGTGCGCATTGCGGACATTTAAATCTCTTCGAATCTAGCCCCACTCTACTGTCCCTTATCTCTGGACCTCGTAATAACGGGGTATAGTCTACTCTATACTCTGTTATCACGCTACACTAACTTCTCTCCTTGCCCTCATGTGTGATAATGGAGATGACTTGTTGGAAATGTTGGTCTCTTCTTGAGCGTATTAAGAAGACTTCTCCCTCGATTCTTTTTATATGGATGTAAACCAGTTTTCTTTATGTCTTTATCTCTTGAAAGAATCTATTTTTATAACAAGAGTGTCATCTGTTATATCGTACGATGCTTTCGCTTCAAACGCCACTTCCAGGAGGTACTTACAGATCTCCCTTACCAAGTGAGAATATTTGAGTCCCATATCATGTTGAATGATGATTTTGGAATCGTTCCCATCCGTTTCATATCTGTAGGGCATTCGAGAAATTCTCAACCATGTCTCAGTAATATCCGCTAGCGAAGCAATCGAAAATCCACCTCTAAGAAACAAACTTATATCAACTAAATCATCTTTTGCTGTTTGTCGTGCTAACTCACATAATTCATCTTCAGTATATTTGTTAATTAGCCTTATCAGGAATGATTTTGGTATATAGTAGAGTTTAGCTTTTGAAGCCATACCATGTAAATCAAGATGTTCTTTGATTATTTGATTAACTAGAGTATTCAAACTAATCTGTTTAGTTGCTGATTCATCATGTAAATGATTTAGTCGTTCAGTTGGAATCCTAAATGTTACTGAATTAGTCAGATTTTTTAATGAAGGTGACGATAGAGATGAAGAAGATGAAGAAATTAACCGATTCATAATTTACCATAGCTTATCCTAGCATATATATATGGTGTATTAATTGCATTCGCAAAAAGGCGACTTAATTGGGTACAAATAATTGGTAAAAATATATCCAATGCAATATATTAATTACAATGCAATCTTAACATGGCAATGGACGTAATGTTTTTAAAGGGTATAGCCACTATCAAAACCTAGAATGGCACATGTTAAAGCTATTCAAAGTGAGAGTAATAACGGCAGTGCCAGTATTACCCTTAGATTCAGAAGTGAAATTCTTGACAAGCTACGACATGAAGCACACCAAAAAAGAATAAACGTAAATACATTATCTTCTCAAATACTTGCAGATCATGTGGATTATGGTTCTTATGCTTCCGCATCAGGCATGGTTTCGTTCCCTAAATCTCTGCTAACAAGAATGATGGATAGACTTGAAGAGGATGAGGTGGAGAAGCTTTCTGAGCATATAGCAAAAAACGAATTCAAGGACTTGACATTATTATTAATAGGCGAATATAATCTACATTCATTTCTTAAAACCCTCGAATCTTGGTTGAGAATATCTAATTTTCAATACTCCTTCAACACTGCTGATGATGGGGATAAGCATAGACTTGTAATACAGCATGATATGGGAAAAAGGTGGTCACTATATTTTGAGAAACTATTTTCTTACGTCTTTAATGACTTGCCTTTAGCAAATAGAATGAAATGTGAAACTACTGACAATATTGTTGCGTTCACAGTAGAAGAATAACTGGTATATGCAATCAAGTCACGGCTTGGTTATCTAAAATAATATTAGTGATAATAAAGCGTTTGGTACAAATTCAGCAACAGAAGATTGACTTGAATTCAAGAGGCTTGAGGGAAACGATTAAAACATCTTTGGAAATTTAGAGTATTGTGAAGATGTTCAGTCATATCCAATTTTTAAGTAAATAACAGCCAGTATTACAATATAGGTTCAGGGTAAGTTAGCACAACAACTAGTCCTATTTTCTATGCTATTTTATAGATAGCGTGGCGTAACAAAGTTGCTAACTTGCCGTTACACCAATGTGGTAGTTATATCCACAGCTAAGTTTTCTTGATCTCCAGTAACCGTATCTACTACTAGACCTTGGAATTTTAGCTGGTGATAATCAGGATCTAACATTATCCATGTGTTATTCGACTCCATGTATTATAAGGAGTAGTATTTACAATATAATCCCTAGATGTAAATACTATATTATTTTATATTAGCCTTAGCAAACGATAACATGAACAATGCATGGGTTAAGCCATTCGTATCACTAATCAGGCTCTTTGTGGATTAACTTTGTGGATTAATCAGTAACATGTGTATATATTACAAGTGCGTTACCAAAACCGCATATAATATCTAATTTATGTCATGAATTTAATCGAACCCGAAAGAGTAACGATTTAAATAGGGAATCGAATAATCAATTAAGTTTCTTTAGAGGTACCTTCTCTCTATATGTTGGGAGTACGCCGCTGGCTATAAAAAATGAAAAAGGACATACCCTGATAGAAATCCAAATGTAGTTGATAGGCCAATATGGAAATTAGCTTTATTATAGGCCTCTGGTATCAATTCCTCTGTTATAAATGCAATCAGTATACCGGCAGCAAATCCTAGAAGAATAGATATTTCAGCATTAGTTAATGGGTTGACCAGAAAGAATCCTAATGGAGCAGAAATCGCGACCACTAGTA
>DASQQK010000344.1:0-2382 GCA_035643435.1 Nitrososphaeraceae archaeon | reverse complement strand
ATGCTTTGAAAATATGCCCAACAACTTTCAATAATGAAGCCCAATAAGGGAGTAGTCTTGTACTTGCTGCCAGGATCTAGTGACGACATGGTTCTATATCCTGTTGCCAGATCTAGTGAAACATTCACTAGGCAGTATCTATTCCATAAGGGTGATGACACCTGAACCTACGGGAATTATCCCCCTTGGAGACACTAGAGGAGACAACAGAATACGGAATGACGAAGTAACCACTTTACACAATATTAATTCATATCCCAAGGCAACCGACACCATTATTTGTTATTGGTTAAAAATATGCGCATTATATCAAATACCATCGATGGTTTCTCAGAAAACGGCGCGTGACCTGTATTTTCTACGATTTGAAGTTGGCTATGTTTGAGTACCTTATTAAACCGTTTAGAATGTGCAACTGGAATTAACTTATCAGCAGCACCACATATGATCAGAACCGGTATATTCTCAATCCTTTGTAACTCTGATGATTCAATATACTTTCTTGTACTGTTTTCGAAAGCTGATTTAAACGCATATTACGCCCATGCCAAGTTAATTCTTTTAATAAAGGCGTCAACTAGCGTAGGATTGAGTAACGCTGGATTTCCAAGCATCTGTTCGAATACACTTTTAATATTTTCAAACGATGGATTTAATTCAGCATTAAGGTATTGTTCAAGAAGAGGTGTTGGCTCCTTAAGCATTCCAGAAGAGTCTATGAGAACAAGTTTTTCTATCAGATCTCGATCTTCTATGGCTACTTTTGTGGCTATATGTCCTCCAAGTGAATGACCTACTATTATTGTTTTGCAACTATCACCATCGCTATCATCATTATTTCTCCAAATTTGCTTACAATCAATGAAGTCTCTAATGAATTTGCTAAAATACTCTATTGTGTAGTCTACTACAGGTTTATCACTGCCACCAAAACCTATGAGGTCTACGGCTACTATTGGACGGAAATATCTGGATAAAGCATCAGGGATATCCAACCATCTATCAGATGATGATCCGAGACCATGTATAAATAAAATATTTTTCTTTTTCGAACTATTATGTTTTTCAGATTTCAGATACCTTACCTCGAAATCATTTAGCATTACTCTATTCTCCTTCACTTTTTCCACCTAGCCGTACGTCAGGTCTCTTGCTACTATAAATATTTGATGATCGGGGGCAAGGGGGGACGACTTGTAAGGATAAAGAACTATGGCTAAAACCAATCCATTGGTGAGTCGCGAGCCCACTTTGTGTCAAGCATTAGCTACTAAGCTTAAAGCTAGGAGCCGACTGTTCTGTCATTCTCTTTTTCCTCTCTTATCCCTAATTACTCTAGTCTCCTTAATTACCATGTCCAAGTACTGTTTAACTTCGTTATCATCTAACATTGTAGATTCTACTTCTGTTTCTTTTTCCATGGCATCTGCGTGTTGATGGACTAGTTTTACAATCTTTCGCATAATCTCTGCGTTTTCTTGTGCATTACCTAAAGTATCTAGCAGAGAATACTCCTTTACATATTTTCTTGCTAAATGACGCAATTCTGCATCTTGGGCCACTGACAGCGCAACAGAGTATATTCCTATGCTAAATAGAAAAGAAGCAAGCACAAGGAAGGCACGTTGGATTGCTCCAAAGGGTGGATAAGAATTGTTAGTTATCCAGTTATTGGTCGTTGGAGAAATTAAAATAGTTGCTAATGCTGCTATAATTAAATAGTTAATGATATGAGAAGAGGTTTGCCGTCCAAGAGTTTTTGCTACTTTAATATATGCATAAGCTATTACAAAATCAGCTGCAACCCATCCTGCGGTACCCATTACCCTAAAGATGAGGAACTGGGATTCCATATACACCATAATCGATCCCTCCGACTTTAAAAATTGAGGACCAAATACCCCAGTTATAAAAAGTACAGGTGGTAAAATTATAAGTGTCCAAAATGTTGCTCTTCCTATCTGATCCCTAAAATAACGAAGGAAAAATGCAACAGCAACTACTTCCGCGATAGCAACAGCAGTGACTTGAGGGACAAGGAACCCGTAAAGATGAATAATATATTCTATACTAGTTAAGTGTCTGCTTGGCATAGAATTGCTAGAGGGGAAATTTGGATCTATGGAGGGTCCGAATTTCCCCTCTGGGTCGAGTAATTCCTTTACATCAAGTTCAATGGCAACTATCGTGCAAGTGCAGAGTAGCATCGCTGATACAGCAAATGCCAATATCATGATATTGTGTCGTTTGTTGGCACTCGACTTGAACCATGACAAGAATTTGTAAGCACGAAAACCAAAGAACAAGATGGATACTGCACTTATTAAGAGAATTAGAATCAGCAGGTAGGAACTATATTGCGAAAATAATACCATTTGAACA
>DASQQK010000343.1:0-14826 GCA_035643435.1 Nitrososphaeraceae archaeon | reverse complement strand
TTGTCCCTATGTTTTGGGTCTGTCGCATCAGCTGTCTGTATAATCTGTCCAGCAACCATCCCGCTTACTGAGAACACTATACCCATCGCTAAGATGGTAAACATTATGTATCTTGCTGTATCTGTTTGATTCATTCTTAGTGACCTCCAATGCTGACGAGTCTGTTTTCAACTGTAGTTGCTGCGTCTAGAATTAGTCCAACCATCTCTGTTCTACATCTGTATTTCATAATACATTCAGACAGAAAATGAAGACTGGATATTTATGTGAGCCTTATCTTATTACTAAAAGTTACGTTGGTATGTATCTAACTAAGTTATTTAGCTGTCATAACAAAGGTAAATTTCTGGTCTTAGAAGTGTCCATTCTACAAGAAATACTCTACTAAATATTGTTACTGTTCTAGTCTTGTGAACTATTCCAATTTCCTAAAAATAGTTCAAGTCCTTGGGTCTAAATACAGCACCCATGGTCTATTATGGAGTTTGGTGGTAATAAAGATGAAGCATGTATCTTTGATAGTGAGAAAATCTACTGGTCTGGATGTATACTCGACAATATTCTTCCGCCTATTTGGGCTTGGAGTGTACGTTTTACATTAAGACCAATCATCACCGACTACCACTATTCTAAATTGTCCTCAGATCTAAAACTGGACATATAATTAGTTCTTGTTAGAGAAAGAGGCTGCAGATGAAGACGAAAGCAACATTACACAGTACTTAAATTTGAGTACGACACAGGTAAGTAATAATTAAAATCTGTGTCTTAACAAATGATAGATCAATACCAGGAACCAATGTATGAAAAAATTTAAGAATATTCTGATTTCGTTGGACCAGTCGGAGCAGTCTAATAATGTAATAAAATGCGGAAACGAATATAGCCATAAGATGTGGAGCTGACATGACTCTCTTGTATGTTATTCCTCCAAATGCCAGATATGTGGTACGCGAACTTGAATTAAATGAAGGTGATAACAGGATTCTTCCGTCATATCCTTATGCTATAAAATCGGTTAAAGTTGACTATTTGCAAGCATATGAGTGGCTTGAGTTTATTATGCCAAAAAAAAATTGCCGACAAGAATATCAGTATACAAATCAAGGCTCTTGTCGCAATTGACTCGGTAGCAACCGAGATAGTACACTATGCAGAACAAAATAGTATCGATTTGATCGTAATGGCTACAAGGGGAAAAACGGGAGTTAAAAGAATGCTACTTGGCAGCGTAGCTTTACATGTTATAACATATGCCCATTGTCCAGTTCTAGTTACTAGATGAATTCTACGTCATGTTGGAAACTGGGGGAGAGATGGACAGACGACGATTTAGCCGAGCTAGGAGCAACAAGAAATGAATCTGTGTGTGTGATTGTTCTTGCCATAAGAACAAGAAAGTTGGCTTACAAAAGCAGACCAGGAAAAATACTAATCTCTGATGTTCCCTTACCCTCTGATGTTGTCCGACATTCTAAGAGAACAAATGTACGTATTGATCTGCTGATGATAGTTTAAGACTCCTTAGTTATAAACCATCAATAAACTTCTCCCTTGGATGCGGGTGAAAGTTCTCTCTGTAAGCACAGCTAGCGGAGTAAACCTCGATCCTTTTTTTCATATATTACTTAATACTTCATACTTTAATACTTCATACATTAATACATTAGCAATGAAGGTCGCTCAAATAGATGGATACGGTAGCAGTGAGGTAGTGATGAGTAACCCAGATGCACCCGTACCAAGTTTATCTACTGGAAAAGTCTTGGTCGGTATAAAGGCAGCTGGTGTAAACCCTGCAGATTGGAAGATTCGCGAAGGCTATATGCAGCAATGGTTACCCCTCCAATTCCCATTAACCTTGGGCATGGATTTCTCAGGCATTGTCAAAGAGGTTAGCACCCCTTCAGACTTTAAGCAAGGAGACGAGGTATATGGGCAGGCTGGAGTGATTAACGGGGGATCAGGAGCATTTGCTGAAATGGCGTTGGCAAGTAGTGAAAGTATTGCGAACAAACCAAAAAGTCTGAATCATGATGAGGCTGCTGCTCTACCGTTGGTTGGTAATTGTGCTTGGCAGGCACTTATAGAAAATATGGGATTGTCAGAAAATCAAAAGATTCTGATACATGGTGGAGCAGGTGGTATAGGATCTATTGCCATTCAACTCGCAAAGTACTTGGGAGCAGATGTAGCAACAACAACAAGCACAAATGACAGTAAGTTTGTTCAGGGACTTGGGGCCGATCTTGTGATAGATTATAAAACTCAGGTCTTCGACGACCTGATTCATGGCTATGATGCAGTGTTTGATACCGTGGGTGGCGAAACATACACAAGATCCTTCAGGGTATTAAAGAAAGGTGGAATTATTGTTTCTATGCTTGAGCAACCAAGTTCAGAGCTGATGATCAAGTATGGTGTTAGAGCAGTATTTCAATTTACACAAGCAAATAGAGAGCGGTTGATTAAATTAGCAGAATGGGTAGATCAAAATAACATAAGAGTAAATATAGAAAAGAGATTTTCACTGGATGAAGCTGGCAAGGCTCTTGATTACCAAAGGGATGTACATCCGAGAGGAAAGGTCGTCCTCATGATATGAAAAGATGTGCTTTACAACCTAAGCTAGTGTATTCATATAGTAATTTTATTTTATTCCCTTACTTTGAGTTTATGATGCTGATATGCTGATCTACGCTGCCGCCGCTGAGATGACTGAATTTCCAGGCATCATATGTGAGGGCTTCCAATGAGAACTATTTGATAATAAGTTAGGAACTAATTAGACTAAATCCTTCCAGTCATCAGCATATTTATAGCCACAGAAATCACACCTAGCCTTATTCAAATCGAAGGTCCCACCTACATTACTTGGTGTTATTTCAATTATCTTTACATTATTACATTGGGGGGCATTTTGATTTTAATTCCATAAATGTATGCTTACAATTATATTGTTAATAAAGATGAACCAAAAGTATCTACTAGGAATAGATAGGGGGTTATCTACATCCGTTTGAGGTATTTTGCGTTGAAATATTCTGGTGGGCGTTCATTCCACGTGTAACCATTATGGCAGGTGTTTAGTATTTGTCTGGAGACCGATATGCATACACCTGGTTGGGGTCTGTAAATGACCCCGTAAAGGTTACACATTCATAGAGCCCTATCCGATTACTATCGCCACACTCGTATTCACCAATACATATGAAATATCATCACCATGAAAGCGGTTCAGTGCATTAATTTATAGCAGGCAAAGTGAAGCTGATATGAGATAATAATGCGAGAGAACCGCTTTTCAAGAATTTTGGTTGCCATAGATGGCTCGGCTTCCTCAATGCAGGTAACAGATTATGCAATTTCAATTGCTATGAAAAATAATTCCCAACTCTTTGTTCTATATGTAATTGATGCTTATGGGTATTTTCATCTTTCATCTTCAATTATTTTAGCTCCAACGTTTGGATCAGAGAAATATCTGGAAGAGAAGAATGAAGCTGAAAAATTGATGAATAGAATTAAAGAAGAGTTTAAGCTAAAAGTAAAGGACAATATGAAATTTAAAGAACTTAAGACAGAAGTTGTTGAAGGAGTAAAATCTGTTGCAGCTACCATAATGGAGTACGCAGAATCAGAAGATGTTAATTTAATTATTATTGGAAGTAGAGGTAGAACTAGTTTCAAGAAATTATTATTAGGCAGTGTATCTTCTAATGTTCTGAAAAATGCTCATTGTGCAGTCCTAGTAATAAGATAATAAGATAGGTCCTAGCTCATATAGAAATCATTTTTGACAATAATTTATCATGGCAAGCTTATGTAACTGTAAATGTATACATAATTTTGATATTCATAACCAGCAGGATCACGAGGGCTTGAGTACCTAGTTTGTTACCATTTATAGCTAGGTGGATGTGATCAATACCCTGCTTACTCCAAACTTCACGCTAATTTTGTAATTAACTTTGGAGTTGCAGCAGCTATGTAATCCTAAATGACGTAGCTATGAAAGATGTAGATAGATGGTAGTCTGATACTGATGCATGTACTTGACTCAAAGTTAGCCTGCAGAGGTTTGAGGCTAGCTTAATATGTCTTCTTCGAGTTGTTACTATTCCTGCCAATACTGTGAAGAAAGTTGGTAACTCTTGTGCCTTTTTGGAATTTGGCTATAGTCTGCACATATAACTAAATCACATTCAAATTATTATACCTTCCTTTTAGGGTGGTATAATTTCTCTTATGCTAAAATTCTTGAAATCGAAAATTAGGTTATCTGCTCTAAAAGTTGCAATAGGTCCAGAATTAGTAATTATATGGTCTTTTTCTTTACCGCAATCAATACTATAAAATTCTTCATCAGATGTATCAGCAAACCATTTGCCGTCATCTTCAACTTCAGATACTTTTCTCCATTTATTATTCGCATCAATATCCAAATAGGATTCCATCTTCACAGATGAATCACTCTCAAGATTATACATAACAGTTTTCCATCCGATCCATTTATTTACAAGAGAGATGGGAATTTCTGAAACTCCGCGTGCGGCTGTATATCCTCCAGTATGCCATATTTCCTTTTTCCAGGATACTTTACCATCAAAGTATAAACCGCCATTTAAAGCTGTTCCTTCACAGGGAACCTCATCATTATGCCATCCTCCTCTTGCACGCCACGTCAAATGTGGATCTAATGAATCTTCATCTTCACTCCCCTCATCCTGATCAGATAATTCATTGGAATCTGTAGGTATGATAGGAGATATCATCTTCACATATCCTGTCATTTCCACATTCTTCCATTCTTCTTGCCCCAGCGATGTATCTACACGCATCCTCATCTTAGAACTATTTACCCTCCATGAACCATCTAACTGCTTATCTAAAGAGATAGCTGAATTGAAAGAAACTAATTCATTATAGAATGGATCCTGCATAGAGATGAACCATTCTCTTCCGCCCGGTACTGTTGGATAGATCTGCAGAGTATCAAATCTATCTATTTCTCTTTCCTCCTCTGGAATAGGAAAAGGAATAGGAGGGATAACAAATTGTGCATAAAGCAAAATGAAAATAATGACGGCAACTAATACGCTTGACGCGACTAATAGAGTTCTCTTTTTTTTCTTCGTGTTATCAGGTATCTTCATTTATAACAATAGTAAGTAGAGAAAATGGGGGAGATGAGCATGATTGATTTTGTATAGGTAGATCATTGGTTGTAGTGGACATGAATTAGAATTTCTGTACTGAACTGGTTATATATATGATTAAGGTTCGGGTACTGTCAATTGACGATCCAAACTGGCAGTATCTGAAATGAAATGAAAGGTCACATTAACCTTATGTGAAGCAACTTAAACACTCATATGCAAGCGGCAATCGATTACCTATACTTGTAATGTCCGCAATCAACAATGCCTGAAGGTGTATCCATGTATGAGAGTGGGGGAGCGAGGTATCTATATCTAGAGGAAGATAGAGATAACTTAAAGTTCAATAGCTAGCTCGTAGCCGTATGATAAAGTGATTGACAAGATATTGAAGCATCATTGCTAATCTCGAGATTTAGTGGATATTATTTTCAACTTTATCTATCTATCAAAAAGCCTCTTCTCAATTTTGTTCTAGATTATGAATATCTTCTTCCAAAGTTTTTTCGGTAATACCATGAATAGATCTACTAAGGAATTTTTCTAATAAGCCATAATGAAGTTCTCCCTCCAATCTAATTTGAGTATTGCTTGGACTTACTTCCTCGCATCTAATAGTTGTTATACTTCCTTTACCATTTCCATCTATTATTTCTATCCGAATAGTATTCTCATTGCCAAGTCTACTGAGTCTATTAACCGATTTGATCTTCTTGCCATGAAATGATCCTTCTTGTTCGAATTCTATACTTCTATTCTCGCCTTCTTCTTTATTAACAATTCTGACATTCTTAATATATTCTGGATGAAAACGTGGCAGCTCCTCTACATTCGTGAAATAATCTAATACATGCTCAACAGGGGTCTTAACCTCCTTGGTTAAATCAATTCGAATAGTCATTTGGTACCAAAATATTAGCTGGTATCAAATATATGCAAATCGATATATGCAACGGTGGCATCTTGAACACATTTTGACCTCAGGATCTTGTTAAGCATATACTTGTCAGTGAATGTTGACATGAGAGTTGTATGGTCATAGTCTCCCAAGATTTTTCAATTCTGAGCAGTCTTGTTCTTTTGTTGCTAGTCTTGTCCTTTGGCTTATACGCATATCGGAGTTAGAGACACAGACTCATAGGATGAATGGAAGCTATTTCTACTTGTGATGGAGCAACTTACAGATCAGCCATGGCTTTCTGTCAAATTCGCATGCTGAAGACCCATTAACCCCAGAGTCTCGGGGATGTATGATTCATGTGTAGTTATCGCTACCGAATGTGGTCCCTTAAGACTAACTGTTCCCTCACCAATATACTTCAAGACTACGTCAGTAACGGGATCGCCGAACCCAAATTGAGCATGGTATAGGCACACATCTGGTGGAGCAGATACCTGACCTACATATCCAAGACGAGCAGGTACGACATCAGGTGCTCTACCCACCAGCACCTGAAAGATAGGAGAGGTAGGATCAGCGGAATCGCATGGAAGAACTAACGCTATATGTCCTTTGCTTGCGTACGGGGTAGAGTCATAGAGTATCATGAATTGATTTTGACTTAGATTTTGTCCTCCCAGAAGTAAGGCCAATGATGCTGTTTCGGTCGTGGCATTATGTATGTAGTCTAGACCAGATGATACTTGATTATATAAAGCAGCATCGAGTCTTGCTTGTTGGGAGATAATTGTTTGATTATCCTGTTGAGATGAGAAAATGCTGTCATCTTGTTGTGATATAAGGCTACTACCAGTGATTACAATTGCAATATAAACCAGAATCGCTAAGCTAGCGGCAATCATTCCAGTCTGGGTCTTCGTAGTCATCATAACTTTATTCTAAACACTAGTTAGATATGAAGATTTATCAGTATCATCACTTATTTTTAGCACTTATTTTTAGCACTACTCAAGCCTTCTAACAGAGTTTTAGAAAGGCAGCTCTGATGTTTGAAATTACCTTCAAAAGTTTGATCCACATGCGGATCGTTTACAAACTATTTTCAGCATATAAAATCTCGAATTATTTTTCAAAGGATTAATCGGATTGTTTCGGTCCAGAATTTCTGTAAGAGCTTCTGAAGCATCTAACTTTCCATTTTTGTGTGCATACAAGTGAATTCGAAGACAAGGACTCAGAGTCAATAATGAAAACAATGGTTAAAGTGAAAAAAATAATGGTTTTACTATAGTTAGACCTGTGTCGTAGTATTACTATGGTGCCTACTTAATTATGTGTACAAGCTTATCTATAACTCCATATATTGGCGTGTCTCCAAAGTGGTTATTTGTCATGTTCGGATCTAAAGATATGCTTACCACGTCACCTTGCAAGGTGATAGTCACTGGTACATCATGAACTGGCCCGTCCCTCATAGTTACGGTTATCGTTCCATCGATTTGCACACCTGGCATTGACATATCTGCACTAACACCTGGCATTGACATATTTGTAAAGGTAAAGTTGTAGATCTTATGTTGATGGTGGGCGGATCCATTCTTCATAACCATATCGAAAACTGTATTGAACTCTGCAGATTTAGAAGCATTAGCTCCAGTTGCAACTCCATCCTCAGTCATACTGGAGATAAAGCCCTTCCACTGACCTGAAACTAGCCAGGTTGGATTGCCAGTCTCGTCATTTTGTATGCTAGCTACTGTGCCAGATGCGTAATGTCCTGGTTTCGAATCACCTTTCATCATGCCGTAGTCATGACCATATCCTCTTTCTTCCTTAGGATAAGCAATTGCAAATTCATTTCCATCAGAGGCGGGTAGAACGGCTGATAATGAGGCCGTTGCTAGTAGCACTGCTGTTACTACTCCTAATCCTTTAGAAGTGTTCCGATCTGTCATTGTACATTATAATTGAAACTAGTATATCATATTTGTCCTGCCTCTATGATATGTTACAAGTTTTTTACAATTATACTGCAGTGCATTACACTGAATGCTTAAACTATACATGCAAGTTTACTTAAACTATACATGTAAAGTGATGAGGTGAATGACAACATGGATTCGCGCATAGAAAGAAATCAAAAGAGTGAAGAAGCGTCACCAGTGGCATTTGGACTGTCATTAGCCGCTGGAATATTGATCATAATAACTGGGGGAATTGTTCCATCAATTGTCATTTCTGGCTTTGATAACATGCCAATGACTGTAGGTGGTATGATGGGAGGTATGATGGGAGGTATGATGGGAGGATGGGGACTATATGGAGGATGGTTTTTTGGTATACCAATAATTGCTGGAGCTATCATTGTTACTAGTTCATTAATGATGAGAGTTAGACCTAATCTGAATACTGCATGGAGTATAATCATAATCGTGTTCTCTGTAATAGGGTTGCTAGGAATGGGGTTATCTATTTTAGGATCGGTACTAGGAATTGCTGGAGGTGTTGTAGGTTTAAGTGGTGGCTACAGAAAAAGCGGCTGATTACAGCATAAGAATATCATTATCATTAGCATTTATTTAATACTATTCAAACTCTTACAGCAGAGTTTTAGAATCAAGATAAGGCGGTTTTGGGTTACATTCAGAATAAAGGTTAACTAATTCTAGTTTTGTGAAATTCGTTCAGAATTTAGCTTTTTACTTACTATCAAGATTAAAGCCATAGGCAATATCGATATAAGAGCGGCTATGAAAAAGATCATACTGTACGCCTGAAGGGAAGGAAAAGCCCCAATTCCATCAATTACCTCTGTAAAATTCTGCAAAATTAATCCTGAAACTGCGGGACCAATAGCCATACCAATAATAAATAATAATGAAGTCACTCCTACAGATATTTCGGAAAACTTTCGAGGTGTTTTTGACGTTATAATATTAAATCCACCAACCTGTACAAGTGAAATTCCACTCCCTACTATAATCAAGCCAATTTTTATTGAATCCTCTGTTCCATGAAAAAATAGAACACCAAAGAATCCTAAAACTCCCATGATACTCCCTACAATAGTAGGCTTTATGTTCCCTAGTCTAGAAACTATGAACCCAGATAGTGTGGAGACAATGAAGAGTACTATCATAAAGGGTAGTTGGACCTCTACGACTTTAATTGCATCTCCATCAAATCCCAGAGGTACTGGACTTCTTATCAGTATGGGTATCATGTGATAGATCATCAACGTAACCAAACCGGTAATCATTAAGGATAGATTTACCGGAAGCAGGATTTTGTCTTTAAATATACTCGTAGGGATCGTAGGGAATTTTGTCTTTTTCTCGAAGGCGATGAAAAGTATGAAAGAGGAAATACAAAGTATGGAGAAAAATGACAAGATTATCATATCTGACTCTTGATGCATTGTACCTTTTAGGTATGTTAGTACAATCAAAAAGGAGGTTATTAGCAGGGCTAGAACTACTGTTCCTCTAACATCTATGAATTGAAATGATTTCCATACTTTTTGTATCTTATACTTTTTATCGGGTAACGCATCCAGCTCTATCAGTAATGCTGAATATGTATCCTCTTGCTCTACTTTAATTCTCTTATGAATAAATATAATCATTAAGATTGGGAAAGGAGTCAGTACAAAAAATATAACGCGCCAGCCAAGATTGTCAATTACATAGCCACCAGCTACAAGACCTATAACGGAACCAGATGAGAAGAGTGCGATAATGACTCCCTGGCCTATAGCCAATTTTTCTTTAGGAAAGAGGTTTTGTATTATGGAAAAAGCTACAGGGAATATTGCCAGACCTAATCCTTGGATAATTCTAGCAGCAGTTAACGAGAGCATGCTAGTTGAAAATCCGGCACTTAAAGTACCGACTATGTATAGGCCCAGCAACACGAAAAGAACATTCTTCTTACCATAGATCTTGGATAGTTTTGCTGCAATGGGAGTCATTACTGCTCCTGAGGTTAGATATGAACTCAGTATCCATGAAGAGGTGGAATACGATATATCAAAATCAGATATGATATCTGGGATAGCAGGAATGATCATCGTTTCACTTGCTGTAGATATTAGATCAGCAGACCCCAGGACGAACAGGGTTATCCACGCTGATAATGGAATTTTGATTGACAGTATTATTATTCTCCTGTCTTATTAGGACGTCCATCCACTATTACTATCATTATACATAGTTTACTAAAGGTTGTTGGCTGGCTAGTAGTATTTGTAATAGTAGCCAGCAAGTATGGAATGACATCATCATCTCAAAATACACTTAAACAATACACTTAGACTTCATGATTTAATATACACTTCAGTTAGGGTCGATACCTTTAGAATATATTAAATAACGCGAATATGGTAAGGCCAAGAATAAATCCATATACTATATGTCCTAACAAACTTGCAATGGCTGGCCATTTTCCCAACGGATGATTCCAAGGGGATAGTCTTGTTATTGGTTTATGAATCGGGACCAGTGTGACAATCCAAACTATCAAACCATAAACGATCCCTAATAAAAGTAATGCTATAATGTCATTGATAAAAGATGGGAAAAGGTAAGCAATAATGAGAGGAAAAACAACTCCTACAAGAGTACCGTTCAGAAAGTGAAAGAAAAAGATTCCCTTGATATGGATTGTCTCCTTTTCGCCACCTGGGATACCAAACAGTCTTTTTGTTATTACTTGGTTTTCGTGCCATTCGAAGACACCATGCAAACCCCACTTCTTCCATGATGGAATTTCAGCTAGCGTCATCCCTGCTGTCGATGCTAAACCTGCAATCAGGCCGTAGATTGCTAATATATCCATATCAAACTGGTCACACACGAATTGAGATTTGTGATGGTCAAATCTTACAAGGATTTTTTAGCCTTATTGCATGTCTTATACCTGTAGCTTATATTGATTAATGATTTTTTATTCAGATTCATAACTACCATAGATTTCAGATAGTTATTGAAGCTTTATTAAAGTTGTCACTATTGAATTTGGGTTAGCACTATCGAATAGTCTATCCTTACTATTACCTTAACTATCAGGCGTCTTACGCCTTACCATTGCCTTAATTATCTTACAAAAGCAGAAAACAGCCCAAAGGATCACATATAGTAATATGTCATGTTTGTCTATGGTTAATTAGATGAAATAATAATGCAATGGACTAAGGAATGTAAATGTAATTCAAGTAGGACCAACTTCGATGCGATAGAGTTTAGTACCAATAATTTAAGAATAGAGCTCCTGTGCGGCAAATGCCATGGTGTAATATGCTGGTGGCCTATTAGTGCTCAACATGTTGCGCTGCCCAACCAAGCGATACAGACATCATCGGTCACACATTGATGATTAGCTGGCAATACAACATTTTTGTAACAGACTTTATTTGATAAATAGAATCTTGATGCAGAATCTTATTTAACTTAACGAATTCATATTCTAACCAGTACTCCTAAATCTTTTGAGCTTTTATGAAGTTCAGAAGATTAGAAAAAGAGAAGAATATTACTTCAAAATAGTAATACTCAGTCTGTAGGTTGCCATATGATTCCAGCCAGATGGGAAATTGAATGAATCCTTCTTAAGATTGGTATCATATGCACTTCTATCATCTCTAGAGGAAGTCCTGCCTTTGACAAAACCTTTAAAACTTAATTCATGCTCTCTGGGAGAAAGTGGTTTTAAGAAGACCCAGTTACCATCTGCAACAGCTGTTATAACGGTATTACCAGGAGAAGATTATTTTCAGGTAATGAATACAGCAAATGAGCATTCAGTATTAAGTATGGGAAAGAGGATCGCCTTACCCAAAGATATCCTACGTTTCCTCACTACACTCTTTCCATGAGTTCCAGCTAAAAACCACACAGGTCCATTCTGGCTCTTCGCACATTTGTTGCCTGTATGGTCATAAGCGGGATGCTCATCTTGTGGTATTGAGTAAGCCCATTGCCCATTTAGCAGTCCATTCACCATAGGTAAATCCATAGGGCCGGGAGTCAAGTCTATAGTACTCTGCCACCAAGACAGTTACAATTCCAACTTTAATTCATTTTATTATATAACATTTCGTACATAGAAAAACCTTTGGACAGATAGGTTCAAGAGGGTGACAGCTTCCTCCATGGTACTTCTTAGGCATCAGGCAGTCTTCTGCAAAACAACTAATACAATTTGGAATCACAAAGGCAGTCATAATGTATAACGTCTACTGCATCCAAGTAAGCTATTTTACACAGAAGATTATTACTATTCCGAACTTCATCATTCTATCTAGACTTGATCGTTTGTACTTCGCCATTATTGGCAGTCACAATTACCGTATCAAAATTCAGGCTTTCAGCATCTGGAGGTGTAATCATTACAGATGAAAATGGTCCCATGTTCCCAATTGATTGAACTGGTCCTTGGTCACCAAATTGTACCTGAACATTGTTGAGAGTTTCAAAGTTGTTGTTTGATATCCTTATACTGACAGTCTGCATTGTTCCCATAACTTCACTTCTCTCTATGATTTCTACATTTAGGCCTGATCTGGGTATAAATACTGAAAGAACAACTACTGCTACAATAACAAATCCTACAAATATAGCATATTTAGCAATTTTGATATAGTTTCTTCCTATTCGAGGAAATCCTGCTCCCACTCCTTTCTCAGAGTCCCACCTTCCCATATCCAGAAGTACACACTATAGTTTAATATGTATATGGAAATCGAGAAGAATCCTAATCCTTTATCTTTGGACTGCTTCTAATCTGTGAGAAAATATGGCCTATGTCATGGTAACTGACTTAGCGCTCATGCTTGGAATGGATAACCTCCTAGTGTCTCAGCTATCGATTCATCAAAACACTGATGTCCGCTGACATAACGTCTGGATCATCAATTTCACATTGATCCGTACCGCCTCCGGCAGGACAGAATAGTGTATTAAACATCAAGATACTCCCCAAGTCGTAGAGATATTCGTAAAGCTTTATAGTATATTTTGTATATTAATAGTTATAGTATGTCTAAGAGTACCGGCCGACACCGAAATAGAAATAATCAGGTACTTCAGACACGAGAATCTAAATTACAAGAGCAAAAAGATACCAAGAACATTTTAGAGGATCAGTTGGATTTCGAGATCGAATGCCCAAGATGCAAAGATGTTATGGAGCTTTTCTCACGATTCGATTACCTTTTATACTATTGTGATAGCTGCCATCTAGAATTAGACATTCACTAATCTTGTATACTAAAAGCTTAGATTGATTATCAACGATAATAAATTAGCATTTTTGATTTTGTGTAAGGATGTAATGCCTATTTTGAATTCAATATTTTAGACGTTACGTGTCTTTTTGCCTAAACAGCTTACATGCTGAGAATTATTAAAGACTACAATTTTTGTAATTCTTAGTTTATTCTCCTCATTAGCCATCGGATTAATAATAAAAATACCTGATTAAATCATCAATTCTTATAAATATTATTTAGCAAATTCCCAATTCCTTAGATATTTTGCCTAATTCTATATACTATATACTGAAATAGGATTGACGCTGTCATAGATTGTATTCTTGTGGGATTAGCACAACTTATTATTAATATTCATGTTACTAGGTGCTACTAAATATTTTGGCCGAATGAGTTTTCATCGTATAATACACTTTCAGCAGACTAAGTAGAAATACATCACGGAAATGGGATTGCGCTTATAGTTGAAGGTATCTGGGATTCGATATTCGTGTTAGTATTGCCTCCATTGCTCTCAGATACAGTTGCACTAACTTCAGAAGCACTATCAATCGCGTCGATGACGATATTATGATTCTTCTCCTTTTCTCCACTTACGGTTTTAGCAGTCGCAATAGCAAATGATCCTTCATTATCAGATCCTAAAGGGCATCCAAACACAGATTGGATTCTGCTATCACAGTTTAACTCCGTGGCTAATGCATTATTAGAAGTATTTAAATTCAATGCAGTCATCCCTCCAATGAAAACTAAAATCGATATTAACAGGCATAGCTTGAGTGTAAGCATACACTTTTCAATACGATGCAGCAGTTGAAGATAATCAATTTAATTAAAGTAAAGTACCTACTTTTGATATGTAAATGTTCTATCCTCTAAAGATTAGTAAGAAAACTTAATAGAAGTATCAATGTTTCCAACTTAATTCTGAGCCTAATAGAAAGTATCTAATTATTACCTATTATGTAATTATGATCATGAAGGTTATGGGCGCTGAAGCGGCCAACAAGCATGTTCCTATATTTTGGGCATAATTCGCAGATTAATATATGGATAGTTTGATAAGATTAGTAATGGAACATTATAGCAACTAAGTTATCATATTTTTTGATTGGATTTGCAATTTTTGTAATTTTTGTAATTATGATTATTCATTGGACCTAAACTTATATGCATCATTATAAAAATTATGGCTAAAAGGGTTTGATATACACAATTTATAAGAGGTTACACAGAGGACCTTTATTGATTATTAGATTTGAAAAGAAAGAGTAATTTTTCGATGGGCGGTAAATGCGAATGTATGTGTCATGCTAAGAGCAATATTCAAGATTTTTGTGGTTATTGTGTGTCTTCTCATACAAGAAGAACATCAACAATAGGAATAAAGAAATAAAGAAATAGGTTTATGACGTTCTGATGATTTTCGTTGATTAGATTAGATTAGCGATATCTGCTCTGTTTTCTGACAGTTGTGCTTATTTTATCTTCCATAGCCC
>DASQQK010000342.1:0-3316 GCA_035643435.1 Nitrososphaeraceae archaeon | reverse complement strand
TAAAAGATATCAAAATGAATTAGCCTAACTGCTTTCATACACCGCAGGAAAAATAATTACACAAAGCGTACAAGTGTTTAAAGCGTTTATGATATGATTCTACACCCATTTTATTCTTCACGAAATAATGTTGTGTCTTTTGCGGCGTTTCTGACTAAAGGAATTTAGGGTATTATTCTACTCAGTTTATTCTTCATATTCATAACTCATAAATGGAACTAAATCTTTCTTCAGTAAACGGTAGAGTTCTTCTATTTTTTATCCACCTCCTAGCCCTCTATCTTGTTGGTCTTTAAGACTATCAGCATAAAACATGTACGAACTACTCTTTGCCTGCCATTTTTGAATAACTGTCAAGAATCAAAATAAGCACATCCCATCTAGCATCCCTTATAAGCTGAATAGTCATTATGATTAATGATGACTCGAATTAAGACTCCCTTAAAGAAAAATGAGTTACAAGAACGAAAGCTGGTGAGAACAGATGTAAATGGCCACTCGATTGTATTGACAACGATAAATGGAACGATCTATGCTATGGATTCTGTATGCTCACACGAGGGCGGACCATTAGAGGATGGAACTTTGGAAAGTTATGATCTGATTTGTCCGTGGCACCAAGGAATATTTGATATAAGGAGTGCCAAAGCATCTCCTGACACAAGTTGGGTCACAGATCTGAATTCTTACAAAGTAACAATCGATGATAAAAGTCAGGAGATCTATATTGATACCGATTAGAATTATTAGTACGCACGATAGAATTACTACCAAACAAAAGCTGTCAAAGGTGAGGAAATTACGTCAATAAGGCCATCGAAGCTGCAACTAAAACTGCTGGAGAGGACTTCACATGAAGGTACAGATATTATGTCGTTTAAATTTGCTCGCAGTGATGACAAACAAAAGGAACATTTTCTTAATTACAAAGCTGGACAATATGCTGTTGTAGATCTTGGAACAAGGGAAGATCCAGAAGGACCTGTGAGGTCCTTTACGATCGCTTCTTCGCCAACAGAAGAAGAATATATCTTGATCAGTACAAGAATAAGGGATACACCATTCAAAAGGAAACTCGCGAATCTTGATATAGGATCTATAGTCAAGATTACAGCTCCGCTAGGCAATTTTGTTTTGCCTGAAGATGATAATTCAAGGCCTGTTGTATTTCTGTCAGGTGGCATCGGAGTCACACCATTTAGAAGTATGGTAAAATATACTACCGATAAACAGTCACCAATAAAAATTATGATGTTCGATTCTAATAGAAACGAGGAGAATATCCTATATAAAGAGGTATTCAACGATTGTGTGAGTGCAAATAAAAATTTAGAGATCGTTCACACAATAACTGGTGAAGTACAGGAAGTATCTTCTTCCTCCTCAAGTACAGTAAATTATGATTGGAAACGAGAAAGAGGTTATATAAATAAAGTAATGCTGACCAAATATATGACTACCGATGAGTTGGATAATTCAATATTTTATATTTGTGGGCCGCCTGGAATGTTAAAAGCAATGCAAACTTTGCTTCAAGAAGAATTGGAAATTCCAAGAAATAGAATCAAAGTTGAAGAGTTTACAGGTTATTGATGATTAGTGTTCAACAAATCGAATCCGCAGCTGTCCTTATTTTATTTACCTTTGAATGTTTGTTCGCATCTACTCTTTCGCTTAATTCTTGATCTGAGAGGCTCTTGCGAAAGCAAAAAATTTATTGATTTAAGTCAAGTCTTACCACTTTTTACTCATGTTATTTTTCGCTGATAGTTACAAGTATCATATCGCACCTACGGATATGAGGATGGCATGAATAGCAATTCTTTCAATAAAGATAGAGATAGTGGATGTTCTGAATATGGTAGTTCATACAGAAATGGATTCAGTGTAGGCTGTCAATCAATAGAGGGTAATACATATGATAGTTGCGAATTAACAATCGAAGGACATGAAATATACTGTCCTGATAATCCGGATAATCCAGCTTGTACAGAATTTTTACGTGATGTCAGTAATAAACATCCACATTCTACAATCTGAGCTTGCGGTCAGGAGCCTTATCATCTTGGCTGTCCTCAAATTCTAAATCCTGAAAGATACTGTCTTGTTACTGATGATCCAGCATTTTGTAAAACCATTGGAGATATCTGTGATGCAGATGGTTTTGTAAAGCCTGAAGATGCATATTGTACCAGATAATTTCTGGATGTTTACATCTGTTGAAAGAAGTATGTGAAATGGGAGCCAGTCTTGAATGAAGAGAACCACTGGCTTGAGGGAAAGGAGTAATCTCGTCTCATTCAAAACTCAAGATACCTATAATATGGATGAACAAGTAGTTTCTTAATCTGATTGGGTTAGAATTGAGTACAGAGCCTTGAAATTTCTGCACAGCTCGATACCGCACTTACAATAAATATAGACAGTCACGATGTAATAGTTTCTGACAGTAGACTCTAATTTTATTGTGCCTGGATTAGTTGAGTTGAAAACTGATCAACAGTCTCAAAGAAGGAGTTCATTCGAGTCCAGGATATCAATCATTTTTACTAATCCAGAGTTATTCTAGCACGATCTACTAATTTTTTCTCTTTCACTAGTTATGTAGCTCCAAGCATCGATCGTATTTTTATCATCTAATTTTGATATTAATCTACCTATAAATTTGGCTTCCAACTTCATATAGTATTCAATAAGTCTTAACCAGATTTCCTCCGCATCTTTCTTGAATAGATCAATATTTTCTATAATAGATACTGGTCGGTTTGACAGATCTTTTTTATAAAATACTTCTTTCTCGCTCCAACAATGTGCAAACTGATTTCTTACACTCGAAAGTGTCTTGATTTTTCTTTGGAGGTTACTATCGATCATATTCCATTTTTTAATTATATCAACACAGTCATGCAAGCTGATCCTTTGTAATAGATCATCAAATTCGTAACCTTGATCGGAAAAAAGCCCTAATATTCTTGCTTGTATCATTTCACGAATTAAAGATTCTACCTTTGAAAAGAAATCTAGTATGTTTCCCCTTGTTGGTTTTAGTCTTCTGATAAAAGATAACTCCATAAGCTCCATGCGTTTTTCCATCTTGCCATTGTAGACACGCAACCATTGAGATTTAGTAATCAAAAGAAACCGTACTGCAGGTAGTCCGTTCAATTTACGCCTAATTTGATCTTCTATTTGTGGAATTGCATCATTAATTCTTGCCTCTATTTGCTCCTCCATTTCTGGATCTCAATATTAGTCAACTATTTTACTATTAAACATATATTGACTCATGAATGAGTATCATAATGTGGGGTAACTC
>DASQQK010000341.1:0-2849 GCA_035643435.1 Nitrososphaeraceae archaeon | reverse complement strand
TATCCGGTTTTGAGAACACCATCTACAGAAGTCAAGTAAGTACGAGGGCAAATTCTCCCGCCAGCAATTAATTAGCTGTTAAGACCTTACAAGCGAAATAATTCCTAACCCGCTAGGAAAGAGTCTTCTTCTTCTGAACCAATCATGTGGCTCTATATCCCAAAAGCTCATTCTTCTGATAAATTAGACCGATGTACGAATATAGGTAAGTATTGCATATGCTAATATAAGTTACTTATGATCAGACCTGATGCGAGTGCAGCTATTCCAAATAATACAGGTCTTAACATACATATTTATTGTTACATAATTATAACCACACATATTCACTGTCTTATGTAATTATTAAACTGGTAGCAAGTCGACTTTGTTCCTCCAAGGTGCTGACAGGTTGGACTGATATGATGGTAGACAAATGCCATCAGTTATACCATCTAAAATACCACCCAAAATGATACTCTATGTACTTGCAATCAAATATATAATCAGGTTGTGTGTAATAGGGAAAAATCCCAACCTAAGCATTTTTGGCTTCAGTATATTCGATGTAAGCAATCCTTCCCTTATCATAAGCAACCTCAATCCTACTCCAGTCGGAGACTAAATGTAGGTTCTCAGGAACGCTATGCCATCCAATCCAATGGCTAAGGATAAGGTTCATAGCCAACAGACGATAAGGAGGAAAATCCCATGCAGTGTGCAGTTCTTTATCCTTCTCGTATTTGACCCCAGTCTCAGCCTGAATTTCTTTGGCATATTCTGTGGATAATTGATCCAACCTTTGTAAGACTTCGTTCCAACGTGCGTTAATCCCATTGTCAGATTTTGTTTCACCGATGACTTTTTGGAGCTCCTCAAAGTATTTTTCTTCATTAACCAAGTTTTATTTCTAAAGACGACTATGCCTGTTCCGATATTTAAGTCCGAAAAAATTTATAGCTTACAAACTCTCATTACTGAACACTATGGCTTTCTTATCCCTCTTCCCGGAATAATGAAATATCAAGGAGATACAGCATATATTCTTGTATGCCCCAGTTTGAAAATATGCTGAAAACATTGGAGCCAACTATATTATTGAAATGGTTGTTCTTTGGGCAACTAAGGCTCCTCCTATAATGGAAGCTGCAAGGGAAGGTTTTCCCGCCTTTGTCATTGACACGGGGCAACATCATGATGAATTGCTTGGGCATGGAATAAAGGAATTCGGAATGGAAGAGCTAGTGGCTTGTAATCTCCAGATAAGGGAGAATACTAATGGAGAAGGCAAGCGAATTACTATTAAATTTCGCGCGTTTTGGAAAAATTTGGAATGGTGCTCATCCAGACAACCCCATACTCCCAGTTATACACGGCGATACGTTGGTAGCAGGCATAAATCATCTGTCCTGGCTATTTGGGCTAGGTCAGAAAGTGGCTCAGAATGAGGCCGGTCTTCGCTCTATGGCTCTCAATGCTATCGAAGGCCTTTCTCTTAGGGAATCCTCCTCCAAAATTCAAATAGAAGAATTCGTGAAGAGATAGATCCTTATCGAACCTATGTGACTATTGCCATCAAAAGCCTACATAGCTTAATTGGACCAAGACATACGTCTAGGTTTGTTTTTAAGATTCTTGGTTTGACCCAAAGTGTTTCTCAATTCATTGGACTCTTCTGTAACAACCATGTATTCATTCAGTGTACAGGTACATGAATTTATTGTAAAGTGTTTAGCTAGCGTCTCTTGACTTTTATCGCTAGACTTTCCTAAAAGTACTACTAATTTCTTCTGTTACTAAATTATAATCATCTATCATAGTAGCAAGTAGTCTTGCCCCATGAATGCCAGATTTCCATTGGTTGCTGCATTTCATATAACTATATCCTACACTATCGTACTGCTATCCTTCTTACCATCTATGGCTCCAAAAGGGCTAAATAAAAATTAGTTGGGGTTTAGTTCCCGGTAGCATTTTTGAGTGGGTACCTGCTGTAGTGTTACTGGTCCTCCTGCATATTCCCATTCGTCGCTGTTCTTTCCGCAGTTGAAGGAACATCAAATGCTACCACGTAATGTCCAGTATTGGCCCCTATCTCAGCAGGACTGCCAGTAGGAACTAGAAGCATTCCATTTCCTATTGATGGTCCTCCAATGCCAATGGGAGATCCTACATTAAACTCCCACAACTTATTGCCGCTGTCTTTGTCAAGAGCTATGATTATACCCGATGGTGTTATAGGTGTGTTCTGCGCGGCTCCAAAATCATTGAAGGTATAGGGCTTGCCTGTAGCTGTAATATGTCCAGAGAATACAAGTCCGTTGGTTACAAGTGGGGAAACCCATGTTGGAAATTCTGTTGGATATTGCCACTTTATATTGCCTGTTTTGAGGTCAATTGCTGCTACTGTTCCATTTCCAATTCCATTTTCTATGGAATCAAATACAGGATCTACATGCCCACTGAGACCATTTACAAAGAAGTTGAAGCACATGGTGCTTGATGCTACGTATACAGTATCATTGTCGACTGCACTATAATCCTCAATACCATATTGAGTCCCAGGACAGACTGTTCCGCTTCCATTAGGTCTGGGCTCGGCAAATGTTCTGTGTAGTGTTCCAATTGTGGCATGCCATAACGGACTCCCATCATCAGCATTCATGGCCATCACATCGCCTCTCTTGTCGTGACCAATTACAATATCTTGTTTGCTTCCATTTTCATATTTAGCTGTAACAAAGTTTGTTCCCCAAGCCGTATCCCAGTCATGAGTATCCGGATATTTGGCGCCCAATACATTCCCTTGTGCTACAAAGGGTGTTGCCCACACAATGTCGCCATTGGTAATATTAACTGCTATCACGTGG
>DASQQK010000340.1:0-5245 GCA_035643435.1 Nitrososphaeraceae archaeon | reverse complement strand
CATCTTCATTCAGAGATAGTGTTGCTGGTACAGCGTTTGCAGCTGCAGCAGCAGGTGTATTCTCAGATCAAGGTGCTACTACAGCAACAACAATAGATCATGACAAAACAACCCAGACTATGCATACAGATAGCAATGGACATGCAATATTTACAGTCCAATTAGGACCAAAATCAGATACAGGTACTTATGATACAGAAATTGAAGTTAGCAAGGATAGCTATCAGTCAAGTTTCGAACAAACAGACCTTCGTGTAACATAGTATAATGTAGAGAGAGATACTTCTTCCTCTATCTTTTTTATAATAATTTAATTTCTTCTTGCTTTTGATAGCTCCCGATCGTGATGAAAACAAGAAAAATCTCTACAATAATAACAGTACCCACATCGCTGACAGATAGGATTTGAAAGCGCAGGACGAAACTCGGAATGGCAGTTAAAGCATTTCATCTTTGAGCGTCATCCAAATAGCTTGATCTTATATTTGTAACAGGATCCACCATGTTTAAATGCTTCCCAAAGAATTTAAAACTACGACGAAGTAGGGTTAGCTACTTAATCTTCATCTATTGTCTGTTCTAGTTAAATTGATTTGCTTTCATCGAAATTGAATACAAAGGCAAACTGTGGAATTCCCAATCGATAATAGTACTTACGCACTAGCAAGCATTTTCAGGTAAGACTGAAGTAAGAAAGAAAAATAGTTTTGTCAGTGTATTCCAGCAGTTAAGCATAAGAAGTGATACTGACTAATCTCGCTCTGAAGGAATGTGTTCTATGACCACATTAAGTTCAAGACATATCGCATATGCCTGTAATGAACCACTGTTTATTCCTGGAATTGGAACAGTGCCAGCTGCCCTAACCACCCATGCGTTTCCATGAGGAGCGCTCTCCATTACATTTCCAAACCCTTCTGTAATATTGTATCCTCCTCCTACTAGAGTTCGATTATTATCGCATGTGGCTATACTTTGAATGTCCATCCCGGATATTTGAACAGTGTTTCCTTCACTTATAGTAGTTGACAGGCGCAGTGACGACAAGTTCGCGTCTTTTCCTGACTCTCCGGGAATCCCTTGAGGACCAACAGGGCCGATAGGACCCTGAATGCCAATATCGCCTTTGTCGCCCTTAGGTCCAGGTGGTCCCTGCGGACCCTGCGGACCCTGAGTGCCATTTATACCAGCAGGTCCAGCAGGTCCTATCGGACCTTCAGTTCCGTTTATGCCGGGTGGTCCCTGTTCGCCTAGTTCGCCTTGTGGCCCTTGTGGCCCTTCTAGACCTGGTGGTCCCTGAGTACCATTCTTACCAGGTGGTCCAGGTGGACCTGGAGAACCTGGTTCGCCTTGTATCCCCGGGAGTCCAGTTGTAACTTCGCCCGATGGTAGTTGAGCTTCTTCCTGGGGTATCTGGAACTGACCCAGTGAAAACTCGTTAAAGTATGAAGTTATGAAAATTATTCCACTGAAGGTACCCAGACCTAGCAGCAAGCTTGCTTTGAGTTTGCTCATAGATTAGTTCTTCGCCCATCACTATTATAGTACGAACGACAAGAAAGATAGATAATCAGCATACAGAAATATTTACACATTAATGTTGCTTCTGTTACAACAATTTTCGGTCAGTCTATAAACGAAGCCGGCTGTCCAAATTTGTATAGTAGATCGATAGATGTTACATTCTCTGCAGCCCATGGCAATATGACGACTCTTTATAGGCTTCTATTTGGGTCATGGTTTAGGTTTTTAGCTGCCCATATCTCATTCTAAATAGTTTTATTACCGATGGCACATCCTCATCACCTTTATTGATCCAGTAACTGACCCATTCTGATGTCCCAAAGGCTAGAAGCTAGTTGGAAAGATTTCATCGAAGCTGTGGATGATCTTCACTTCTCTTACCAAATGGGTAGTAATAGTAGCAGGATCCACGTTTCCGCTGCGAATACAGAGGATCGCGTGCATTCCAGAGTCTTGTGCTGCCTCAACTTCCTTTACTGCGTCAGAGACAAATACAAAATCATTTGGTTTCCTTAAGAGGGAATCTGCAATTCTCATATAGCTCTTGATTTCTGTCTTTGACCCTATACGAGTATCGAAAAAGGCTGTAATCTGTGGTGTTAGATCCCCTGAAGTGATGCTCCTGAACAGGAGCTGCTGTGCAATAACACTGCCAGACGAATAGATGCAAATGTCTCGATTCTGCCGTCTCCAGCGCTTGAAGGCAGGAGGGACATCTGAATAAACTTGTCCGTGCAATTCCCCGCTAGCATATCCCTCTTGCCAGATCCTGCCTTGCAAAGATTTAAGAGCAGTATACTTACTATCTCTGGCGATCAACCACCGACAGTACTCAATACCTGAATGTAATAGCATTTCTTCGTTCTCGTCCACCCAAGAGGGGGGTTTCAACCCTCGCTGTTCATCGATGTCATGCTGAATGTGCAACTGTTGGATCAACGACTTAATCTCTGACTCCATAAAGTGCTCCCGAAAGAAAGGTTCCAAATTTCGGCTGGCATATGGAAAGAGTGTTTGATAGACAAAGTCGACTGGCGTAGTTGTACCTTCGATGTCAAGAAGAATGGTGTAGATTCTAGATTCGCTGACGGTGGGTGGTGATGACACAGGCTACTACTATAACTACCACTGCTTCGTCGTCGTCGTCTGCCTTGGGGGAATATAGCTGGGACCCCAACATACCGGTTCGTATTTTTGATCAATCGAGCTGTGTGTGTAGTGCGGCGTCCAGCCAGACACATCTTGGAACAAACGTATGGCACGTATTCGTTTATCACCGCAAAGATTGAACCAGTGAAGTGTCCCACGTGGAACTCGGATCAAGTCTCCCGCTTGGACTTCGACTGCCACAACAGGGCCCTCATCTGTATGGATGTGGAATAGGCCTCGTCCATTCAGGATGTACCTAACCTCGTCCTCATCATGACGATGCTCGATATTGAACTTTGAAAGCATCGAATCTAGCCCTGGCGTATCCTGGTTCACATCAATGACATCTGCAGTCAGATATCCGCCGCGGCTTTTAAGCTCATTAATCTGTTCTGCGTATGCACTCAGAATCTCCTCTGCAGATGCGTCTGCAGGAATGTCATTCACAGGCTTCCAGCGTTCATAATCAATACTAATCCCTTTGAGAAAGTCTCGAATACTGTTATAATCATACAACGATCGGTTTTCATCAGGAATGTGAAGAATCGCCATAGAGATCATTTGATGTGTGCTATGGGAGAGGAGGAAGAGGAGGAAGAGGATCGAACCAGTACTTCCATCAGAAATTCTAAGATTTCAACATGTCTTTTGGCTTCTCTTAGGTCATCACCCCAAGTATAAAGTCCATGCCCACGTAGAAGAAACCCGTGAATACCGGAACAAGAACGCAGAGTTGTAGAAATCCTTTGGGAGAGCTCAATCATATCTTCGGAATTCTCCAATATCGGCAGCCGCTCGCAGTGCTGGTGAGTTCGAACACCCTTGAGTCCCTTCAGCATTTCGTAGCCCTCAATGGAGACGCCTCCCCCGGATGCGTGAGCGCGAGATAGAACCGTACTCCATACTGAATGAGTATGCAAAACTGCACCTGCATTCGTGCAGCGAGCAATTGTAAGATGCAAAACTGCTTCAGCCGATGGTACTCCTTCACCTCGTATGACATTGGCAGATCCATCAATCTCCAGAAATTGTGTCGGATGCAGGTCATTCTTGTCCAATCCAGTGGACGTGATAACCAAATGCAACGGTTCCCTAGAAACCACCGCGCTAAAATTCCCGCTGGTGCCCAGAACCCAACCCCTTGAGTAGAAGTTTCTACCACATTCGGCCAAATCAGCCGCTAAGGTTGAAAAATTGTAGTCATTCAACCCGGAACGGTACATAGTCTTCAAATGGCTTACTCACTAATCATGGTTGAAGAGATCAGATAAATTTTTCCATTGGTAGTGATTGGTACTAGCAGAATACAATCAGTGGATACTTGCCTTCCTTGCTAGATAGATTTTCAGCATTTTTCTTCGAGTTCATGGTGTCATTTAAATTCTTTAGGAATGACAAAGAAAGAGCCAAAGAAAGAAAGACATCATGGCCGTCCATATTCGTTTGGATCTAGGTCATGATGGATGCATAGTATACGATGCGTAGTATTAGATGGTAAAGTGATACCACATATGGTTAGTTAATTCCAATGATAATAGTATACAGTCGTATTAGTATAATTTGCACATCCTTCTAGAAACATTGTTTGGCTGTTTCGAAATGTGATTGTGGCATTTGCTTCTGTTTGCACTTCTGTGGTTCCATTAAGTATGCCTGTGCCAAAGCCCATCGTATCAAAAGTTGTGCCTGGTGGTTGTGGTTGTATTGTGCTATTTGAATAATGTTCGATAAAAAATGGCTTTCCTAATGATATATTACCTCCAACTCGTAATGTTATTGCTATAGTATTCTGATGATCTTTGATAATTGTAACTAGAATTAATAATCCAGATATTAATGAAGACACCAAGTATTACAAAATTGACCAGTTTTTTTATTAGTAGTCATTATGAGATAGACCGATGATTAGGTACTTATCACTTCACTACTTAAGCTTGGATTACGTTTTTCTTATCTAATCCTCTATCCTATCATACTAAGTCTGTCCTCAATGAGATCTTCAATACTGTATGAATTATCTGAGTCTATGCTACCTTCATCATCCTCTGGTGCAGGTACATCTTCTGGCACTTTAGATGACTTGGGTGCATCAATATCTACTACATCAGATGAATTAGTCTTGGTAGTAGTACACTCTCCGTCTATACACACAGTCTTTTCACACGACCACAAATCACCACACGTAATCGATGTGCTCTTATCCACAGCATTTAAATCATCATTCTGAATTGTAGATGAAATCCAAATGAAATATACGATTATAATGCATAAAAGCGACCAGATTTTGATTGTAATTCGTTGTCTTCCAATGAAATTATGTTTCATTCGTATTCAGGTAATATTCAAATCGAAAATTAATTAAGATTAATTAGAAAATAACCTTCAGATAAATCCGATATATATTATATTATTATGATGCAGTACATATGTTTATTCTGGCGTTCCCTTGCCAATCTAGTCGACCTATCAGAGTAGGTAGTGAGATAGGAAAAAGAAAAATTGAAATACCACTTATAGACAAGAGTCAGGTTCTACCTGTATTCAACTAAGAGAATAGTCCTGAAATGAAACA
>DASQQK010000339.1:0-2962 GCA_035643435.1 Nitrososphaeraceae archaeon | reverse complement strand
ACAGATCCGCTTGGAGCTACACTCATAGGTCAATTACTATACGAGATAGTTGCTGGAGAATTTAGCGCAAAATCAGTTGGCGGACTAGAAATGGGCGCTATTCCGATATCAACTGCTATCATAATGGAGAGCATCAGAAGTGGGTCTCAGGGAGTTAGGCAGTTCATAGTAAGAAGAGATGCTAAAACGCATGGGAGCGGAAAGAAAGTAGAAGGGTATCTCTTAGATCCTGTTGTTGTTGTGGATGATGTAATGACGAAGGGGAATAGTGTCGTACGTGCCATCGAGGCGGTGAGAAGTGAAGGATACTCTACTGCGGGAGTTGTACTAGTGATAGATAGAGAGCTCCCGAACAATATCATAAAGGATAGGATCAAGTATTTCTCTATTTTCAGCCACTCTGACTTTAAGAGACATATTGATGAAAGACTAAAAGGAGTTAAGTAGTACAGTGCTTGAAAGCAGCTACCTTTGAATATCGCAGGCATCCCAAGCAGTCATCCAGGCAACTAAGCAATGAATTTTGTTCTTGTCAGACATCAAACCCGATCCCAGAAGGAGATTTAGACACAGCGATTGACACTTTAGCGTTGCGACCAAACATTTTTCCGTTTATACAACGGACTCCGTACCAACTTTCAAAATCTACTTTTGAATAAGTCTAATTCATAAACAGGGATGACTTTAATTTCTATCTATACAGTTTTTGACAGAAGTTTTACTATGTCAGACAGTGGCGCTAGTAATGTCTTAAGAACTCGTGCAAAGAGAACAATATTTTTTAGTCACTATCACAGTACGTTGAAGAGATGCTAAATTCGTCGAAACTAAAACGAGGAATACAAGATCCCACAAGGTGAAGACATATTGCTGTCTTCAATAATCTTACACCGTATCGTTAACAGGAAATAAAGAAATGCTCCCCAGTCAACTGCTTAGGGTTAAAATAAGAAAGGGAGAAATAACTCCTCTCCTAAGTACTGTAGAGAATAAGTCTAGACATCTTGAGATCGCAGAGATAATCATTAGGGAATTTGAGGAATCAGCTGCAAAGAAGGAAAAGAGAAAGAATCTGAACGAAAGGATTTCATTCATAGAGAGAGCTTTCGATGACTATAGGTTTGTAAGAGGACTTTCAACCTTACTTGAAAGAAGATGTCGCTTTAGTACAATCTCAACCCTAAAGATTGAAAGTAGGGGAAATCTAACAAGTCCTGTCGACATTAGAAGGCTCTTGTGGGAGGAATCATCACGGCATGGTTTCGCCCTAACTGAATCTAGCCGTGATGAAATAATAAGTGCCGTAGCAGCGAGAACCAAGATTTCACGGAATTCCATAATGCAGTCAATGTGGAGTGACCTTGATGAAAATACGAACCTAGTAATGTTAGATCCTGTTAGTTCTGAAGAATTGCTAAAATGGTATGACCTGTCGCTATTGCAGACTTTGTTTTTCACGTGTACCAAGCTGGAGTTCAGTGTGAGAGGAGGGACTGAATGGAAGAATATTCTCAGAAAAGTGAAATGTCTAGGATTGATGTACAATTTGAATGAACAGGCGATTGTAAGTGATAGTCCGGATACCAAAAATATCATCATTGGGGGAGAAAGAGACCACCCCCTTCAATCTGAAGCGGAAAGTAATGGTGGCCACAGTAGCAAGCTGGTGTGCTCCATTGATGGTCCTGTCAGTTTGTTTAAGTTGACCGATAGATATGGAACATCTATAGCTAAACTCATTCCTTTCATCATTGCATCATCTTGGTGGCGTCTAAGGGCATACATAGTGAGAAAGACAATTTCTGGCAAGAAACTATATGAATTTAAAGCCTCATCGGAGGATTTTCAGCAACTCCAAAATTATGACACCAGTTCGCCATCATTTGACAGCTCACTCGAAGAAAGATTCGCTGCCAAGTTCGAACAACTTTCCAACAAATGGAAATTAGAAAGAGAACCTGATCCCATTATTGTTGGCAACGGAGTAGCATTTGTTCCTGATTTTTCGTTTGAAAAATATGGTCGAAGGGTCTATCTTGAAATTGTAGGCTTTTGGACGAAGGATTATTTAGAAAGGAAATTTCAAAAGGTTAGGTATATTCTGGGTAATAGTAATGTTGATTTACTAGTCGCGGTAAATGAAGAGCTTTCATGCTCTAATCTCTTCAATCCATCCGTAAACGATCTACCGAATGACAGAATCGTATTTTTTGCAAAATCGTCAGTACCAGTTAAGAAAGTACAAGAGTATCTAAAATCAATCGACAAACAACAAATCGAATCAAACATTTTAGATTCAGACCTTAGGATAAGATTTGATAATATGAAAGATGTTATTCCTATAGATGAGATCTCCGAAAATTACAAAGTGCCATTTGAAATTGCTGTGGCTTTGGCAACAAGGGATAACAGTGAAGATTACTTGAAAATCGATAACTGGTTTGTATCTAGATCGAAGTTAAATACATTAGCTGCGCACTTGACAGGCATTACGAAGTTTGCTGAGGTGTGCGATATACTATCTAAGAATTCTATCCCTGATGACTGTCATGCCGGAATTATATCAATGCTGGGTTATGACGTCATTTGGCAGAGCTTAGACCCTGATGACGCAATACTCGTGAAACGTGAATGAACTACATACTCTGAAGACAGTACTCGTTAGAAGGCGTCTTACCTACTTGTTTGGTTTGGTTTGGTTGACACTCGCTGCTTCAATTCATCAACAACTATCTCGAATCTGTGCTGCTTATTTTGTAACTCGACTATACATCTCGCCATATGCGCATTCATGTCATGATAGTGTGTGGGACGGTAATGGTTGAACAGAATTGTTAATTTCTGCTTGGCTACCACCTTCAAAAACTTGATCACACAAGAGACATTTCATATAAATCGTATACACAGCACTGAGCTTGCATATAAATTTTCATTTTATTCTATTTTGTTTTATATTAGAATT
>DASQQK010000338.1:0-5025 GCA_035643435.1 Nitrososphaeraceae archaeon | reverse complement strand
TCACCAGTCCATTCTTTTTCATGTATTAGATTATACCTTCTATCGATTTCTATATGGATACACTTCCTGACAGAAGTGTAACCCATCTTGGTAAGCTATAATGTCACCTATGTCTGGCAGTACAACACCTAATTTAACAAGCGGCTCTCTCTCGGACACATTCTGACATTCTTATTCTTGTCTTTATTTTTATTCTTTATTCTTATTTTATCATATTTTTGGTATTACCTATTCTTTTATTTCCTATGGCTCTTGATACCATCCTAGAATATCTGCTATTTTTGCAGCTGCATTATCTTACGCTTCTTTTGGATCCGTGCCATAATAAACGGCATCCAAGGCTTCCTTAAAATAATTAGCTGTTGTAAGTGTTAACATAGGTGACATTATAGCTGGTGTGATATCCTCTAATAGGTAATGGATCTATCCTGAATACATGTTTTAGATGTTCTATTAATGGTTCTATAGATTTGCTTCTCCTTGAGTAGATGTCCTGTCCTAGATCAGATTCATACAAGTCTATATGTTGCAAACTGTTTATTGGAGTATGCTCATATCTCTGTACTGGACATACCAGTTCAAATCCTCTGTTCGTGCTAAGGTCATAGAGCTTCTGGTCGTCGTAGCGAGAGTCACCTATCATGTAGAATGTGTCCTCGAATATACAATCCGATGTCGATGCTGATGATGATGATAACGATGTTGATGAAACCATTGGAGTATACATAACATTATCAGGAACATTGGCAGTTGTAAAATCTGCTCTTAAAGGTATTATAACAGACCCCGTACTTGATATCAAATGCAGTTATAAAACTGCATTAAATACCCAGCCTTTACCATGACTGAACCCCCATCTTGCATCAGTGTCAATTCCTGAAT
This sequence comes from Nitrososphaeraceae archaeon, assembly GCA_035643435.1. Taxonomy (GTDB): domain Archaea; phylum Thermoproteota; class Nitrososphaeria; order Nitrososphaerales; family Nitrososphaeraceae; genus TH5896. The sequence goes on along the minus strand of DASQQK010000338.1, from coordinate 4,143 downwards.
GTGGTACTATACCTTTCTTCATAGATGACTTATGCCAGACATATCCTTTGGCATTCAGTAAAGTACTATCTATTGCAACAACATTGTATGGATCTATCATCTCTTCATTTATGAAATGATTAGCCATAGCAGCTATCTTTCCTTTTAGGGCTCAGCTAATTTTCTCATTGAGGATCAGCTCTCAACATTTCGAAGATTTAGATTCTAGAAGCAAACAACAAACATATCTTAGATCTAGGATCTCATAAAATTCATCCCCTTACGTACTACTACACAGACCATGGTTCATTTCTACAGCTTCCCTACTTGGTGCTTCAATAAGACAGTAGACGACGTTTGCTTCAAAATTATATAGAATATTAAGATGCTTTATCGTCTACCGGTGATTTCTGCAGCTCCATAAGCTGTTCTTCAGTAAAAGAGCCTATTTTATGAGAATCAAGAAATCTCGGCATTTATTCTTCTCTGTGTGTAATATTGACGTAGTAGCATATATTTTTGCATATAGATAGTGGTCCGGCAGATGTAAAAACCTTTTATAGAACATTTCTCAACCTATTTCAAATGCGACACACATTAAGTATCATGCCGGCAATCGCGGTATCAGTTGTGTTAACCACTGCCTTCATGATCCCACTTGGCACCAATTATTCTGTAGCACAAGGAGCCATATCTAGAGACTCTCAAACGATACTATTAGATGGTAAGACTATACCTGGAGGAGGATTCATCCACCTTTATGACTCAACTCCATATAAGATCACAAATGGTCACATAGCGGCTAACATTCCCTGTGATGAGACTTCGACATCTCCACTTGCAATACTGGTAGGTGAAGCACCGAATCTAAGTGCGGCTAACCTAACAGTGGTAAATGAACTATCTAATCCCGGAACTATCTGCATATATCATGTAGATATTCCGCTAAACGCTACTGCCGCTCTCACAGATATAGCAATTCAGAATCCAACAGATTCCGATGAAGAGCTTCCGGATGGTAGCACAGTAGTAATAGGCGTCAACGAGATTGAACCCCTAGGATAGGCAAAATTGGCGGTCATGGAAGGTCAAAGACTTCCATTTTCTTTTTTCTTCCAAAGCTTAAGATTAGCTCGTACCTATATCCGCGGTAGATAACGCACACATTCTGCTATAAGGAAATTGGATTTGATGCGTTACCTGTTGCTGCTGCTGCTTGCGATTACTGTTAAACCGTTGCCTGTGGTATCTATAGTTGAGTGAAATACGTCTATGAACTGACGGTATTACTAAAATGAATTGTAGCTGACTTGGTTCTTGTCATCTTTAGTTTACCAGAAAGTCTGGACGTTTGTATAGATAAAGCTTAACATAAGCACTTCCCTAATGTTCTACTCAGAAAGAGATATAACCCAAATCGGCATGCAGCATATGGGATGGACATTTCTTTAAATGACAAAACCCTTTGCTTTTAGATTGGTATGTGAGATTTCACAAATGCTCATGTAAGGTCTGACATAAGCAGCACATTATAATTATTATCGTACAAATATTTCATTTCCTTCTCGAATAAATCTACAGTCGCATCAACCGGCCGTGTACTATCACTGAGATCAGGGTAATTCACAATCGTATGGTAGACTATGATAGGGATGGCTCTTATTTTCCCATTTGTATTGTATCTATCTTGACTATCGACTATTTCGATGAATTTCTGTAGCATTTGTGAGCTGTTATAGTAAATGCAACTGCCTTCGCATTCTCGCTCAGATGGAGAGTAGTCTCCTTCGATATGACGATGATTCCAGCTATTAATGGCATATCTGTTCACAAACATATTATTGTCTGGAGATTTAGAGAATACATGAACATCTGAAATATTGTTGTCATTCAAAAAAGTGAGTGGAGTTTCGCTGTTGGATCTCGCTAGATCATAATACTTGGAGACGACGCCGAATACGTTCGGATTATCCCATCCTTCGCCGTAAGGGTATGCGAATATTGTAGAATTTATCCCATGACCGAGAAGGCATTGTTTCGATTGGCTTATTTCATACTCCAACTCGGATGAGGACAGCTTGTTTAAATGGGGATGGGTCATAGTATGTGCCTCTATGTCATGTCCTTCTGCGCGTAGCTTTGCTATGTCACTCCAAGTCATTTTTTTGTCATCTTCTGAATCAGAACCAATCCAATCACAAACTAGAAAAAATGTTGCTTTAAACCCATATTTATCTAGGATTGGTTTGGCATAGGTAAACTGACTTTTATATGAATCATCAAAATTTAATACTATGAATTTGTTGGTACCATGCCTGACTTCTGTTGTACTATTTGGCAGGTTACCCTCATTTCCAATCTGATTAGAGAAGGACGTAATCTGACCTAAAGTATCGTGTATAAAATATGCAATGACTATAAATGAAAGCATAGAAGCAATAACGATTAAGCTAACTGACATTGTTCATTGTGATACCGTATGTGTTATTAGACCTTATATCCGTTTTTTTTGCTTATCTAATTGTTCTACTGCCAAACATAGCCAACTAAGATAGCATGGGTGATCCTCACTTAACGTTGATTTGCTTCAGCTTCCAGTTTTTCTCCTGTCCTACCAGTTCCCTGAATGTCTTCGTATAAATACCTGCTCCTTGTTCATCACAGGTATTTATTACCTTAAGTTTGTTTGGTTGAACCAATTGTCGATAAAATCTGAGTACAAAACCTCCAGCCACCAGTCCCCCTGTCTGTCTAGGCTGCTATATTAAATGAAGAAACTTAGTTGTATTAGACAGTCCAGAGCGCAGATACGTCTAATATCATAATCACATACAAGGAATTGGTTTTAAGTCAAGGAATTCCTTTTCTTCGTCAGGTGTTTTCTGAAACATGTATCCTAGGGTTGCAAAGACTTGTGCTATTACGGCAGGGTGGTACCTTAGTATTGGAGCAGTTACGCCGGTGCCTGTTATCAATCTCTCTGGCTTGGCTAATGCAGCTCCAATCCAAGGCCAAGCAGCGCCCCCTGTATGCCACCACGGCATATAATGATCACTACTCCAGCACTTTTCAATTCCTTTCCTGTCCATGTATATCGCATCAGAGCTATGGGATCTACTTGTTCGTGAGCTGCTTAGAAGCTTATCTTAGTCGTAGCTATTTTTTCATCTATTTCCATGCTTTTAAGCAGATGCTTCGAAGTGGTGCAGTGGCGCTATCGGGAAAAGCAGAAGCTTCAAAAAAGCACTATTGAAATCGAAATGAGTGTTTAAGCGATCGAATCAACTAGATCAACGGCTGACCACTTGTTAGTACCGATATTGTCCATCTGACCATATTTGACGATTATTCTGACCATCTTTGACCTCATATCCATTTAGCTATCAATTTCTCCGATGTTTATGTCAGGTTGTAGGCTACACGAGTTGCTCTTGTCGTAACAAGCCGTATATTGCCGATAACGAGAACTTGCAATCGGGTCTTGCCTTGCACTCTTTTCGTTTAAGTTTCAGTCAGTTTCGTGTCAGCGTCTGTTGAGATCTTCAACCCTTAACGTATAATTCGGTCCGATTTATCTGCAAAAGCTTTTGATGCTGGCAGAAATTTAGTAAAGAGCATTTTTGAGATGATGATGCACAGTTAGTGAAATCTTAAATACTAACTTAGAGGTATCCTAGGGCTAATTCGGTACGAGTAAGCTATTGTTTGTCAGGTTCAATGTATACGGAGATTTGTCTCTTCGTACTGCTCATAAAAGACTTAAATGCGCACTTTAACGTATATTTCTGCTTATTTTACACCGTTTGATTCAACTTTATTCTATGATAGTCGTTGGATAAGTTCGGCTTCAATACGTGGATTCTTCAAAAGACTTAAAATGCATTCGACTAATTACTATTATTAAAAAGTAAGGTTCGCTCTGTACTTTTAGCACACGAAATTTATACTCATTTGAAAAGTCTAGAGATAAAGTAAGACACAAACTGGTTTAGTTATCTCCAGTAGACGCAGATGGATGAATTAGTTAGGGCTTATCTTTTGATTCATGCTTCCTGCCGAAGAGACATCTATCTTAATTCGTAACGCACTCAAAGACTTAAAAGCTGAATCATACGTATGGTACGGCTCATGCGTTAGCTCTTCTCTGCTGTCCTTCGATGCTTG
>DASQQK010000337.1:0-5142 GCA_035643435.1 Nitrososphaeraceae archaeon | reverse complement strand
ACCGTCTTTTGTTGCGTCGAACCACTTTTTCTTATTCAGAATCTGTATGCCAGAGTGCTTTGCTGGACCACAATATGATTTGAGCCAGTTATCTGAGGCCAGCTTATCGATTTCATCCAGTAATTTCTTCAATGATATCTGGTCAGAATATAAGATCAAGTTGTGTCTATGTTTATTTCTCTCATAGTCTTTAACCCACTTGTCAATAGCATCCGTTACAATTGAAGCGAGAGTAATACGATCGTTCGTGGCAATTTGAGCTGCCTTTGCATGAAGTTTTTCATCGAAACCTCGAACAAACAAGTCCTTTACCATATTTTTTGTGCTCATCTGTCCTTATTAAAGATATCTAGATATCTGGATTCGATACAATTAAATATCAGATATCTAGATATCTAGTGTATGGTACAAACCGAAAACATGACCATCAACGTTGATGGGCAAACAATATTCTATCGCGAAGCAGGAAACAAAGAAAATGCACCAACAATCCTATTGTTACATGGATTTCCCACATCGTCGCACATGTTCAGAAACATTATTCCTGCCTTAGCGAACAAATTCCACTTGGTCGCACCCGATTATCCCGGATTCGGCTACAGCTCAATGCCTCCCGTGGACAAGTTTCAGTATACTTTCAACCATCTTGCAGAGATCATAGACAAATTCATTACACAAATAGGGTTAGAAAGATATAGTCTATATGTTATGGACTACGGTGCACCAATAGGATACCGTCTTGCAGTAAAAAATCCTGAAAAGATAGAAGCATTGATAGTACAGAATGGTAACGCCTATGATGAAGGTTTAGGAGAATTCTGGAAGCCACTCAAAGCTTATTGGAGTGATCCTACTGAGAAGAACAAGGACGTTCTTAGAAAATTTCTTACTATCGAAGCTACCAGATGGCAATATATACATGGAGTAAAGAATGAAAATGCAATTAGCCCTGACAATTGGATCCATGACCAGTCACTCTTGGATCGTCCAGGTAACAATGAAATCCAACTTCAGTTGTTCTATGACTACCGTTCCAACATTCCATTATATCCCCAATGGCAAGAGTACTTTAGAATGTATCAACCACCGACGCTTGTGGTTTGGGGCAGAAATGATATCATATTTCCTAAGGAAGGCGCAATTCCATATCAGCGTGATCTCAGGAATATTGAAGTCCACTTATTGAATACTGGACATTTTGCGTTAGAAGAAGAAGGTGGACTAATCGCTGAACTGATCTCACATTTCATGTTAACTAGTTTAAAGTTAGAGACTCCTTGGATCGAGGGCTGAGAAATGAGATTCTTACTACGCGCAAAGACTCCTACAGAAGCCGGAAACCAGATGGTACAGGACCCAAACCTTTTGAAAAAACTTGAAGAGTATATAAACAAAGCCAGATCTAAAGCAACATACTTCTATGAAGCAGATGGCAATAAAACAATTGACTTCGTCGTTGATATTGATAGTGCAGAACAGATACCCATCCTAGCTGAGCCACTATTCAATGGAATGGGTGCTCATGTGGAGCTCCATCCAGTGATGAGCTTAGATGACATGAAGAAAGGGATACCACAAGCTGTAGTTGAAGCAAACTCCTACCATTACTAAATATAGCCAGACCATCATGTGGCACTAATAAATCCACCACTACCACACAAAATGGCAATCGTTACTATTCCTACAATTTCGATTCTGCTGCTCTTTGAAACTAGCAAGGCATATCATCCACAACAGTTTAAGGTCTATAAGCAACAATACTCAATCTGACTTGTTGTTGTATTAAGGTTCTTTAATACTATCTCAGATACATCAGATATCTCAGTTAATATTTCAATTATTTAACAGTGGCTAAAGGAATAGACGATAGATTACGTATGTTAAGGAATGAAGCAACTAAATTTGTGTGAGTGTAGGCAATTTAGAAAATTGGTTCGTTAGCGATACGAGCTGGAGCTGCGACCAATTATGTAGTTTCATGAGCAATCCACTCAGACCATGGTATAATTCCAACTCTCAAGTTAGGCTTATCATCTAACATTGCTAGGTACTCAATTAAATGACCATCAGGATCTCTTAAGTAAATTGTAGCTGCTGGCATCCAGCCAATTACACTAGGTTGCGTAGTTTCTACGCCATAAAATGATAGTGGTGTGATTCCCTGATCTTTCAGAAGCCGTGATGCCTCTAAGAGGGCATCAATAATAACTTTAAAGCCTATATGTAGAGTAATACCAAGCGGTGCTGAACCCACACCCCATAATCCAAGCATAGAATGATGAGGATTACCTATCCAGAAGAAAGCTGCGTTTCTCTCAGGTGCTTCGTACGCGAGTTGTAGTCCAATAACATTGTGGTAGAAATTGGTTGAACGCTTAAGGTCACTTACAGTGAGGTGTGTTTCGAAGAGCCCAAGAATTGGGAGATGATTATTTTTGTAGTTAGTCATTCTTACCTTACTAATGCCAAGGTATTGATAAAAATATGCATCATCCCGTTATTAAGTTCATTATAATTTAGCCATGATTGCAGATGATCATATCTGGACCACGGTGATCAACTTCACTAGTTCTTAGACTTTGCATTTCTCTGGGGCCTAATATAAAAAAATTAGGAGCTTCCAATCTTTCTGTTTCGCTTGATTCTTGTTTACAGAAGTCGGAAGGCAAGAGTTGTCTGAGTATTTTCTACTACTTTGGATGCCAGTAAGTAGCGCAACGTTCGTACGTTTGGGAACCGATTGTAACCGAGATGCAGCTTGGTGGTACCTCAGAATCTACCACCGAAATAGACCGTCCTAACTGACTTGGCAGATTAAGTGGCCCAAGTGGCCCGCAGATAATGATAGGGGTTCCTGTGAAATAGATACATTTGGGTGATCGTTCTGATGGTACTGGCGTTCTTTCGCTCTTAGCAGACACACTGTATGGGGCTATCGTTGAAACTGTTGATATTACAATTAATAGTGCTGCAATTGTAGTTATAGTCACAAGTTCTTGGGATTGCATCAGTGTTTTGGGTTGTTCATATTAGTTTATCTGGATTGGGTAAAATAAGACTACGAATTAAATCTTACAAATCTTCTTTTACTTAACTGGCTGTTGTTATGCTGTGCTGCTGATACCGGCAAGTTCCTTGCAGCCTCTGACTACTTCACTCCCATGTTTTCAGGGTCTCAAGTGGTGCCCGGATATGGTGGTCTTAGCTATCATGTGCTTTAGGATGGTCATATCATGGCTCTGAAGGTATTGCCAGCAACCGATACGACTTCTTCAACAATAGCAGGATTGAACTCAACATCGGTAGCAGGGTAACGTTGACCAAGTAGGCCAGTTGGCTGCCCTATCTCTTTCTTTCCTATCCCAAATCTTTCCTATCCCATCTATGTTTTTCTTTGAGCAGCTAGTTTGTTACCGTTTATAGCTAGGTGGATGTAAGGTTATGCTATGACATACTTGAAGGATCTACTGTAACCTTTGGTGCTACCGTACTAGACAACGATAAGAAAAAGGCATTCTTCAGGATTCCATATTCTATCGTACCTGTGTCATATCTATGTTATAAGACATATCGAATATAATATTTCTGAAGCGCTTTTTCCATCATAATCTCAAGACTTGACGAGATGCTACGTACTTCAATTTTTTTGCTTTTGCGACGTTACAATTGGGGATCAATTAACTTACATCACCAGTTTCAGGTTATTCTTCAAATTTTCTATATTTGGTGTCTAGACATTTTGATATTTGATGCCAAATCAATTAGTAAATCGGATGGAGTAATATCATCAAGAACTCTTTCTAGTTTTTCCGTCAGTGATTCATCCTCTTTTTCAGTATCTACTGTTTCAATAAACCTACGTAAAGAATTGCTCGGATCCTTGCTATTGAATTTTGATATCTCCGTTTCCATCAATTTATGTAGTGTGTCATTAATCCCCTGTTTAATCATGTCTGTTACGGTATTGACAGAATAATCACACCATTTGCGTGAAATCTCATTGGGATCAGGATCCCGCTCTACGCGAATAACATCAATTATCTGTACTTTTTGAAGGAGCTCTTGATATTTCCTTTTTTCTCCATTTCGATGTACACTTTCTCCGTGTGAATCCAGTAGGGGATTCAGTACTTCTGGAGGTATATTTGACCTTTCAATTAATTTGTTTGCAAGGTCGATATAGTCGCGTATGAGATACGCTATCTTTTCTTCATGCGGAGTCTTTTCTTGATAAGTTAGGTCGTAATGTCTGTTAACTACACCATCATGATCTAAGGGAGCCCTACCTTTGTGAGGCCATATATCTACGATATAGACTTTTAATGCGGGCATAGCACTAGCATCTTTTTCCTTCCAGTAATCCTCGTGTGATTGTATTAATTCCCTTAAAGGTGTGTTACTCAGTATTCCTCCATCCCAAAATTCGCGCACACCGTTACCTAATTTATTATCATAATTCACCGGTACCATGGCATAATTATAGTTAACTGCCACAGAGGAAGCTTGCCATTACGTGCTCTACCATGAGACCGTCATTGTACGCTATACTTATTTTTCTCTCTCCACCCCTAACGCAGTCTCCGTATTCCGAACTTCTACCTCCATTTGGTTTTTCATAGCTATCGAATGTTACCGCCTCGCCTTCTCTTACGTCCGTGCTTACAATCAGCAGTCTGGGCTGTTGTTTATCCATATCTGTGGCTATTGGAAACTCTGTGTATTTTTTAATACTTTTCTTTAGTGCTTTGTTACTGTACTGAGGCCAGATATTGGTTGGAGTAAAAAAATTGTCTACGAATCTGTCATCATACTCTAAGGTAGGATTTGAAAATACGCCTGGCGCCCCACTATATAGGAATTCTTTAGTCGAATAGTACCTTCTTGCAGCTTCACCGGTAGCTATACTATTATTATTTTTCTTCTTGTCATCTCAAACCGAGATCCATGACCTTTCGTCTCTATTTAATGGCCATAGGAAACTGTAAAAGGGACGCCATATTGTAAAATCTGGTGATGACGATGTATAATTCCAGAAATCTAGAAGCTTTCTTAATGAACCTTGCCAGCTATCCTTAATACTAAACCCCTTCTGCCGTCGCTGCTGTACATGACTTATGATTATTGCTGCACTAATCGCTCCTC
>DASQQK010000336.1:0-2876 GCA_035643435.1 Nitrososphaeraceae archaeon | reverse complement strand
ATAGACAATGATGTAGGAATGAGACGCTGCCATTCGTTACTCGTAAAAAGGAGAATATAATAAACCGTTCCATTTGCTATCCAGAAAATGACAGAAAAGAAGTGCCAATGTCTTCCTAATCCAAGGTTTTTATGACCTGGTAGAGCAATCCAAGAGGAAAAGGATTCTTCTTCCTCAAGAGATATCCATAACTTATCCTTAGGCATCTTTTTTCTTGTAAACTTGATCCATTCTGTTCCTGGTTTAGCATTATCATTCCAGTACAACTTTGGTAGTGCACTGAGTATTTCTATGCCGCTGCGAATTAGTAGGGTTATGAATATAACATTTATAAAATGAGCAAATCGGATCCAAGAAGGAAAGTCAGTATACTCAATAACCAAAAGTCTATCTTCTAGCCTCCATCTCTTTATCTCTTATTCATTTGTTTTCATAGACGTATGTGCTTGAACGACATTCTATTTATCATTTTCAGCTATCACTTAACCGACACATTACTTCAAAGAGCGGTTAGAGCAATTATTCTATTACTAAATACGTCGCAAGCTAATGGAGAAATAGTTTAGCAGTGCTATAATCCACATTATAAAAAAGGATAGCTAATGCGATCGCACACATTTAGTTCGATATTTAGTTTCAAGTTCTTGTTGTTGTTCATATCAGTTTGCGTGTCTGTTTTTTACTTCTTGTTCTAGTCCTTCTCTACGTTTCTTTTTATCAGTTATTCCACTTTTTTTATTAAGGTCTGCCCTTTTGATCATCGCTACATCAGGCTTGAAGAATAGGTCCATCGTCCAATCCGACACTACTTTGATCTTCTTCTTTTTCGTAGGCAGATTAGACAGATAGAACGTGCGCCAGAACCACCATGCAATAAAACCATGCAGTTTAATCCTTCCTCCAAATAAGGTTGCGACGCCAGTTCGCTTACCGATTTCCGCCATCATTCCTTTTGTTTTAAAATCAAACCTTTTCTTTTCTACTTTTTTTTCTCCTTTGATTTGACTTATGAGATTGTCTACGACAACCCTCGCTTCCCTCAAAGCATGTTGAGCCGTTGGAGGATAAGGCTTTCCTGTATTAGGATCAGTTATAGATGCACAATCTCCAAGAGCATAGACTTTATCTTCGTAGCCAGATACTTCCAAATGGCTGTTAGAAATTATACGATGATGTTTATCATGTTCACACTCAAGCTCTGCTACTATTTTACTTGGGGTTACTCCAGCTGACCAGACAATAGTATGGGTACTTATTGTTTCACCATTGTCTAATTTTATGCTATCTGCTGTCGCTCCAGTAGCCTGAGTATTCATAATAAATTCAACTCCTTTTGACTTTAGTTTCTGAAGAGCCCATCTACCCAAATCCTCATCTACCTGTTCAAGTATCTTATCTCCGGCATTTACTACAACAACTCTAATATCTGTCATGTAGATATTTTTGTAATATTCCCTTACAGTTTCTCTTACGAAGTCATTTAATTCGCCTACAGTTTCAATACCGTTAAAACCACCACCCACAACAACAAAGGTTAGAAAACTTCTTCTTAGCTCGGTGTTTGAATATTCTAGATCTGCTTGTTCTAGCATTTCCAAAATGTGATTTCTTAGAACAATGGCATCATCAATGTCTTTCATGGTTAGCGCATACTTCTTCATGTCCTCTAGACCGAAGAAGTTTGTTTCGCTCCCAAGAGCGATAACTAGGAAATCATACTGTAAGGAGTGTAGATGCCTTTGAATCTGTTCTTGTTCTGGTTGTAATTGGCGATTTAGCAATTGTTGTCCCTGAATTTCTTTACCATCAAGATTGTAATCCTTTATCACTACTGTAGACTGTGTTCCAATATCGTGAGATATAATTATCTCATTATTGTGGAGGTCTATCACTTCAATATTAGCTTGGTGAAACATGAAGTGTTTGTTATTGCGGTTATTATTATTGTTAATAAAAGTTCTAACAGGTGTCACAATATGATGAGTTTCAATTCGACCTGTTGATACTTCTGGCAGCATGGGAGTAAAAAGAAGAAAATTGTCTCTGCTAACAAGAGTAACCTCAATGTTATCTTTCGGGGTAAATTTCCCTTGAAGTCTCTTTAGGACTTCTATTCCTGCGAAACCGCTACCAAGTATGATAACGTGCTTGGTAGGAGGCTTGCTCAAACTAGCTTCGTTTCCCATTTCTATAATTTAGAGATACCTCTTCGTCGGGATTCAGGGGTTCCGGCTGTGGAATACACCTCTTGCTCATGATCTATACGGGAGCATCCTAGTTAAAGATACATCTAATCAGGTACAGTTATTTTGTTGATAATGCAGCAAATTTCCGGCGGTACCTTTCATCGAGCGAGATATATCTATCAATTCTAGCTAGTAGAGTCTGCCACCAGACTCGACAACTGTTTGGTTCCATTCTTTGAATGCACTAGGTTCATTGCTCCAAATTTGGCTGCCACTTTTCTATTTACTTCATTTTACTTTTCTTGTTTCTTATTTCGATATTTATGATTATATACTAGAATGTATATGATCATATTAAATCCAGGGAGCGAGATACGACTCTGTCGGATTCAAAGACGACGATATAAATTTGTTAATTACTCCTTTGGTACTGGACAATTCCTTGCCAAGAAACCTTGGTTTCGGCGGTCTCGGTTTTTCATATGTATGACTAACTATGGTTCTGCCTAAAAAATTCAGTCTCAAGTTCACTGGACATACAAGAATAACCATTGCTATTTCGGTTGTTTTGATTATTGGTATATCTTATGGATTATTCTTTTATCTACAAAATAGTATTGAAGGTAAATTGAGGAAGGATCTATTCGACAGGCAAAAAAGCTTGCAAATGGAATCAACCTCAGCTCTCTC
>DASQQK010000335.1:0-3040 GCA_035643435.1 Nitrososphaeraceae archaeon | reverse complement strand
TCGATGGCTCCACATCCTCAAGTTATAAAGGTCTTTAGGCAAAAGTATCTGAATCGCTCCCGTTATGGTCTCGGTTCTGGTAAAGCTGAAGAAATCAAAGAGTTTGTAAAACATTCTAAAGCAAACCAGATAGTTGTTGATGAACATCTAACTCCAAGACAAATTTACAACCTAGAGAAGCTAACAGGCGTACAGGTCATTGACAGAGAGAGACTAATACTCAACATATTCCATTCAAGGGCTAGCACCACAGAGGCAAAGTTACAGATCGAACTAGCTGAGGTCAAATATGAAATGCCGCGGGTGAGGGAAAGTGCCAAAGTGACACTAGGCAGTACTGAAAGACCTGGAAAAGGAGGAATGGGAGAATACGCAGTTGATGTGAAGTTCCTAGACCTAAAAAGACGCATGTCTTTTATCAAAAAGAAGCTTGCTGAGGCACATGTAAAACGAGAGCTTTATCGTCAGCAGAGGCTGAAAACTCATATGCCGATTGTTTCGTTAGTAGGCTATACTAGTTCAGGAAAGACTACGCTCTTCAACTTGCTCTCATCTGAAAATAAGGAAATATCTAGTAGTCTATTTACAACACTTTCAACGACTACAAGATCATTTAGAATAAATAATAATGAGAAACAGGAGAAGGAATCATCTTTACTTCTTATAGATACAGTCGGCTTTATTAGCAGACTTCCTCATTATATGATAGATGCATTTAAAGCAACTTTAGAGGAATCGCTAGCAGCTGATCTAATCTTACTTCTAGTCGATGCCTCAGAAAGGTTAGAAGATATTAGGATAAAATATAATAGCTGTTGGAATGTATTGGATGAACTGAAAGTTAACAAATCTAAAGTTTTTGTTATCTTAACCAAATGTGATGGCCAGGTAGGCTTATCAGAACGTATTGAAAAGATAGCGAACGACTTGAGATTATTGAAACCTACAAGCATATCGTCTAAAACGGGATATGGGATTGACAATCTAAAGACTGTGATTGCACATAAGCTGTATTCCCAACTCCTTCCTGGAGATGAATATCAAGCAAACGTAAGAAAAGCGCTAGTTGAAGGTGCATATACAACCTCGCTACCAACAGTTTATACCTAAAGTAATATGCCAAAACAGAACCGAGTTAGAAAATGCGGTACTTCTTCACATACTATTCTCCCAACTTCAATGGTTGGACAAAGGGTTAGGGTTACTGTTGAAACACTCGACTGGCCTAAGGATCGGCATGCCTTTTGTCCTACCGAACGGCTCAATAACATTTAATGTAATGATATTTCATTGAATCGTAAAAATTATAATGTCAATGCCCCTCTCTAACAGAAGCATTCGAAAATCTCTAGAAAAGATTCCCCCTCGACGTGACAGTTATGAAATGGCTGGATTAGATCACAACACGGATGAAGAGCCTTTTTACATACGGGAATATGACCCCTCAGGCCCATAGAAATATTCTGCATGCAATTAGGATCATGAAGGGAATTCAGTCGTCGCCATAACCCTTATCAGACGACACGTTTTCTTTCATCTTATCTACAACGGATCCAGTGAAATTAAAGATCATCACTTATATGAGGATATAGCCAAGCAGAAGACTAGTGGTATGCAAAGGTATCTGAGTTAATCACAGAGCATTAAGACCCCATGGAGCTGAAATCAGCAGATATGCCAAAGGACAAAAGAGGTGTCAGATTTGTTGTATGTTTGTCATTTGGGGTGGCTAGATTAAGACTGAAACAACGAATTATGAGGTTAAAGCAGAGACTGAATGCTAATTTTCCTTCAGACATGAAGAAACTGTACTAGTACCTCAAGTATAGTTAGGTCTGTTTTTTACAAACTTAGGTGGTGGACTACACCAATACTATCTCCGGCTTAGGCACAAACAAAAAGTTCAGAAGCCGTTATACTTGTATTCACTTTATCGTATACGACACCACATAATTTACACTTATATCTAGTCTTCTTTTATTTCTAATCACTGGAAAATTGAATTTCAATTGTTTAAACGATTTTGATGACATTTAAGGTACTGGCTGAATCCTTTCGTGAACTATAGGGAGACGATGTTATAATAACTTCCTCTGTCATACTAAACATTATGAATAAACTCGGAACTTGTAAAAACTGTGGCGATGAAATAGGTGGAGAGAGTTACTCTGATATGTTTTGTTCTGAACAATGTGAAGTAGAATACAAGATGGAACATGACAGAGAATGATAAAAAAAATGTTTGTGCTTACCTATCTCATCAAACTCGTATTACCTCGAAATTACCCTCTTAGGCAGATCAAGTTCTATTATTTTTACAGAAAATTCGGAATGATCGTTCGTTTTCCGTTCTTAGAACAATTGCTGGCTCTCTAGACAGATCAGATCATGAATTTATTGTAAAGCAGGCAAGCACATGAACCATATACGAGATACTAAAAAGATACGGTCTTAATGTTCTAAGATGGAAGAGCAGAGTAAGAAGGTTTAAGCGGTTCGCTATGAAGCAATGGGTACAAATTGACATCCTCGGACATTCTAGTTGCATGATTCTAGTGAAAAATTCAAGCACCTGTGCAATCTTATAAAAAACAAAAATGAGAGGCAGCAACGTGAAAGCGACCGCATTGACGAAATTTTCATCATATCTAATCAATGATATCTGTTACTCAAACATCAAACATATGATTCAACGATCATTTGATAGAGATGCGGGAATAGCCCAGGATCAGCGCATATTCTGGGCATAGAATACCTATTTTAGCCTGCAGTCCTTGTTGGTATGTTCTTTACACCTATAATCGTGTCTCCAGCTCCCATTCATAAATACTTGTAGGTGGCTGACCCCCTCATAATTTGTTACTGATACCCATTCTTAGGATTAGATGGCCCATCTCGCGAACTTGATTGAAAATATGGCATGGATATTACTTAGCAACCATTACTTAAGAACTCTTGTATTCCTGCTACTTGTCGATATTAGCATTGCTTCAGTAGTCAGGATGGTGACGGTATCCGGCAACTGGAGAAACGATAATGG
>DASQQK010000334.1:0-17389 GCA_035643435.1 Nitrososphaeraceae archaeon | reverse complement strand
TGACTTCTGTTGTTCTGTGCCAGTTTTTCTCTTTTCCTTCTTTCCTTTAATGCTTTTGCCATTGTTATTGCCCTAGGTTCATTTTTAGCTGACATTTGTATTCTCGAATTTTTCTTCTCATTTTCTTGTCGGTTGACCTTTTTGTTTGTATTTGCTTTTATTGTTTTCCCTTTCGAAAGCATTTTTAGTTTTCCTGATTGTCCAGGAGGTTTAAGAATTCTAATTTTCACCGTATCAATAATTACTTCATATTCTAGACCGCAATGCATGGTAGTATATATAGTGCTTAGAGGTTGGTTAAGATCTTGATTAAAAAATTCATATAGATTCCACTGTAGAAAATCTCCGCATACCTTACACTCATAATGGTTTAGTACATCATGAAGTGTGAGAGGTGTATTTATTGTTCCTTCTACTACTATAGGCATTCTTATTCAAATAGATATTTATGTATTGGTTCATCGTAAGCTGATTTGTACACCATACTTTTTTAAGGTTACAGACTGACAGACTGTCTCTGTTCTGTTTGGCGAGTGCACCTTTTCTCTTTGGATCTACTAGACATTACGAAATGTATGGGATGGTAAATAGATTCTCCTAATATCAGAAGCACATAAACTAATATTATTCTCCTAAACCAAGTCGTCTATACGTCCTTAGTAATATAGATGATCTTGCCTAAGGCAATATAATATATAAAAATTGTATAATTATATTCGTCATTTAATTTAGCGCCTAATGGACGTAATTATGCCCACTTTATCCAAGAACTCGAAAAAGATATCTCTAAATAAATTATGGGTGACTATAATTCTACTATTCTTTCTCAAATCCTTCTTTGTGAACCCAATAGTATGATACTCTATCAGCACCTATCCAAAACGTTTCAGTACCTGAATCAACAACTATTTCCTTTGTGGTGTCATCAAATGTTACATTGTGTTTGTGTAATTCAATCTTGTCTCCCGTATCAAGTCTAATCATGACTTCTCCGTTTTTTTCTAAACTAGCCTTTAATGCTTCATAACTTGCCATTGTCATCAAGTAGTTATAGAAACTATTATACTTTTCTGCTCCTGTATAACGTTCAGACGGTCAATTACAATATACTAAATTGGATAGGCTGAGCGAATCAAGTTATGTCAGGAAGTAACCGAGCTCTATCATTATGGTTAGATTGGGGTTTTGCAAGGTTTATTTTATCAGTAACCTTTGTTTCCGAAATAACAGCATCCTCCATATCTCCAATATTAGCAGGGTCAATTATGTTATCCGTATCTTCTCGCACTAGATTCTGGCTCAGAGTGTCAATTTTTATGGATTTAGCACCCGCAGAGATATTCTTGTTAACTATTTTATTCCATATTGCTATTTCCGGTTTTTCCATTATATCCAATATATCAACAAAGAAATCATGACTGTTTGAAGCACCAAATCCCGATTGCCTTGCTCTAATTCCTTAATTCCTGTTTTTTCTCTTCCGCACCTTCAGGCCAATTTATGGTTATGTAGTTTCTTATTCGTCTAATATCGATCTCTTTTCGAAGCCATGGCATTTGTTATTTCTTAATCCACTTGTCTCCTTTCTTTGTATAGTCTCTTTTGACGGCAGCCCATGCTGCTTTATGCGCTACCTCTTCTGCACTCTGCTTTTCGCCGCCACGCCTTTTTTCAGGATTTTGATATTGTTCTATAGCATTATCATGTACCCTTTTGTAAATACGTTTTGCGTGCGCGGGAAGAGAGTCTATTTGTTTTTCAGTTCTGGCTGACAATTGACTACCTCCTCTTTTTCCATTTTTTGCCTTCGCGCCTCTTTTTTTAGCTGATTCTTTAGATGACGAGTTGGGCATTTATTACCTTAATATGGCAAACAAGCTATAAAAGCGATATCAGATTTCTCATCGTAGTTACAATGTAGAAATATGACCTCACCAACAACAGACTGAATGGAACTGGACCTGAGCAGTTCCTACCTAGAAATTGGCAGCTAGTCCACATTATAGAAAGTAAGACTATAATGTATAAATCTAATACTATTGCATCTTACAATAGGCGGTATAATAACATGCAAGAAACGGGGGATAAAATAGTCTATAATACCATTGATGAAATTTTGGAACCCAAGCATACAGCACTGGTGGTATGGGACGTAATAAACGGATTTACAAGAATGATTTTTAACAAAGAAGAATTTAGTAGGAATCTGAATTCAGTTATAGAATTGGCACGTAGATCAAATGTTCCTATATTCTTTACTACAAATCAGATGCTATCAAAACGATTCGAATCTTCTTCAAATATATATGCTCTTAGCAAACTAGGGTTTGACCGCCTATTTGAGCAACTTACGTTCGAAGATATGAATTTTACAATAAGGCCCCGATATGAACAAAATGAAATTGTAATAAGTAAACATACAGCAAGTATATTCATAGACACAGGTTTTGAGCGCATGCTTAAAAATGCACGGATTAGTACTGTAGTATTTACAGGAATCGCTACAGAATTTGGAATAGAGTCTAGCGCAAGGGATGCATTCAACAGAGGATTCTATCCTGTAGTAATATCAGATTGTGTATCTTCACCAAGTAAAGAAGGGCATAAAAGATCTATCGAGAATATGAAGAATTTGATAACTGTGATAACATCAAAAGAAGTTGGCAATATTTGGTCAAGGGACAAGAAACTATTCGCTACATCAGAAATTTATGACATTAATAATGGCATCCATCATGAGCATATAGGAGATGCAAGCAAATCAGACGTATCACCTAATACTCCACCAGCAGATGAAGTAGATCTATAACAAGAAGGAAAGAATTTAATAGCTGAGATGTAAATGGCTTACGAAAATGCAAGAATTTCAAAAAGTAACTTGTAGCTCCTGTGGAACAACATTTGTAGCCGAAAATACGGCTGCAGCCTTGTGTCCATCATGTTCTGCACGTCAGGAGCATCATCAACACAGCGGTTGTGGTTGTGGACACTGACTTTCACTATTTTTTATTTTGTATAGGAAAAGATGTGTCTATTAATTTTTATTAGATAATCACATAAAGTGGAGATATGATCATTCATACATAAACTATGCACTGTAAGAAGATGCTAGTCATGTTTTAGAAATGCAAACAATGTTACTTGAGGATGAAAATATAGAACACCAGCAAATGGATGTGAGTCTAGAAATTTAGGCATAACAAAACTTATTTATCATATAAAAGATATCCGGAACGAAGTGATAGATGACCCATGAAAAAAGATGCCAAAACTGGAATCCCACTTCTATATAGCAAAAAATTGGAAAGGCTTAACCAGAGCAACTCCATATTCGGGGCTGCAAGACACAGGTGACAATTTAGCTTATATATGTGTCATATTCCTACAGCAGATGTTCTTACAAAGATTAGTTACATCAGTCATGCATGGATAGCTAAGGTAGCTGAGTTGTAACAGTTAGGCATACATTACTTGGCTTTGATCGCCACCTTCAGAATTTTGCTGCATTTGTTGCTGATCTCGTACAGATCCTATTATCTCTTCCATTTGCTTTCTTAGTACTGCTCCTTCTTTTCTGAGCTGCTTTGCCTCTAGATTTAACTTTTCATTAACAGTAACTTTATCTAGCATTTCAATCAGAGACGCGGCTCCTTCCGGGTCAGGTATTCCAATTGTAGTGGGGATAAGAAGAGCAGTACATGGTATTTCGTTTGATAAACAAGATGAGAGTAATCCTCCTGAAATACCTCCTATGTATGCATTTGCAAACTGTCTCTTTTGTGACGTTCTTTTGTTTTTATCGTTGTTAGTAGTGCTCTCCGCTTCTTGAGGTTCTGTATTTTCTTGCATCTCATCAGCTAGTCTTTTATTATTATCAGAAGATAGTATAATTGGTTGCCTGTTTGGCAGTGATACCCCTCTAACTGGGTATCCCTCTAGTACTATTACACTTTTTATATTGTTGTCAACACACCATTTTGTTGCAACATCTAGAACCGAATGTATTCCTTGAAGCAGTATAGGAGCTTCGCATTCAAGAACATAGATATCTGCCTGCTTATTTCTGTATAGACGAAAAGGATGCCTTAATTTTCCGCCAACATATATGACGCCGGGGACGATGAATTCGGAATCGATGCACGCTATTTGGTGCATGTCAAGCTTATCAATAATATAGTTTGCACCGATAGATCCCACCAGTCCTGGTCCAGAAAATCCAGCAACAAGTATGGCGTTATTGGACTTTGCTGATCTGTCATACTTATCAAGTTCATGTGAATATCTAATAATAGTTCTCCTATCAATGGTAGAACTGTCATATTTACGATATTCAGATCTCTTTGATCCTTTTGTGCCTATCAATTTAGTTTCATTTTCACTCATGATATACATTAATTGTTTTTATTACTGATAATACTTTGCAGCAGGTCCCTAAGAGCGCGCATGGTTAATTCTGAGAAGAGGTATTAATCAGTGTTAATCAACTGGCCATTACTCACATGTCAAAAACCCTCATCACAACTCAGGCGTTAGTCGCTTAACCTTACGGCTTATGCGCTAAAAAAGTTACGTAAGTACGTAGTTAATTCATCCTCTACGATTTATCAAATTCGATACTTTATTATTGTTATATTGCACTCTATACACTTCTTCAGACCACACCACCCTATCTACACCATCCAACTTTTTTATGTCAGAGATCGTTTGTAGCAACTCTTTACTATCCCTATAAATCACATTACCTGTTATATCGGAATTGCCGATGTGAATCCCAACAGATTCAATTGATTCCAACGTGCTTACCTTGCGGGCCACTTGATCTGTATTGCCGTCTCTAATGTAGATGTGGACTAGTCCTTTTTTAAATCCCATCATTATGACATTTATTTCAGTGCGGTAATTAACGAATCCTATTTGAAAAAGCCTTCTGGTCCTTCTCTGAATCGTGCTTAATGGAACTTTTAATCTTTTAGCCATTTCTTTATTTGTTGTTCCGTTCATCATCAATGACATTATCTTCTCGTCTAATGGATCGATCTTCCACTTTACATCAGAAGCTGACTTAGATGAACCACTATTGACATGATTATTATCATTATTCCTATTTATGGTGATATTATGACTAATCACGCCACTTGAATGTAACATGGAAAATATAATATAAATATTTTGACGTTTTTATTCACATTCTAGCGACTGATAATTCAGTTTAATTAACCATCTCAAGACAAATCTAGAATATTCTGAAGAGCATCTGCATTACTCTTTGTGATCACTTGTACTATCTCTGACCATTCAACATGATTCACTTTGTCATGGGCCTTGATATTCTGAAGAACCTCATGTAATTCTTTAGACGATCTATAGCATATCTGGGCAACTATGTTAACCCTCGGGCTACCTATTCGTAATGACGCGTTTATAATATTTCTGTTGTTATCACGAATAATACTTTTGGCGACTGCATAAGGATCCCCTTTCTCTAGTTCAATCATTAAGTCGGCTATTCTCCATCCAAATATACTCATGTCCAAATTGTATGATTTGGTAAGAATAGATCTTTCCAAAGCAGTTCTTCTTCGCTGAACAGTGGAGAGAGGAGATTTTACAGCTCTAGCTATTACATCGCTAGTTAGATTGGGGTTTTGAACTAGTTCCGATATAATATTTTTGCTAAGCCGATCTAGCAAAAGTCTTTCCTTTTTTGTTCTTGTAGGAATTGAGCCAGTTCGATCTGATTGAGAGGCGGGATAACGCCGATTTGCAATTTGATCGAGTTGATCTTTAGAATCAAATGAGACGTAAGACCTCTTTCTTTTCGATATTGGCAATAGTGATCAATAATGATCACTTCCATGCATATAATTCTTATTCATTTGATAATAATTGAGCATTTAAGTCATTAATTATATTTAATTTGAATTCATAATGCAAGAAAATAAACTAGACGCTTTCATTCCTTGATATTAGTATACGGAATTATTCACAAAACTGAGGTTTCATGTCAATTTAAATCACATTACCTAATATAACTAACATGGGATGACTATATACATACCATTTAGCTGTTTTAGCGTTAGGCTTTTAGTGCGCTAAATATATAATCTATTTCCAGTTCAGCATAACTTGGTATGCTTTTATATCGCAAGAGGAAATACTAGTTTGATAATAAAATTATCTTAAGATTCTGATGGCTATCATATTTTCCGTAACAGTAGATTCCATTTTTAAGTGGAAGATATCAGATATGACACTTCTGAAAACCTCTTTGACAAATAGCGAATATTTATACCCCATGTCATGCTTAAGTAATAGCCTGAGATCACCTGCTGGATCTTGAAAGAGTCTGGTGGGTATTTTATCAATTCTTGACCAAGTCCTCACGAAATCTAGAAAGGAGGAGGTAGTGAATTCGCAAAGTAGTATAAGACAACTGTCCTTGAATCCACTTGCGACGTCTCTTGCTATTCCAGATATCTGTTCTTCTGTAAGCTCATTCATGACTTTAGATATCCAAGGTTTTGGTACGTAAACCATCTTCGCATCTGGAGCAAACGCGTGCCAGTCCAAATGATTCTTTACAATCTGATTCACTTCTGTACTTAATGAGATCTTTTTATGTTGGGAATCATCATATAATCTATGGGCATCTACTGAATTGATTGTAATATTGACAGAACCTTTCCTAAGTTCTATTTCATCGTTATATAATGCACCATCATTCAAGGTATCTTTAAAATCTACAGTTGAATCTGGCATATAATCAAAGTTATGGGTTTTATCACAAACATCGTGATATCTTGACATGTATAACCATAGTTTGTTCAATATGACTAATAAATATTATATCTATCATCATAAATGGTGTCAATATTCACTTATTAACAGGATATTGAATAATATCTATTATATTGGGGACATATAACTTATTTCCCAACTTATTTGAGTATAAGAGTCACCAAACGTGTTTCTTCATTATATCTCAGTAAAGGACAAAACAAGCTCAAAATCCTATTTCCACTGTGTATGACTTATAATACAAGTGATGATCAGTATCGGCTTCGTGTAATGCGAGCTCATGTCAGTTTAGCCATTATTCAATAAGGGGTAATGGACTTCTTATATAGCTTGTCGCATAGATCCCTACAGGTAGCATTTAACAACATGCTACCTCAGTACAGGCCCCGGTAGGTAGGATGCCCAATTATACTTTAAATAAGAATACATTGGATAATCCTATCTGCCTTCTTACCTTTTGTCCATGATAAAAATAGGCATAAGGCTAGGTTAGCTATATTTTGCATGAATCTAGTCTAGACTGGTCAAATCTCAATTATTGTATAGAGATATAACTTTCCTTCGGGATAGCTAAATGTCTCAGAAGGTGCTAGGTACTAATACCTAGAAGTTTGGCGGTCAAGCCATTATTTCTTATGTCATATACTTCTTCAGACCATACTATCTTATCTATACCATCCAATCTTTTTATGTCAGATATCGTTTGAAGTAGCTCTTTACTATCCCTATAAATCACATTGCCAATCATATCAGAATTGCCTATATGAATTTCAACTGACTCGACTGGGCCAAGCGTAGAAATCCTGCGGGCTATTTGATCAGTGTTACCGTTGCTAATATAGACGTGAATTAGACCTTTTTTAAATCCCATCCTCTCCAAATTAATTTCAGGCCTTATAGTGATAATCTCCTTCTGCACTAATCTTCTACTTCTTCGCTGAATTGTGCTTAGTGGAACCTTTAACTCAGTTGAGATCTGCTTGTTTGATAATCCTGATATCATTAATGATATGATCTTCCGATCCAGTGTATCTACCCTAGGTATTAATGTATAAGAAGATGCTGAAGAATTGTTATTGGTGTAATAATTTTCATCTCTCTTGAGCGCATTATCATGGCTAGTCACATTGATAATAGTCTTAGTCATGCATATGATATAAACCCTTGTGATTATTGTAGTCATAATACGACATGATTTTGAGATAAATATTCATTAATCATTAGATATCAATACCAGCAACTTTTTTTATCTCGTAAGGCTGATTGTCTATTTTTCCATTACGTATTAGAATGGCATCAAGTTGATCGGATCGTCTGACAATGATAATGCAGGGAGTTGTAGGAAGTGATAGCAAGAAGAAAGGAAGTCAGACACCTTGATGATAGGATAGTAAGCCTCTGTCTAGATATTATTGAACATACAGAGTCATGTCATCCCAAAATAATAGAAGCAATACAAAGATTTGGTTGCACCAATAATGATGAAGCAATGAACGCCCTTGTATCTTGGAAAATACATTTTGATGACAGGATACAAGAAGAATACGATAAGAATGGCTGGATGGATGAATTCAATGATAAGCCTGGGTCTGTAGTACCTTATCGTCATTTGAGGCTTCCATTAGATATACAAGCTAAATACCAGTATAGAATATTCTAAGGACGAAAAATCATAATATCTTTGCTGAATAGGCCTTTATTAATGGCCTCGTATTCATGACTGATGCTGAAGATTGGTGAGCCTAGAAGTAAATGGATATAGGCAGCAGCGGTGAACAAGTGTTACTATATGCCTGCTGTCGTTTTAATACTGGTTTGTTATATAGAATCAGCTATCCTTATAATAACCGAATTCTCCGTCACATAATAAGATGATTTTACTTCAAATGCCGCTTCCAATAGGTACGTAGATATTCCCTTAATTAATTGTGAATACTTAAGACCCATATCATGCTCAATAATTATTTTACACTCATCGCTAGTAATCTCATACCTATAAGGCATCTGGGCTATTTTTAACCACGTTTCTGTAATATCTGAAATGGTAGCTAATGTAAAATTACCTTTAAGAAATAAACTGATATTTACAAGATCTTTTTTTGCTGTATCTTTGGCTAGCTCGTTTAGTTCTTCTTCGTTTAGTTCATCAATTAGCCTAATCAGAAACGATCTCGGTAAGTAATATAACTTGGCGCTTGCGGCTACACTATGCCAATCCAAATATGCCTTGGTTATTTGATTAAATAGGGTATTAAGGCTAATACTTTTTTCTTGTGACACCTTATCTAATTGATCTAACTTGTCACTTGGAATTCTAAAAGTGATAGATTCATTAGATTTTTTTGGTAAAACAGTGGTCTGCATAATGTTGTACCGAGGCTGCAATTACTTAACTATTGCGGAACTACGTCTGAATATACCAATTATCTGCACATATACATCAGGCAAATAACGCATTTGTCAATATCTAGATAAAGAATAGGGTTAATACACTATTCTCAGTACAATTAGTGGTGATTACTACTCATTTATGAATATATGGGTTTCTGAGTGAGTTTGAAGTAGTGTAATCAATCCAAAATTAACACACAAGTTTAAATAAATAACTTCAAAGATCTATAAAATAATTCTTTACCAGCTAATGTCCGTAGTGAGATCTAATTTATAGACACTAGTAAGTATTCATATATAGCGGTACATCTTCTTAACAAGAAGGTTTGGCGCTAGATATCACCTATTGAGTGTCCGTTTAAATCAGACGCCATTCAATGTGGTCCCACAGATACTTCGCATCAGATACAATAAAATACGTGCTTTGTAGTGCATATGTGATGCGAAAGCCTAATACCGTGCCTTTATCCACATTTAATTCAAGATTAAATACCGGTTATAATCAAGAGGGCAGATGGAAAAATGATGATGACGGCTTATCTACTAAATTGGATAAAATTAGTATGAATATTATCAAGATATTACTTGATGACCCGAATGCAAAAAGTGGTGATATAGCCGCCAATTTAAAGACTCCTTTATCGACAATACAAAGAAAAAGGGCTAAACTTGAAATCTCGTCCATTTTGAGGAAATCATACCAGTTAGACTTAACTAAGCTAGGGTTGAGAGAGGCAGAACTCTTGGTAACTGTCAAGAGAGGTAAATGTCGTTATATAGCTCAACAGTTGCTCACCCGGTTCAAGAATAACGTAAGATCCTGTACCCTAAGAATAGGGGATCCTGAAATCAATGTTGCTGCCGATATTGTTTATAAAAACTCACCAGAATTACTCGAAATTGTGGAGATGGTTAAAAATATGAGTTATGTGTCTTATGTAGAATGGTCAGAAATAACTGAGGTAGTTGGGGAAAATAAAATAGACTTACAGTTTATACTAAGGAGTTTTCGGTTGTAGAGACTCTCCGAGATAATGCAAGTAATTACAAGTAAGCACTACAAAGAATTGACTAGATAGATGTACGTGACTTGATATTAATCCAAGTCATTCTTTGTGTTTGTGCTGCAGGTATTTGGTTAAAGATAATGCTGGAATTGATAAAGGTAGTGCGACACTTCTACTATCCCGAGATCATTAACATACTACAGTAACTCGGGTTAAACTTACAGTTCAAAAGATAAGATGGATAATCAGGGAGAAAGCGAAGGGATTTTCATTACTAATGATTTAGCATTGCTACAAAATGTTAACAGATATAGAATTAGTCAGATATGGTCTCATTACCAAAATGCAAAGATTATACCGATAGGTGGAAAGCCTGGAAGACCATCTAGAATTGCTACCAATGAAGAAATCTCACTATCCTTTCAGTGCAGTAGAGGGTGATGATGTTGCCAACACTTAACATATTTTAAACTCCTGTTGTAGTAATATTCTACAAACTATCTATTACTTTTATTCTCCATTTCTCAAGCTGAATAACAGAGTTGACCTGCTGGCGTAGATATTAAGTGTCAAGCTGATCTCGTCACCGAGATTTGATAAATGTTATTAGAAGATAGCAAATGGCAATCATATTGCCATAGAAACATGATAATAATAATGATGCGACGCCAGGTTTTAAATTTCTGTATCTGAAACAGATGTAACTTTAGGTCTAAGTTCTGAGTTCTGACTAAATGGATAAATAGAATTATTTACATAATTCGGAAGAAGAGGAGGATCAAATTAAGCAAAGAGATTCAGAAGTTTGATCTTATTGTTATTGGAAGCGGATCCGGATTAGATGTTGCAGATGCTGCGTCTGAGCATGGTCTCAAGGTTGCAATTATTGAAGAAGGCAAAGTAGGAGGGACTTGTCTAAATAGAGGATGTATTCCGTCTAAAATGCTTATACACAGCGCGGATCTTGTCAACGAGATAAAGCGAGCAGATCTTTTTGGAATAGATATTGATAGTAGCAGCTTATCGATTGATTTTAAGAAAATAGTTAATCGGGTAAACAAGTTTATTGACTCTGATTCAGATCAGATCAAGGCTTCTTTAGAGAGGTCAGAGAATCCAAGACTTTTTTTAACAAAATGCAAGTTCGTAGGCGACAAGAAGCTTGTTCTGATGGGGGAGAATAGTGAGGAAAATAAAATAATAACCGCAGAAAAAATTCTAATTGCGTCAGGGACCAGGCCAAATATTCCCGAAATTAAAGGTTTGAAAGAATCCGGATATATTACAAGTGACGAAGCGTTGCGTAGTTTAGAACAACCGAGTGTCTTGACCTTCATTGGAGGTGGATATATAGCCTGTGAGTTAGCACATTTCTTTGGTAGTCTTGGAACCAAGATAAATATAATCCAAAGAAATAGGGTTCTAATTCCCCGTGAAGATGAAGAAGTATCAACCAAGTTTACAGAAATATTCTCTAAAAAGTATAACGTCTATTTAGGATACAATACAGAATCTGTATCAATAGACAAAAATGACCATAAAGGTGATTTTTGTGTAGTTGCAAGAAATGCAGATAATAAAATCATAGAGATTAAGTCAGATCAATTATTGATTTCTGTGGGGAGGGGTCCTAATTCAGATAGACTCGATCTAGCAGACAAAACAGGAGTACAACTCGATGATAAGGGATTTGTTAAAGTCGATGAATATCTTGAGACAGCGGTAAGAGGGATTTTTGCATTAGGTGATGCTGTTGGCAAATACCAATTCAAGCACAATTGTAATAATGAAGCACAATACGCTTTTCACAACATACTGAATCCTGATAAAAAGGTAGCAGTAGACTATTATGCAATGCCACATGCTATCTTTACCTCACCTCAAATCGCAGGAGTAGGATTCACCGAGCAAGAGTTGAGATCATTGAAGCAATATGATTACCACAAATCAGTATATCAGTATATTAACACGGCTATGGGAAAGGCAATAGAGGACGAAGAGGGCTTTGTTAAATTCTTGGTAGATAAGAAAGATAGAAGAATTCTTGGTTGCCACATAATGGGATCGGACGCCTCGACTTTGATTCATGAGGTTTTAGTAGCAATGAGAGTAGCTGACGGCAAAATAGACAGTATAAGTGAAACCATACACATACATCCAGCTCTCTCTGAGGTCATTGCAAAAGCGGCCAGTAACATATAGATGAGCGTAATTGCAATTAATACGGCTCAGTGACTGACCAAATACTATATGTGTGAAAAGAGTATTGACAGCCAGTCAGTGAGCATTAGATTGACATATATTATTGAGTATTAGAACATATCAAGAACTATTTATATACTTAATAGCTTAATGAATTAGATTCCAAGTACATACATATGGTAATAGGGCAGCCTAAAAAATTAGGCTTTATCTGTGCCCTTTGTCATACCACTTCTTCTGAGCTTTTCTTTCGATTCTTCCTCCGACTCTGCCACACCTTCCTTAATATCCTCGGGATCTCTTTTTACAGCAGTTGGTTCGTGGGACGTTATTTTCTCAGGAGACATAGGATCTTTTTTTGTTTCACTGCTCATGTACATAGTATGCTTAACAAACTATTTAATCATTGTAACTTATGTTCCGAATGTCCTGCCATGAGATTTTTTTATATATACGCTGAGGATGATCGGCAAGGATCGATGGATCATCAATAATAAAGCAGGTAGCCACACAATAATCATTATTCTAATGATCAGGATTTCCCTTTTATCAACGCTTCAAGTCTATTAACCCTAATCATTAATTCTGCTATCAGATCGGCTGTCCCATGAGTTGTGGTATGCATTTCTCTTATATGTCCTATTAAATCAGAAAATGGCTGTGTGGTGCCGCCACATAAAAGGCATGGTCCACGTTTGGTACCATCCTTTTCCATTTCACTCATCTTGATCTATATGAGTCCAAATGCTGATATAAAGTCTTTGTAGAGATACTAAATCGAGATATATGTATATAAACAAGCACTTTAATGTAGCATTTGTTCAGATTGTATATCTATATCGAAACGCTGCTTCTGTTGTGCATGCCTTCATTAGGTATTGAATTATTTGATAGTTATGCCTGTCCAATGATCTTTCGAATCAACACAGTCACAGATAAGAAATAATTCATGAGATATATTACATTGTTTTCTGCTATATTCTATCGTGTTTATAAGCTATAGCACCAATGATATAATGTGATTTTATACTTTAGTTTGAATATCTTAAATCAAGCGGATATACTTTCGAGTATTTTTGCAGGCCTAATTATTGCTGCGGCTTTTCCACTCGGGGCCTTATTCGCCATATATATAAAGTATCCTACTAGAGCTGAGGCCGATATAGCTGCTTTTGGAGCTGGAATATTCTTTGCCGCAATTTCTTTCTCATTGGTCAACGAGTCTGTCAGAGAAGGTAACGTACTAACCATGGTTATCGGATTTGTAATCGGGGCGGTGGTATTCAGTATATTAAATCATTACTTAGAAAAGATAACTGCAAAGCAGATCAATCCAAGTGATTATGAAAATAATAATAGCGAAAGAATTGAAAGGAAAAATAATGAATACCAGGAAAAAGGAGAGTCAACAGGCACTTCTGCAAAAATAGTGGTTGCTGGGCTACTTCTTGACAGTATTCCAGAGGCATTATTTGTGGGAATTATCATAGCACTCTCTCATGGCGCAATTGTAGGGGCAGTATCTGCATTGTTCTTGGGTAATTTGGCTACAACAATGGAAGGTGCTAAAAGGATGACTGAAGCAGGTATGTCAGTAAAGAAGATTATGATAAGATGGAGCTTTGTCCTACTAGTAGTAGCGATTTCTGCTCCATTAGGATTCTTTCTGGTCAACCCATTAACTAATGCGGAAATATCTATCCTTCTAGGATTTGCTGCCGGTATACTGATTGCATTTATAACGGAGGAATTGATACCAGAGGCTTATAATAAAGCTAATTTCCATATTGGCTTATCAACTACATTTGGATTTCTATCCGGCTATGTCCTTTTTCATTTTCTATAGCCAGCCACGTTCTCCCAGAGAAGGTACATTTAAAGAGACTTAATTTATTATTTGATTTCCTATTTAAATCGTTACTCTTTAAGGTTCGATTAAACTTGTGACATAAATAGATAAAGTTAGGTACTATATGCGGTTTGTGTAACTTAATTGTAGTATATACATATGTTGCTGATTGATTCTATCATACAAATAGACAGATTAGCGACACGAATGGCTTAACCATGCCTCGTTTACGTTATCGTTTGCTAGGGCTAATATAAAATAATATAGTATTTTCATCTAGGGAGTGTATTGTAACTACAATTTTCTAAATTCTTAGGTCTAGTTCTTTTTCATGTATTAGGTTATACCTTCTAGAAATCGATAGAAGGTAGATACACTTCCTTACAGAAGTGTAACCCATGTTGGTAAGCTATAATGTCACCTATGTTAGGACGTACAACACTTAGGAATAGTAGTAGTCACAATATGGGAGAAACAAGAAATGTAGTTTTGTTATCATTATTATTACTTAAGGTTACATTATTGACTACTCCGTAAATGGGCTGACTTTGGAAAAAATTATTGGTATATTCACTATTAGGAGTGATAGAGAGCACATTCAGATGACTAATTGTGATGCTTACAGGAGATCCAATCCATCTAATTTCGTTCCCCTCCTTAATATCCATCGTTCCTGCAAATGTAGTCCCCTCACTTAAATCAAGTACTACTGGAACCAACTTGTTTTGTTTAAAATTAATAAATTCGATCCAATGTAGCCCTGTTCCATCAGGTCGTACCATTGTAAAGTTTACCTTAAAATCGTTAACAAGACCTTGAACAACATCCAGATTCCAATAGCCACCCAGAATATACGATATCATAATATTAGAATTATTTTGAGCTTGTAAGGACCCAAATTGCGGTAATAAAGAGGAAATCAAACCTTTTGCTGTAAAGGTGGTGGTAGAATTATTGGCAGTTGTCGCTGTTGTTGTTATATATTCAACTGCCTCCTTTGCTTTTGTATTTTGCTCATAAAGATAAAATAGCGATACTGTTAACAAAAGTGAAAGAAGAGTCAATACTACCACTAGCACAGACCTCAATGACATAGTATTGAGTTTAGAAGTGTGTCTGCATTGCAATTATGTGATTCTCATCCTTACAGTACGGATCGCCACATGGGATAAAAGCATTATCAGCAATCCTGTGTCATTCCGTTAGAGACTTAGGAGCCAATATTCGATTAAATTCATTTAATTTTTAACTGAAAAATTAAGAGTATATTATTGATATTTTTATATTCTATAAGGAATAGAATTGTCTATGGACGCTAGATCCAGGTCTACACTAGCAAGATACAACCTCAAGATCTCTTTAGCGTTGCCTCTAACTGTATTGATATTGATAATTTATCTTCCTTCATCTAATTCTGGACTCGCAAGCGATGAGAGCTATCACATCCTTCCATATAATTCCAAACCTTATGGCCTTAAGTACGGTGAATGGACCGAAAAATGGGCACAGTGGATTCAATCCATTCCACAAGATAGAAACCCACTACTAGATCCAACAGGTAGGTTCTGTGGCGATGGACAATCGAATCCGAATGTGTTCTTTCTAGCTGGTACTCTTGGAGGGAAAGCTGAACGCACATGTATAATATCATCTGATAAGGCTCTATTCTTTCCCATATTCAGAAGTGATGCAATTAATGCAACAGATTTTGAATCAGTAGATGCAGACAAGCTTATCTCAGGAAATCAAGATGCATTAACTTTGCTAGTGGCCCAAATAGATAACAAATCGCTAACTGACTTTACAACATTGAGAACACAATCACAATACTTCAATCTGACATATCCAGAAGATAATAACACAGATTTCAAATCAGGACTGCTCCCTATAGCCATATCAAATGGTACATGGATAATGTTAGCGCCCTTAGATCCTGGTTACCACCAGCTAAAATTCCAAGGTGTAGTGGTAGATCCGGATATTGGAGATCAAGAGAACTTAGCTGTGGATATAACATACCACATTGATGTCACGGCAAGTTAGCAACTTGGTTACGCCACACTATCTATACAATGGCATAGAAGGATTAGTTGTTGTACTAGGTGGTTGATTTGGCCATTTAGTAAATATCTACTATGGATAATGCTAGAACGCATTCATGCACATATTCGTAATGAAAAGAATAGTAACATAGCACAGTTCTATTATATATCAAAGAAGAGTAATTCTAAGGAATTCTGACAACAGACCTTGTCATTTTTGTGATGATTTCTACAAGGCCAATTCAAGTCAATCTTCTGTTGCTGAATTTGTACCAAATGCTTTATTATCAGCAACATTAATTTGGATCACTAAGCCGTTACTTGATTGCATATTTCAGTTATTCCTCTACTGTGAATGCAACAATATTGTCAGTAGTTTCACATTTAATTTCATTTGCTAAAGGCAAGTCATTAAAGACGTAAGAAAATAGTTTCTCAAAATATAGTGACCACCTTTTTCCCATCTCATGCTGTATTACAAGTCTATGTTTATTCTCATAATTAGTCGTGTAGTGGGAGTATTGAAAATTAGATATTCTCAACCAAGATTCGATGGTTTTAAGAAATGAATGTAGATTATATTCGCCTTTTAACAATAATGTCAAGTCCTTGAATTCATTTTTTGCTATATGCTCAGAAAGCTTCTCCGCCTCATCCTCTTGAAGTCTATCCATCATTCGTATTAGCAGAGATTTAGGGAACGAAACCATGCCCGATGTCGAAGCATAAGAACCATATTCCACATGATCTGCAAGTATTTGAGAAGATAATGTATTTATGTTTATTCTCTTTTGGTTTGCTTCATGTCTTAGCTTGTCAAGAATTTCACTTCTGAATCTAAGAGTGATACTGGCACTGCCGTTATTACTCTCACTTTGAATAGTTTTAACAGGTGCCATTCTAGGTTTTGATAGTGGCAATATTCTATAAAAACATTACGTCCATTGCAATGTTAAGATTGCATTGCAATTAATACGCCATATCTATATACTACAAATAAGCTATGGTAAATTATGAATAAGTTAATTTCTTCGTCTTCCTCATCCCTCTTGCCATCTTCATCAAAATCTCTGACTAATTCAGTAACATTTAGAATTCCA
>DASQQK010000333.1:0-2651 GCA_035643435.1 Nitrososphaeraceae archaeon | reverse complement strand
TCTTCTCTCTTAAAGCTCTGTACATGTCTAAAACAGTTTCAGCATGAGATTTGTTGATATTATATGAGTTGTGAAGATCCCCTACATCTTCTCGCAAAGTATTTTCCGAATTAGGCATATGTAATACATTATTTAACATCGAATATAACCATTCCATGGATACACGATGGGATTGAAAATGATTCTAAAAAGGCTAGTATTAACTATCACTGCGAAGAATTATAATTAGCCCGAGATGATATTTGAGCTGTTCTTGGTTAATTCAGATAATGTACTCGAATTTCAAGAACAGCATGATAATAAAGTGTATAGCATATTTCGCCTGTAGCCATAAGTTGTTTCGTAAATTGTAGTATGACTATTTTCAATGATAGCAAAGTGTTAAATCTCATACCCGCCGTTGATATATTATGAAACAACCTAACGGAACTGATTGGCAGAAATGTGTAAATAGTCCAGTTTATACAGTTGATGGAAAAGAGATAGGTTTTGTATCATCTATTCAACCTGATAATCTTGTAGTTGTGTCAGGTCCAATTTCCCCAGACAAGTTCTTGATCCCTAAATCTTCGGTGCGGGGTCTTGAAGCCGGCACAGTCTACCTCGACAGCGATTCAACATTCATATCAAATAACTATCAGTTTGAGTAGTGGCGAGTTTTTCACTATGGTACGGTTGTCCCGCCTTCTTTTATGTGATGTTGTGTTACTGAGTTAGCTAGCTTGAAATCCAGGAGCTTTGGCTAAGATGGGAAAAATAGAAAAAGCTAGATCGCTTGCTTATAATTATTGTCTGAGATAATATCGAGTAATCTTGAAGGTCTATTTCGATTCAAGGATATGATATAAGATTATTATCCTTTGTCGTGTATTGTTGTACCGAAATAACATTGTCTTTACAGGCCGTTAAAATTAGAAATATTCCTATTAGATTACATTTTACATTAATCATTGTTTTCTTTCTTATTGCATGGACTCTCACAGCCAATTTTATGCCTCAAATCCTCCCAGGTTTAGGAATGTATCATTATTGGATAATGGGCATATTTGGCGCAATTATACTCTTCATTTCTGTTCTAATACACGAATTGGCTCACTCGATAATCTCTTTAAAATACGGCATAAGAGTGCATCAAATAGTATTGTTCATTTTCGGAGGAGTATCCGATATTAGAGATGAACCAAAGGATTCCGGTAAAGAATTCAAGATAGCGGTTGTGGGGCCTTTGGTTAGTTTTGTAATTGCTGGTCTGTTTTCTATGGTTTTGTGGGGATTATTACAATTCGGTGGGGAGGCCGCTGCACCGACTCTAATAGGAATAAGAGGTAATGGCGAAATAATGTCCATTGTAGATCAAGGGATACAACAATTTACTGCTCCTCAAGCTATCATAATAAGAATGCTATCTGGAATTGCGATATATGGATCTATCATAAATATCTTATTGGGTTTATTTAATCTGTTACCTGCATTTCCTTTAGATGGAGGGAGGATGCTGCGGGCAGTAATTTACAGATGGAAAAATAATTACGATTATGCCACAAGAATTGCTGTAAAGGTGGGCACAGGTATTTCTTATGGCCTAATGGGCTTTGGCTTTATAAGTATACTAACTGGCTCTTTTATCGGGGGATTCTGGCTTATACTAATAGGGTGGTTTCTACAGAGCGGCGCGCAGTCATACCTTCGGCAACACGAACTTTCAAACTCTCTGTTGAAGGTGCGTTTAAGGGATGTAATGAGAACGGTATTTACCTCCGTCGGTCCAAATATCTCAGTTAAGGAATTACTTGATAATTTTTTTAATGTTTATAGAAAAAGTGAATTTCCAGTTACGGATACCGAGAACGGGATACTACTCGGTTCAGTGACTGCAAAGCAAGCAATGAATGTTTCACAAGATGCCTTGTCTAACGTTAAGGTACGAGAAATAATGTCTCCAGTTAACTCCCTTGTCATAATGCATCAAGATGATCACGCATATGAAGCCCTAAAAAATATGTACAAGAGTAATAAAAGTAGAGTTTTTGTCTGTTCGCCTGTATACCCTAAAGTATACAAAAATATATCAGAACCATGCAAAGTCATAGGAATAGTTAGCAAAACTGATATTCTAAACGCCGCCAGTGAGAATCAGGAATATATTCATAATTTGGCAAAAGCTTAGTCCATGTTCTCATGTGAATAGGTGGCTTATAGAGCACCTATTTCTAAAGATGTAAGGCTGAGGAGATCTCACTATTGCCTCAAAGTAGCGCTCCAGTATATAAATTTGAATTGTATCAAAGTGTTGAACTTCTGAAGGCAAAATACAATGCAATATGGTATTGAGGGACCCTTGATACTATATGGGCATTCTTTTACTTCCGTACTACATACATAGCTAGTACTGCCCTACAGAAATCTACTTCATGCTTCAGTTTCGAAAAGCAATTTATCCTAATATAGCAGGTAACTGTACTGAGTCCAATACTGTAGTAAATGGTGAACGAATATCTGTAACCGATATAGTGATATTGCCTTCATAAGGTTCATCTAGTATGACTCTCTCAAAACCTCTTCCTGAAGCCGGACGGTTATCATTTTGATTCCACAAAATATCCCCTAGCTCTGAATATATTGCAATATCATAACTCTCTACTGGCAGTAAG
>DASQQK010000332.1:0-2048 GCA_035643435.1 Nitrososphaeraceae archaeon | reverse complement strand
CTCCCCTGCATTTTTTTATGCGTTTATACGTTTATAGTTCATGTTTATGTCTTTGTTCTAAGTTATACTAGTTGAACAAACATTATCACTTACATTTTATCGTGTTATAGAGCTAAGCGTAGATGCACCTGACAGTGCTGCAATGAACTCAATTATATGCTTTGCTCACCCTGATATTTCAGTTTTCAGAATAAAGTGAACACAAGCACTCTGAGCTCCACCCTGGATTGATCCTGTACTGTGACATTATAATGCAGTGTGTTGCAATATAAACACAGTCAATTAATACTATATCTCAATAAGAACAGACAGGAGGTTGAGAAATGATGCGAATTATTCAGACTTCGGTAGATGTACCAATTCTTGCAAATCAAGATGAGTTTACTTACTATAGAATCATAAATTTTGCAATTTGTGACTTATGTCACTGGTGTGCTTCTTGCCTAAAGCTAGATAGATCTATGTCTATCTGCCCTAATTGTGGTGATGATCGTCTAGCAAACAAATACTGCTAACCGAAAGAAGTACCCTTATCTGTGATTAACCAAAAGGAGAGTTAGCTACCTTTTTTCAGTAGTGAGTTGGTTCCATCCTATGATTACGTGATCGTATGGTCGGCAGGCGAAAGAAGATTTTACGCGTGCATTAGTGGTGGTGGTTAGTCATTTTAAGGATCTAGGATCGGAAAAATCTTGCTTATAGTAAGTTGTGTAAGTAGAGACAATGGCAAATCGTGAATGAATGTAAATCATACCTATCAAGGGAATTAATGAGTCCAAAATCATATCTAACTCAAATTTGTCAATATGTGAGTTTGATCTATATCTTTATCATGGTCAGATTTACAATCTTGATATTTACTCAATATCGAGCACAATAAGGAGAGGGTAGGGCGACCATAATGAAGCTTATTAGGTCATGCCAGAGTACGAAATGCTGGTCGCCCACCTGGTTGTTTTTCTGAAGTTGGTGTACAGTGCTGTGGCCGCATGATTCGAAGGCATGGTATAGAAAGGTAAGCCCATAAGCACATCCTTTAGCATGGTAAAGACTGCTGCGGGGAAAAAATGAATAACCGATAGCGAATGGGATGACCGACTATCTTCATGAAAAAGCAGAAGACTATGATAATGATGCTAGTATGTCTGAAGAAGAAAGACAATACAAAGAAATATTGCGACTTACAATTGGAAAACTCAATGTAACAACAACCTGATATATCTCACATACAAATCCAAAAACCTGATATATCTCACATAATCCAAAGTAGAATACAATGAAGTGTTGTCAGGTCTAGAGTCAGTAGAACTGAGGCGAGCAAGTGATCCATGTCGGATAAATGAATCTACTAAGAATCCTCTTGCTGACATATTTGTGCTCGATTGAGCTAATCGTTTCGTCTAACGTGGTTTGAAACACAAGTAATGTGACATTCAGCATCTAGTTACAAGGATCAGAAAAAGATTGAATTGACGGCGTCAAAAATATACTAGTAATCCACGAGGGACATGGTAACGACGGTAACAGTGGTAGCAGTGGTAACAGCTATAAATCGCCACCTTCCTTTGTAAATTTATAGCTAAGACGTTGAAAGGCAGGTACATAAGGAAGAAAATGATCTTAGATCTGCGTAATGAAGGCAAGACATTTCGTGAGATAGCAAAAGAGACTCAGACATCCTTCAGAGATATTGGCACCGTTCTGGATGAAGCAAAACGGGATGCTAAAGCCAACACTCTGCAGATGCAACGTAAAGCCTGTTGTTCAGAGGCATTCGAATTGTTCAGAGAAGGCAAAAGTCAGTTGGATGTTGCTATTACATTGAAGTTAAAACAATCTGAAGCTACCGACTACTATATACAATACTTAAGGCTACAGGGATCCGACGATGTTATTGAAATACTTAAGGCTATGAAAGGTGACATATGGTATTTTGTGAAATTTTACAAGATGGTGAAATCTGCAAAGATGGATATAGAGGATGTGAAGAATATCCTCAGCATTGCTAACCATCATCTGCCTTCAATCGAATCCAAGTATCAAAGAGT
>DASQQK010000331.1:0-8854 GCA_035643435.1 Nitrososphaeraceae archaeon | reverse complement strand
AACCCACAGTAGATCACATAAATATTTGTACGATCTTCTTTCTATAAAATGATTAGTTCTAAAATGATTGGTATTATGTCGGTTACAAAAGATTAACCAAAATAACTGTTACGTTTACTCTCAAGCAAGATCTTGCCTTGTGAGAGCATCGCATATGTCTTCAATAATTTGTCCGCCATTCCCCGGGTGTTCCCCAGCACAAATGAGACCCCCTATTGCTAATATTGCGAATATAGCTACTACGTACCAGTACTCAGCTTGATTCGGAACCTCTATCATACCAGCTTGATCTGCATCCAATGATTTCAAAGCATGCAGTAGTTGATCTTCATCTATTCCCCTAGGCTTTAGCGATTCTATAGCACGAGATAGTTGATCTTCATCTATTCCATGCAGATGCTCTTTTAGATCTTTTACAGACAGAGCACTTACTAAATTCAACGTTCCTGATTGGTAAAAAGCTATCATTACTATGACCGACATCAACAGTAACACATATTTCATTTGTATATATCAAACCGTTATTTGATTTATCTGCGTTAAGCTGGCCTTGACACTTAGTTAAATCAGATATTTGATATGTTACTATCATCTATACATAATCTTTTCTTGTACCTGTCTGCATCCCAGAGAATAACCATGCCTATTCAGATAGATGGTAGGTATCCGGTCTATGATACGAATACAAATACATTAACATATACGATTACAGGTGAGAATGGAACAGCTGTTGAAATACCAAGCGAGTTTGGACAATCTATTTTGGTGGTAGACTCAGTGCTTGCTGGCGTTCATCCCATCCATATCCATCTTTAGTGAATCCCAATTGACAGATAACACCCACAATAATATGGTGTAAAATAACAGTTAAAATCAACCCGTAGTAACAATGGTTCTAATTAGTAACAAATAGATAAAATTCTAATCAGTCTTTAACACACCATGTCACAAGCGATACGAATCATGGGTAGTAACAACTTTTGGGATGTCATCGAATAACAATGCAGGATTAGATAGGGGACAATATAGTGTGATGCCTGTAAAGCACTAGTAAAAAAGTCGTCCCGCCTGTAAAAGCTTATCAACAACCTGTAACTTCAGTGTAATGGACACATGCCTAAATTTCTTGACACACACTCTATGAAGGGATTAGATGATGAAACCCTAAGAAAATTACAAGCATCTCCAGTAGACGAGTTTGGAATAAAGCACTTAAACTTAATCTACAACCGAGAAGAAGACAAATTTTACTGCCTTCTTGAGGCACCTAGTAAACAAGCGGTAAGAGATCACCACAGCAAACATGGACTGTCACTCGAATGGGTTACAGAGGTCCAAACGACCGCTTAAGCAGTTAGTAGCGTTAGATGCTGACTTCTTTTTTTCTTTGCACAGGTTACCAATTTAAATGCAACTGCTTATGCGTATAGATTAACAATGTAACAAATAATACTATTCAATTCTCAGACAGTCATATTCGATTATAGGAGAGAATGAGACAGCGACCGACCTACCTGAAGAGTTCGGATAGCTGGCTTCGTGTTGGATTGGACTTGGTTTACCAGTCATTGTTTTGAACACCCTGTAAACAAAATAGCGCTGCGTTTCACCATAATATATGAAATACCTAGTAGCGATCCAAGTCTTGCACAACTCAATGTTGAAAATCTCTCCCATCATGACAGCATCTATACATAGCCTTAACGAACAGATACAAAAACTCAGGATACCGGTGACGATATTTTGCATAAGTTAAAGAATAAGTTCCAGACGCTCGGTAGCCTCAAAAGCATTAACAGCGAGAAAAATAAAAAATAGATTATGCCTGTGTTGTTCCTACATCTATATGACAGTCACTGGTTGGTTGTTCCGTCATGGGGGTATTACAGTTACGGTGCCTGACTCAGCATTAGCCACATAGATGTCACCAGTCTCTGGGCTAAACTCAAGAGCTACTGGAATATCACCAACAGTTATGGTATCCGTCGTACCATCTGGGTGTATTACAGTTACGGTGCCTGAGGAAATAGTATTAGAATTAGCTACATAGATGTCGTTAGTCGTTGGACTGAACTCAAGAGCTTGTGGACCATCACCAACAGGTGTGGTATCCGTCGTACCATCTGGGTGTATTACAGTTACAGTGTCTGAAAAGGCATTAGCCACATAGATGTCACCAGTCTCTGGACTGTATTCAAGCTTATCAGTCGGCAACAAGAAACTGAACCCATCGGATATGACTCCTATATTCCCCATATCACCAACATCTATGGTATCTACTACAATATTATTGGGTGCTATTACAGTTACATCGTCTGTGACAGTATTACCCACATAGATGTCGTTAGTCGTTGGACTAAACTCAAGAGCTACTGGAAACTCACCAACATTTATAGTATCAGTGAACTCATTGATTATACTACAAGAAAGCTCTTGTCCAGCTTGTATATTTCCAGAACACTCGGAAGAGAATACCGGATCTAGAGCTATCATACCTGCTGGTGTTACAGGTGCCATCTCAGTAACCTGATACATTCCTGGCCCAAGAGATACGGGTGTACCCATTGATGAGCCTGGAAATGAGCTTGGATCAGGATTGTTGCCATCTATGTTAATAGTAAACTCCGATGGCGCAGGACAAACATCTTCGAAACCATCTGGACATACAACCTCTTTAACTACATTTAGGGTAGCTAATTGAGGACTAGGTGTCCTGTACTAGCTTCACCTCTGGAAATGTTTGCTCTGCCGTTAATGCTGCTGCGTTCTCGTCACCTTGAATTCCTGAGTTTGTGGTCTCACATCCTGTGCTAATAGGCATAAATTCATTTCCACAAGCACTCGTCTGAGGGGTTGCCTGGTTCTTCGACTGGAGTACGGTTTTTGGCTATTCAAAGTGCTCAATCTGGATCAATACCTCAAATCAATGAGACTGCTTATACACTCAAACTAAATAATGTCGCAGATAATACTATTCAATTTTCGGACAGACCTAATAGAATTGTGGAAGAAGTCAGTACCTCTGATTTTGTTGGTAATTGGACTACTGGGACTAATAGTTTTTCATCAGATATACCGAATGATGCATTAATTGTAGAAGACATACAAACAGGTAACCTGGATACTGTTGTAATAGAGTCATTTAATCCCATCTATGATATAGCTACGAATAGTTTAACATATACAATTATGGCTGAAAATGGGACATCTATGAACATGCCCAGTGAGTTCGGACAGTCTGTTTTAGTTATTGACAACAACGAGAAGAGTGCCATATTCACTACCTTTGATCAAGACTACAACAATTGCTGCTAAATCATATGCAGGTCAATGTTGCCCACTGCCGTTAGTTTGGACAGTTTGTCTCTCCAATTGGGGTTGCAGTAGGACAAATCTAGTTAATCTGCTCTGCAAGTGCCCTCTTGACATTAAACTTTCCATCTGCAAAAACTGGCTCGTCTATCCCTCAGCTCCATTTCTTTGTAGGTCTTATCCTAGTGTACTAGTAGTAGTGATCGCTGGAGCAAGTGGACCGGAACTAGAAATATGACTGGCTGAACTAATTCAACCAGTTATTATATTAGACGAAGATAATGATGGGTCCTGGAATGTGAACAGCGGTTGAATACTGACTACCTACCTATTCCTATGGAGTCAGAAAC
Source organism: Nitrososphaeraceae archaeon (assembly GCA_035643435.1). Taxonomy (GTDB): domain Archaea; phylum Thermoproteota; class Nitrososphaeria; order Nitrososphaerales; family Nitrososphaeraceae; genus TH5896. The sequence continues at coordinate 5,192 of DASQQK010000331.1, read as the reverse complement.
GTCTACCTACAATTCAATATGAACTATATAGTAGCGGATTAATTAGTATAAAGAAAAAATACTGTGAAAAAAAGATACAGCGTTAATATTCCTGATAATATTCCTGATAGTATTATAGGATCTAAATAGGCAAGCTAATTTAGGTGGATTAGCCTACGTGACTGTACATCCATAGGATAAGTCTTGAAGGTATGCGGCCTATATTACCTGGCTCTACCATCGCCGCATACCCCTTGGACTCCCCATGGTATCTGAAGGGGAAAGATTGGATGTGTCAAAATCCTATAACTCATACGCAGACTTAGGGGCAGACGGATCTGCTGTCTACGGCTACGATGCTTTGATTATGGTATCAACACTCCACCTTTCATATTACTCGTAAGATTATTTTGATTGTCACCCATTTCCAAGCCGTTGTTCATCAGTGATGGTGTACAAATAACCAGATTCAACGCTTGTTGCAGTTCCTGCTCGGTCATATTCTCGCCTATACCCGCCTGTCCCATTGCCAACTCTTTTATCGCTTGGACTGTATTATTACCACCAGTACCACTGCCAGTCGCCATATTTACTGCTGATTCGATTATCTCGGCGGGTGTAGTGCACCTTATGGGCATAGCCAAAACTCCTGTCTTATACGGGATGAATGTGGTATTGCCCGTTGTCAATTCCATCATATCAATCGGATCAACCGCATCGAATATAGGGGGAACGAATGATTGTCCATTCGCTACCGAACTAAAACTCAATGCAGCAAGACCTATCAACACTACGAACACTGAGCTCACAGATACATTTTTTCTACTATACATTGGTATAGAATTAGTATAGCGAGAATTATATACGTAGTTTAGATAATGAATGTAGAATAATGTACCACCAAATTTGCACGTGTATTCAATACGTTAATGCCAATTTTGATGAGACCACTAGGATCGGCTAGGCCACAGCTCAGCAACAGTTACGCTCTTTGCAATAAGCGAATCGATCTTTTGACTGATTTACACAATTCATTATTTAAAAACGTCAGGGTCATTTCGGCCGTAATCACTCCCCTCTTTTTCACATTCCTCACATTCCGGAGTTTTGGGAGAAACTTTGGTTTAGTCTATGCCTGAGAAATGTTCACAACTCTTACCATCATTTGTAGTAGCTGTTCTGAATGGAGTCATTATACGGAAATGAGCTGGAATAGTATAAAATAGTTAATTATTAGAATGATTGCGTTAGATATTGGGAGTGCAACGTGGATTAATCTAGCAAGAACCTGATGCTAGATGCTGGTGACTGAATTTTCTGGATGCTAATTCCTATCTTATACGTCATATTGAGTAGATATAGCTATTATCAATATAGCCTATTGATAATAATTTTAGGTTAGGATAGCGAGTCAGAAATGATGAGTTCAAGTGATAGAGAGACCAGGCTAAATAGTCTGAGACTGATACTCGGTCGCGATTTATCAGAGGACTTGAGAAAAGAGAGGTCAAGGTTGAGGGAATGGTTCATTCGCGACTTCGAACGTGAAATGTTGCTGGTAGAGGCATTCGCTGCGCGGCAGGATCCAGCAGAGACTGTCTACCATAGGGCGTTAGCTGATTCGATTCATAGAATCTTAAAAAATCTTGAATCAAATATTGGGTGAAATGAGTTTAAAATTAATAGCTGTATTTTCGTCTATAGAATACCAATGTCCCTACTGCAGACATCCTACTACTAATTATCTTTTACTGCCCATACATTAAACCCCATGACACCGACTAACCCATTATTGGTGTTATTCGAATATCGGACTAGGCCCTTCAGCATGGAGTTGTAGCTATCATGCGACATTAACTCAGATTTGATGATATTATCTTTTAAAATCTCAGCCATTTTTACACCCATCAAGTTATGTGGTTTCGTAGACATAGGGATACAAACAGAATATGAACTAACATTTGATTCGAGACCGCAATTTGCAAAAATTTCGTATAATTTTCTACCTATGAACGGATCAGAGTTTGAGAGGCACAATAGACTGACTAGTGATTTTCTTAGCTTCTCAAGATGTGGATCATATGGGTAAGAGATCCACGTTTCGTGATCTGCCTCCATAGTGGATATTATGCTACCAGTATCTGAGGCGAGCCGCTTCATCTCGCTGACAGCTTTCTTGGGCTCCGTTAGATGTTGAAACAGAAAACGGGAGAAAACAAAATCAAATGATGAACTATCCAACTGAGTATCATATACGTTGCCTACCACAAATTTTATGTTATTATAATCTGTCTTTTCATTAGCTTTTTTATTGCCTATATTAATGGCCTCAGAATTCATGTCTAGTCCAACTACTGTTCCATCCCTACCGACAAGAGATCCCATAAGGCGTGTAACGTTACCTATTCCACATCCTAAGTCAATGCACCTCATCCCAGGTTTTATTCCTGCGTCTTTGAGTGTCTTCAAAGTTTCATCATGAAAGACTACTGACTGTATATCCAATCTATCAAATTCGCGTTCTGATGCACCCAAGATATAGAAATCAATACCATAATCATCATGCATAGATTTTAGATTGTGATTCATGATATATACAATTATAGCCTCCAGTGCTTCTCAAGCAACAAACATAAATTGTTATATGATCTTCTCTTCGCTAATGTTTAGTTCGAAAATTCTATGGATATCTGTAATGACCTCTATGGCACTCATTGCATCGATATCTGCTGAGAACATTATGGCATCTGCATATGCCAGTGGATCTACACGGACTGGAACGGCAGACCTAGATATAGCTGAGGCAGAAGAAGCAGGTAACACAACTATGATGACAAATCAGACTTCTAATGGAAATATGACTGGAGTAGAATTCTTGAGCATTCAAAGCGCGCAGTCTGGTTCACTATCTCAAATCAATGAAACTGCTTATACACTTGAATTGAATAATGTAGCAAATAAGACTATTTTGTTCTCAGACAGACCAGAGAGAATTGAAGAAACAATTAGTACTACTGACTTTGTTGGCAATTGGACTGCTGGACCCAATAGTTTTGAATCAGATGAACCTAATGACGCTCTGATTGTAGAAAATACCCAGACAGGTGATCTGGAAACTGCTATCATAGAATCATTCAGTCCCGTCTATGATACGAACACAAATACATTAACATATATAATCATGGCTGAGAATGGAACATCTATCGATTTACCAAATGGGTTCGGACAGGCTATTTTGGTGATAGATTCTACGTTCGCTAATGCAACACCTGGGGATTATTCGTAGTCAGAAAGTTACAGCTCCGCCATTCCTAAGAGCCGGGATCGGGTACTGACATATCTTTATACCACCAGATGGGTGTCCCATAGACACCTTTTACCCATATTTTTTTCTGTTGGATAGAAAATTAAATGAAAAGATAGTACTATACATAGGGTCAATAATAAATCTACATAAAACCAAACTAGCCATTCATAAGATTACTCAGTCATTATTATAGCTTAATAATATAATGTCTTCCTATAGATGGCATGGATAAGGAGTTTAAGTCAATTTCAGAATTACAAAAATATCTAGCAGCAGGTTGCAGAGTAGAAAACGTACAACCACCTGCAATCGCTTCCGACGCAGAGATAAATATCGTAACTGTCACTGTTATTTGTCCCGATAATAATAAACATGTTATTAGAGCATATAAAGATGAAGCCCATGCTCTGCGTGAATTTGTAAGGTTGAAAAGATAAAAGCAATTTTGTGTAAATGGGACATTCCTACAGTATAATAATACACAAAATAACAATTAAAATCAGGCTATAGCAACACCAGTCACACCGCATAGCAGACAGTAGCAGAAAGAAAAAGCTAATAGCTAGCAACAGCCCCTAAATCATATGCAGGTACTAAATAAATTCGAAAAAGAAGAACTTGCGATCAAGATGCACCGAGAGGGGAAAACTCTTCGGGAAATCGCAGCTACTGCACATATGTCATTCAGTAATATAGGCAAGATCATCAGAAAAATAGATGGCTCGACTGATGATAGCAATGGTAGTAACGATATAGACATGAGCAAAAAATCAAAATCGACACAAGCGCTGTACCTTTTTGAACGCGGCAAAAAACCGTTTGATGTGGCAATCCAATTGGACATCCCATATAGCGAGGTGGAGGATCTGCAACAAGAATTCTGGGCCTTAAAAAATTTGTATGATTTAGCATGCATGTTTATGGACATTAAAAATGATCTTACGCCATTTGTGAAACTATACAAACTTTTGGAGCGGAATAAGATGTTAGATGAGAAAAAGATCTTGAAATTTATTAAATATGCTAATGATGACTTGCCGGCTTTAGAGTATAGATGTAATAAGTTGGGTAGCGATGCAGTAGATCTGCAAATTACAAGGAAACAATTAGGAAATGAAGTGGCAGCCTTACGCTCAAATATATTTCAACTTGAGACGTTACAGAGGCGTTGTCAAATGGACATCGTGCAAAAGAAACAGATTATATCGAACTTGGATCGGCAGTTGAATCAAAAGATCTATGCGCTAGAGAAACCAAAATATCAGTCTCTGAAAATGGCTATCTTGTCAAGAGACTCTTCGATCATGAACATCCATGGATAACACCAATAAAGCTTACTCCCAGTTATTCTATTGGAGTGGATCATGACAAACTAGCCGAGGACATTTGTTTATTATCCTCCAAAACGAATTCTATATTAAATAAAGCTCTAGGATATTATGGGGCGGCGATGGAATCTACTAATCTCTACGTTAAGATCATATTATTAGTGAGCTGTGCTTGGGCTTTACTACAAGAGATAAAACAGAGTAATGCCGATATTCGTGACCTAATTTACAGCATCCATAATAACGGGAGATGCAGACGGGCGCATGGTAACATTGACATAAAATCTAATATAGAAACTGGTTCTTTAACGAAAGACTATGAGTTATTCCACCAAATGGTTAGAGAACTTATAACAGATTTTGTTAAGTGCAATCAGGGTAATATGACAAATACTTCGAGAATTTGTTAAGACTAACTATGATTGCGCGTACGAAAATGATATTACAACATTAATTGATATTGAAATCTATGACGATAAGATTATCAAATATTTGCTAATTTGGAAACTCAGGAGCCCAACATTGTTAAATCTGTAGTAACCATTACGTAGTGTTAATTCGATTTGACTTATCATTAT
>DASQQK010000330.1:0-2279 GCA_035643435.1 Nitrososphaeraceae archaeon | reverse complement strand
GTGCATTCGCTTCTATGATTATATTATTGAGTGCAGTTAATGAAGGCATTGGAGCCAGTTTTGTTGGTGCTTTTGAAGACAATGAGGTTACAAGAATCCTTAGATTGCCAGTACATGTAAAACCGATAGGGATAATTGCATTAGGATACCCAGCTGAAAAGCCTGAAAGACTTGAAAGAATAGAGTTGAATTATCTTGTCCATTACGAAAGATATGACAGGTCTAAACAACGAGTAGCGTGATGGTGGTAATAGTAATAATGATGATGGTGATGATAATGATGAAGTAGACGCTCTACATCTAAATGTAGTATTCTACTAGCTGATGTAGTCTCCTGTGTTAGATTCCTTCGATTCAATATCAATTATTATGAGTACAATCTGGATTACTAACTAATATCGTGTTCTCTCTTGTATAAGATAAATAGGATAAGGGCGAAAGAAAAGCATATGCTAGAGGAAAGAGAAGGAGAAGAAGAAGGAGAAGAAGAATTCATTTCAACAGATGATGTAGTTGAACGACAGGGGGAAAGAGAAGAAGAAGGAGAAGAAGAACCCGCTTCAATTGATATGACAGATAAACAGATTTTATTAGAAGAATCAGCTGTTGTAACACCTCAAGAAGAAAATCTGCAAGAGCAGAATCTAGGAATAGAGCAAGTTCAAGAGGAATTCAAAACTAGCAAAAAAGAGCAAAAGAGAAGGCGAATCACGTCATACTTAACAGATATATCCAAAAAAGTAGAGAAGCAGGGAAATCAAATTAACAAAATAATAACAATGATTCAATCTGTACAGAAACAGAGGCAGACTAAGTCAATAATAGGTATAGAAAGAGTAAGCAAGTCACAGTTACAATCAATAAAACAGATTCAATCTCAACTTAGCCAGCTGCAAAAACAAGTAATAGGGATTCAAAAGGAAATTCAAAAAGTAAAAACAGCTTCTACAAAAAGAACAGCTTCTACAAAAAGAACAGCTTCTACAAAACGAACAAAAGCAAAAGTTAGAAAACCATCTTCCACTATTACTACTAGATCTAAGAAAAATAAGTCACTTAAGAGTAACAAAGCCAGAAAAGGCAGAAGAGGTATAAAGTAGATTAAATAGAGTAAATAGATACAGCAAGATAAAAAAGGTATGTCTTACAACCAAGAGGAATATTGATCATGGCTAATGATGAAAAAGAGAATGTAAATAAGTATGCCACAGCTATTGAGGAATACCTCAAGAATGAAGACATCTCGCATTCAGAAAGTGAGATAGTCAAAGAGGTTCTAAGCATTGCATTAGATACTAGCGACGATATCCCTTCTTCAATAAACGATCTTGATAAGTTGACTGAGGTAAGAGAATCATTACGAATGCTACTATCTCAAGGAAAGATATTCCAGACATTGGTTCAAGATCCACTTACAAAAGAGGAAACGGCATACTATGGCTTTAGAAAAGACAGAAAGTAGAGCATAGCATTTAACGGTAGCTTACTATGATTACGCTTATCTAATGTCCTCTTAAATATTGTATAGCCGTCCTATTATCTTCTTAGATTTAGATGCGTATCGTGTATCGCTAGCGATATATCCGAATCTATGACCTTTTAAAGCGCTGATAAAGCATCTCTATGAAAAATGGATCATGGTAGAGCTAACCATATATGAACAAACTCCGTAAAGCACCAACTGGAGCATCATGTGGTATAATTCCAACACTCAAGTTCGTGCTAAGCCACACCCCATAATCCAAGCATAGAATGATGAGGGATTACCTATCCAGAAGAAAGCAGCATTTCTCTCAGGTGCCTCGAATGCGAGTTGTAGTCCAATAACATTGTGGTAGAAATCGACTGAACGCCAGTACTAATGTCAGTACATCGATAAAAATGCATCATACATATTATTAGGTTCGTTTAATCTAGTCGTGAAGGCAGATGACAACATCCAGACCGTGACGATATCAACCAGAGCGTCTTAGCAGAGATAACATTATGTATTACATTTTCGCAGTCACAGGTGGGACTTCCATGGTATCTATTTGAACATCCTACGTTAACTTCTTAGTTTCGAGACCCTTCATTCCTTTATGACCTAATTGAAAAAATTGGGAGCTTCCAATCTTTCTGTTTTACTTGATTCTTGTTTACAGAAGTCGGAAGACTATCGGACAGTTGATAATTATTCCTACTGAACCATATGGTGCTCCTCCAGGACCAGTTATCCAGCCGTCTTGGACAAGCCCCAGTACCTGGAATTCTTCAGTTACACGTGACCTATACCCATT
>DASQQK010000329.1:0-13487 GCA_035643435.1 Nitrososphaeraceae archaeon | reverse complement strand
AAAATCTGTTCATCGGGTTTCTTGTCCTTCATGAATAATTTCATATTCACAAATAATGCCTCTGTATCTTGTGAATCCACTTCCAAACTCTTTTGCCACGGGACACTGTCTTTTCCGAGAAAATTAAATTCGATGCCCCTTGCTTCCTGATTAACTGGAAATCGGATGTGCTCCACCCGTAATGTTGATGCGCCCACCGTGTCAGCCTCATCTGGATCTTTTTCGTCTCCTACCCTCATTGCTAGCTTACTAATCAAGTAGCAGACGGTCGATATCTTCTTCTGGCTCAAATCCTTTGAATTGATCATTCTCTTCACGATCCTTTCGTTAACTTCGTCTATATGTTTGCCAAGCACATTGGCCCTATTGTATTTCTCTTTGTCACTGTTCTGCCGGAGAGCGGATGAATCATGAAGCCACATATACTTTCTTTTGCCGGTTAACTTTTCCATCCAAGTCGCAAGCCAAGTAGAAGTATGGTCATTAACGATTTCCTTCCAGTTTCCTTCCGGTACTTCAGCGTCTTCTCCTAGGTTCAGAATTACATCTTGCGGCTGGACCCTGGGTTTCCATCTCCCTCTAAGCGGATGTTGTCCTCTTCCCATGAATAGGCCTGGAGGTTCCACCAACCAGTTCGCTATTTCAACCGTAACACCGTCAACAATTGCTAAACCGTAAATCGAACGAAGTCGTTCTCGTTCAATTTTTTTTGACTGAGATATGCGCCGTTTTTCATCTCGAGGTAAATTTCTAATGCGCTCTTTCTCTTCTTCCTTTAGTATCTTCTCTTCATCCACCAGACGATAGGCATCAGATAGATCCAATTCAGAGATTTTACTGATAGATGTAAACTTCGGAGGAAGCAAATTCCTGAAATCGCCCATGAAATTTGATTCGAATACTCTGTCCTTGACGTAGTGAGTATCCTTCTTCTTGGACCAGGCATATATCAATTCCTCTTGGGCAGCATTTAACAAATGTTTTTCTCCTAGAATGCTAATAGTGATACCCCTAGGTTTGTACTCTGGAGGAAATGCAATTCCATTGTGCTGCAGCGTTTGCCATTTAGGGCGAGCCGAGTTGAATTGCGTCTCCATCTTCTTTCCTAAAAGTTTACCTATCACTCTTAAACGTTACCGATGTTAGGTCGGCCTGTGTGCATTTGTCCTCTCTACATAAGTATTGATTTGGGGCAACAGTTAGATTAAAGTACAATCACACCAAACGATTGAATAATGCCAAGTGCTTTTGTATTGGTTAACGCAGAATTGGGACATGAGGGTCTATTGGCCGAGAAGATGAAAAAACTGGCTGGAGTTAAAGAGGCCTATGCAATCTATGGAGTATATGATATAATGCTAAAGGTGGAGGCGGATTCAATGGAGGGTCTGAAAGACTTTATTAGCATGAAAATTAGACGGATGGACGGAGTTAAGTCTACCCTGACTATGCTGATTATGGAAGAGGCAAAGCTAGGCTAATTGTGGCTTTGCAGAGTATGTTTGTACCTGTACTTGTCGAGCTTGATGAGCTCTGTATAGGACCCAAAATCATCGGTGTTCACTTGGTCTAGTTCAGTCATGTGGTCCTCATCATTTCCCGACTTTGTTTCTAATATCTTATACAACGTATTTCGCTGGGCAGGGATCCGGCCTAAACCCTTTATTTGGCTTCTTATTTCCCTCGGTCTCATGATCTGACCATGAACCGAACCAGCAGCTGTAGAGATACTTTCGTTGATAAGTGTACCGCCAAAATCGTTTGCTCCAGCACACAAGAGTAACTGAGACATCTTTGAGCCTTCTTTTACCCATGAAACTTGTATATTCTTCACATAGTTATGAAGCATCAATCTGGAAACGGAATACATTTTTACAACATCTGTTGCTCCTGCTCCCGCTTCACGCATATCCTTCAAACCACTGCGGCGGCTGTGCATAGGCGCTTCCTGATAAACGAAGCTAAGAGGGACAAATTCTGTAAAGCCGCCTGTCTCCTTCTGGATCTTTCGTAAAATGTCTATATGTTTGGCCTTGTGAAAATCGGACTCGATGTGTCCGTACATTATAGTTGATGTGGTAGGGATACCCAATATATGGGCTGTCTTTATGACATCTATCCATTCATTAACAGATATTCGGCCGGGGGATATTACATCTCTAATTTCTTGATCCAAAATCTCCGCCGATGTTCCCGGCAGACTTCCTACGCCTGATTCTCTAAGGCAAGACAAGAAGTCTTTGATGCTAATATTGCTCATCCTAGCTCCATATAACACTTCTTCGGGAGAAAACCCGTGAATATGGATATCTGGTATTTCACGCTTAATCGCTTTACAGATATCCGGATAAAGAGAGCCATCCATGTTTGGAGGTAGTCCCGCTTGTATGCAGATCTCAGTGGCACCTAGTCTATGAGCCTCTACTGCTCGTCGAACAATCTCCTCGACAGGCAAGAAGTAACCTTCTTCCTGCCTGAAGTCACGGCTAAACGCGCAGAAGCCACACCTCTTTATACAGACATTGGTGAAGTTCACATTTCTGTTGATTACGTATGTTACTACGTCGCCACACGCTCTTTTTCGCAACTCGTCACCGATCGAGACTAATAAGTTCATTTCGATCCCGCTCGTACCGAATAATTCAACTGCCTGGTTGACCGATATCTCTTTGTCATCAAGCGCTAGATTCAAAGCTTCCGATATAACCGGATCAACCGTCTTGAGAATGCTTTCTATATTCACATCATGTGCGACTCCTTCACCAGACCGGCGTCATCTGAGAGTAACTCGATCGAAGAACGAACACGCCTAGAAATGAAAGACCGGCCATCGTTCAGAAACTCCGGATATATAGGAAATCGGGCCTTTAATTGAAATCCATTCATTGATGTCACACGATTCACGTGTTTTATTGAGGGCCAAGGGTGGTCTGGGTTGACATAATCAATAGTGACGGGCGAGATTCCGCCCCAATCGTTGATCCCCACGCTAATATAGTCCTCAATGGAATCATTGAGGTTTGGCGGAACTTGAATGTTCATACTGGGCATCAAGATTCTGGCTACTGCTACTGCCCTCATGAAGTACTCCCTAGGGGGAGCTGGATAATCAGACATTGATGTTCCACTTTTCGGTGTAAAGTTTTGCATTATTACTTCCTGTATGTGCCCGAAGGTTTCATTTAGCCCTCTAATAATGAGCAATGATTCAATGATTTCCTTTGGTGTCTCTCCAATACCTATGAGCAATCCCGTTGTGGTCGGAATTCTTAACTCACCACATGAAGTCAATGATTTTATTCTTGCCCTAGGATGTTTGCTTGGTGCCCTTTCATGGGGCATTCCTCGTCCGCCTAGCCTAACACTGGATGATTCTAACATCAAACCCATACTGGCATTATTTTCCCTCAGCGCGAGCAACTCTCTTTTCGTGAGGCTGCCCGCATTAGTGTGAGGCAATAATCCCGTTTTGTTGATAATCATTTCACATATTTCATTGATATACTCTGACAGCGTAGAAAAGCCCTTTCTATTAAGCCAATCTCGCACCTCCCAGTATCGAATTTCTGGTCTTTCCCCCGTTACGATTAATGCCTCAGTGCATCCCAACCGCTTGCCGGCTTCTACAATGGCCAAGACTTCGTCGGGATCGAGCATTGAAGTTGTAATCTCTCCAGGTTCTTTCTTATATGTACAATATGTACACGTATCACGACACAGGTTTACGAGATTCACAAAAACCTTCCTAGAGTAGGTCAAGATGGAAGGCTTAAATTTATCACGTAAATATGAAGAACATTCAATCAGTTGATCTAGTGTAGCTTCATAGAATAACGAGAGAGCCTGCTCACTGTTAACATGGCATGAAGAATGCCGTACTTCATCCATTACTTCTGATACATGCTCACGATCGTTATCATATCGCATCAATGTATCGTTATTTGTTACGCCTTGACTAATAAACACTATTCTACAAGTATGTTCTTCCTTTCCACGCGAATGAATGTGGCTTGTGGGCTCTCAGCAAGGAAACAACAAAGGAAGTTGTTATCATGGTAGCCCCTATTGATAATCCAAGGACCAACCTCTTGCGGCTTTTAATCGACTGAGACAGGATAAGTACTGACGTCGCTGTCATGACACATAAGGTGCTCAGCGCAGCGCCTGCAAGAGACACGCCTACTAAGAGGTATTCCTGTCGGTATGCAAAATAAATACCTGTTGGCAAAGCAATAAAAGGAAACATCATTAGGAACGCGATTGCAATCACGACCGGAACTGTCTTCTTACCCTGTTCTCTATGCATAGGAACTAAGAGTCGCAGCAGACCATTCCATAGCCCTCGTCGATCTCTTGCCCATAATGCGTCAATACAGTTCTCTCCTCGAAACATTTTCATCTTTATCCCTCTTTTTTTTACAAGCGATCCGATAGCACCATCTTCAATTATTTCTGTGCGTACTTCTCTGTGAGTTCCAATGGATTCGTACTGTTCCCGAATAATAGCAAAGAAACTTCCAAAGAAATATCCCAACTTGTTTGCAGGGTCATTTACCTTTAAAGGAGAAAACCTCGTCTGCAAGAAGACAGAGAGTAATGGCAATGTGACGCTAGTTAGAAGATCATTAGAGCTCAGCTTGGGAATGGCAGTAATCGCTGAAAGGTTGTCTTGAAGCATATGTTTTACTGCAAAAGTGACAGCTTGTTCTGAGTGAATAGTATCTGCATCAGTAAAAATGAGAATTTCACCCGTGGAATTGCTATAGCCAACAAAGCAAGCCCAATTTTTCCCTACCCAACCACTCGGCCTCTGGCCAGCCTCCAACACACGAAGTCTCTGGTCTAATGAGGCCAGAGATCTCATGGACAGGAGCGTACTGTCTGTTGAACCATCATCTATAGATATTATCTCGACGTTTTGGTAGTCCTGACCAAGCAGGCTTTGTAAGCATTTGCCTATATATTTTTCTTCATTCAATGCAGGAACGATTATGCTGACTCGAGGCATAAGGTTAGAGTCTAATTTTCTTGACTCTTCAAGCTTAGGAGAATATTTCAACGACTTCCTGCAGTAAACTAACAAGTATGACCATGCGAGCAAGATAGATAAAGTGACAAAAGCCACGAGAAAAAGGGCTATTGATTCGTAGAACAGCATATGCACAAACAGTCCCGAGTCATTAGAGTATCAAGATCCACGTGGATTAGTCTGAGACTCCTCCGAAACCTGCCCGATCTGACTTCTAGTGGTATTAATCTCCATCAAGTTTAACATTTCTAAATCCTATTTCGGATATTCTCAAGGAGCTCCAAAGCATCTCTCTCTTTAAGACTTTTCCTATTTTTAAGAATATAGGATTCGAAAAGTCTTACCTCATCGTCCAACTTGGGATATCTTTTGATGGTTTCTTCAACAATATTTGAATATGTTCGAAACGGAAAATAGATATCCTTGGCGACCTTAGTTATAGCGTGTTTGGTTTCCTTATCTATAACCCCTTTCTTCATTGACAGGTATAAATTATATCGTATATCTACCATCGCTTCCGACTCGAGGTGATACGACCCATGGGAAAACGTCACTGCCACTTCGTCGTCTTCATCCAGTCTACCGTGCTTGAACAGTTGGAATATTTTTCCCACGCCAATCATTCCAAATTTTTCTAGCTCAACAGCTCGCAGAGCACCTATGCTTGATGAACCTATTACTAAAGTATTGGGTCTAATGATCAACTGGTAAACTTCAATAGGTGTGGGCGGGTAATCAAGTAGGAAATACCCGTCTATTAGTCCTACCACTGTGTCCTTTTCGTCTAATGACATAATCAGTCTGATTAAATCTCCTTTCTTTGCAGGGGGTCGGTAGTCGGCTTTCAAAACCTTTCTGGCCTTTTCAATGTCCAAACTCGGTCCAAGGAAGATGATCAGATTTTTCATATCTTGCAATAATTCTTCCCCCTTTGACCTACAACAGACTTCGTGAACCTGAACGTTTCCAAACCTGGTACTATAGCCCTTACTACCGGAATTCTCATCCATGGAACCGTTAGATTCACCACAACGGCTTGTTTCAATCCTACAGCTTTGAGACGGTTGACAATTAACCTAATATCATCCAGTATGTTCTCATTATAGCGGCTCTCAATTTCCGAGAATCTAACCTTTCGATCGGAATTCATGAACTGCCACAATCGCTTATCCTCAGAATTTTCACCCACATAATTAATCTTGCGAAGGTCATCACGAGCGCCTTGAATGTTTGCCACTCGAGTCTGAGCGAGTTCAGTAATTGCCCTTGCCAATGCGATTCTGGCGTCCGGGTGTGTACCCGTTCCTTCAGCTAGATAACCATAATTTTGGGTCAGCCATTCAACGCTCGCGGCATTAAATGTAGGTATCCCCACATCACTAGTAATCTCCTTAACTATCAAGGAAATATTTGCAGTCCTAAATCTACTCACTAATTCTCCAGCCTCTTGCGAGATACCACCTTCTAAATCGACCATTGGAAATAGATTAGGTTCATCCACCATAGCATCGGAGGTAATTTCATTGACCACATACCCACTCTCTTTAAATTTATTTGTGAGGATTTTCAGAAGATGAAATGGAAACGCGCTTGAACGTAAGTCGGCTAAACTTGACGCATCTCTTTCAACAACCTCGCACAGCGCGTGACATATAGCCTCCTCTAAGACATTTCCAGATGCAAGTCCGTTCGTGTGGGAGAAAGAGTACGGATTAACGGCCCCGCCACTCGGCGTGTACCGAAACAAAACCAAAGCGGCAGGTACTAGAATTTGCTCACTGGAAACCAAATCAAAGCCCAGAAGGTAGTCCATTATCATATCCTCGTCATATTGAATAGACATGGGTTCGCAGACATCATCTGGACTGATCATGTTGTACTTTCTTGAAAGGTCAGAATATGAGCCTCTGACCATCGTACGCTCGTAGCTACTTGGCAAAGAAGAGTATCGTTCTATGGCTTCCATTATGCCACTCGTTCTGGCTTGGTTCATGGTAAACCCTTTTCCGCTGTAGACCCAGATATAATCCTCGGTACCTGGAAGTACGACAGAGTAATTGGGGATACCTAACCTGTCCAGATGGGTAATATTGCCTATGCGTGTCACTCCAATCTTGCCAGTGATATGTTCCACAATATGCAAGGTATCTTGTGGAGGCTGAATTCGACTTGTAGCGTTATTGGACCATTTGAGGCGGTCTACTAGTTGCAACACATATTCGAAGTTAAATTTTCAGAATAATAATGTTCTCGTTTCGGTAGAAAACTAGAAATTAAGAACTAATATGCAGCATTCTGGTTGGAACGTGGAAGCAGTGAAGCAAGAGTTGTTAGTGACATACTTCTTAGAGCAGCTGGTGAACCGAATTTTAGAAGACTCTTGCTATCAGAACCTATCAAAGCGCTGGATGAATACAATATTTCTTCTGAAGCCAAGTCTATTATAAAGAATGTGATCGATGATTTTAGGTAGATAAGGAGTTTCAAAATGTTCCCCGCCTCTGACCCACTACTATTCATAGGTAGCCTATTACACTCATGTGTATTCCCTCCTAGCGTACTCTCTAACGGGGATAACAAAGGAGACTGTAGACGTATATATTTGAATAATGACATCTGACGGCGTACACGTGGTAGGATTATCAAGTACCGCCGCCGCCCGATACTTGGGCAGAACTTGTTTTCACATAAAGGACTCATCTAGAACTATACTCATTTATGTTCGAAATAGTGTTGTTCGAAATGAATTCAGAAAAAATGTTAGATCTAGTTCAAAGGCTGCTACGGGAACACGGATCCTATGATTTCGTTTGACAAAATCGCTAATTTCACCTATTTTACCAACATTGTTTTCCCCTACAAGAATGCTTGCAGAACGACCACTGGCGTATCCCCCGCCGTAGTCGAGGGGCGTCGTTCCTACCTCTTTTCCAAAGGCAACTTTCAAGAGAGCCTGTAATATGGATCTTATACTTGTATAGTCAGCTTTACTATAAGCAAGCACGACACAAAGATGCCATTTTTCTGTTTCTGGTTCCCCTTTTATAAACACCTTACCAATTTCAAATATATTTTGAGGATATGGACTATGGATATTGTGTCCAATAGTACTGATTAGTGACGGAAGAAGAGAATTGCGCAAGATATCATGACCTGATAGCAGAGAATTTTCAAGCTTGAAAAATGAAGATTCTTCAGGCTTAAGACCCATGGAATCAAACTGCATGGAACTCGAAACTATGATAAAGTTTCTTATTTCCAAGAGCCCAAGCCCAACCAATACCTCTTTGATCTTATCGATAAGAACTGATGATGCGTTCCTACCTCCAGTCACATTAACCACTGGTAATGTCGGGGAAAGTTTTGATATTCCGAGACCAATCAAAACTTCCTCGATCAAGTCCCGCACCTCCCTGACATCATTTCTGTACTTAGGTACAAAACAGGTAAGCTCCCCATTGGATGAAACTCTTGTACCTAACCGGCTACGAGCAGCTGCCCCGATAAGTTCTTCCTGGGGGAATTTGGTTCCTAAACATCCATTTATTTCAAAAAAACTCGCCGATACGGAAGAAGGGCTCATATCGGGAGATTTGGTTGAAGAACCCTTAATTTCTTTCAATCCAACATGATAAACCTGGAAGTTCATGTCGAAGAATGTTGAAGCATAGATAGCTATTATAAGGTCGGCTATTCGAGGATCAACTGCAGTGACTTCAACAAATATTCCCTTTGATCGGTTGTCTAGCTTGGTATACTTTGAGTTCACAATGGGGGGGAATGACACAACTTCCCTTTGGTCATCTAACAGGATAGGAAACTCCTTTCTCTTACCAAACAAATGCGAATACTTCTTACCCATTTCTGTTGAATCCAAGATCTCATTGAGTGAACTGGCTTTGCTAGAGTCTAAAGGAACAAATGAAACCTCGGGACTAGCTGTCGAATAACTTAGAGGGAACCTGATCTTACCAAGGTTATGTAGACCTATAGATGCAGCCTTTCGCTTGTTACATGGGCCCATATGCAAATCTTCTTGCATATCTATTAGCATCTTGATGAGGTCATTATCTAACTCCACATTCTTAACTACTAAGGCCCTAATGTAGGGTCTGCTGGAACAAGAACCATCAATCTCAATTTGAAACCTCTTATCATTCTTTATTCGGTATACGGGAAGCCCGATTTCTAATCCAAGATGTCCTTTGAGCGCACGCACAATTCCGATATAAGATGAAAAGTCTGGTCGATTCGGACTGTACTCTAATCTAATCACTTTATCATCCCTACCTTCTATATCTAGACCTATGAAAGGAAGAGAGGTGAGAACCTCTTCAAGAGGGATCTGGGAAAACGACTTGGCCAGGACAGCTAGCGGAACTTCTACAACTGGCATTTTGGAACGCTCCTTAGCCACTCAATTTTGTTGCTGTAAAGTGTTCTTATATCATCTATCCCAAGACGTAACATCGCTAGACGTTCAAGCCCTCCTCCCCATGCCAGAACTGGATTTCTGATGTTCATGGGCAATGTGACTTCATCCCTAAATATTCCCATACCAAATAGTTCCAACCATTTATCGACATTTTCAATATACACCATGGATTGCAAAGATGGTTCAGTATACGGAAAAAATGTGGGCCAAAACCTCACCTTTTGGATTCCTAATTTGCGATAAAATTCCATTTGTAAGCCCATCAATTCCCTGATTGAAGCGTCAGGTTTTGTGACTACGCCTTCAATCTGAAAAAATTCAGCAAGGTGACCTTTTGTCACTTTTTCGTTTCTAAAGACAGTCCCCACAGAGAAAAGCTTAGCCTCATCAGGTTGGTTATCAGCCAGATATTTCAATGTGACGGGAGTTGTATGTGTACGTAGAACTTGGCGGCTGGACTCTAGGATGTCCCATGGACTAACGGAATTTTTGTTATGTATTTTAGAAACATTTGCGATCTGTTTTGTAGTCGCAACATCCTCTATGTTCCTAAGCCCAGAAATATAGAATGTGTCCTGCATTTCTCTAGCAGGATGATGCTGAAGTGTAAATAGTGCGTCAAAATTCCAAAAGGATGTTTGAATTATGTCGCCATCTATCTCAGTGAATCCCAGGCTCAGGAAAATTTCTCTAATCTCTGCAATCAAGTCTGTTAATGGGTGTGTTTTACCTGGGTACGCAACCTTAACAGCAGCTTGAAGGTCAATGGTTAAGCGCTCTGGTTCACCTTCCCTAGTATCGGGGGAGACTGACGCCGTTTGAGATGATTTATGCATAACGATCCCCGCTGCCTTGGATTTCCCAATTTCTGATAATGATAAGGTTACATTTCGTTGCTGATTTTTTTTCAGATAGTTTGGCCTCTTCAAGAGAAGCTCGACGCCTTTCTTTTCAATTTCGTTCAACCGATTTTCAGCAACACGCTTCACATTTCTGAACAGCTCTAGAGCTTTTTCTTCTGCCGATCTTTCAGATATCGACCGACTAACTCTTAAATCAGCACCAGAAGCCTTAACCAGCCAATGGTTCTGATCTCTTGCAATCCTAATAGCTGCACCCAGCTCATTCTTATCGAAACCGCTAGTATTTGCAATTGCCGCGATCCCTTTTTTAGGATCTGACTGAATAGCACTAACCAGTCTCCGCTCAGGTAGCCCTTTGATTAGAGCAGATTTTCCACTGGCGCCCAATTCAAAGAAAGAAGATAAATCCCGAGTTACCAGAATCAGATTCTTGAATTTTAGCCATTCTACCCCTCTTCTAATCTGGTCGACTGACAAGTCGCTCTTCTCTGACAATTCTTCGAGTGTAAGAGGACCTTCCTTAGCCAAGTGGTAAAGTATCTTTTCCTCGATAGGATGTGTACTCGCTCTATATGTCATAATTCGTTTTTAATCTTGTGAACGAAGAACACTTTTTAAACGTTTAATCAGCTTATCGTTTCAATTTCAAATGGATGTACATGAGGAGGAAGTATTAGCAAGTGATGAGGTAGGAAAGTCAGAGGGGTACAGTGTGACTCCATGGCAAGTTGAGGGGGTAGTTGACTATTACAAGATTGCCAAGGAGTTCGGGACCCATCTAATTACTAATGAAATTATCGAGAAATTACGAAGGTTTTCTGGAACCAGCCATCCTCTCCTATTGCGTGAGTTCTTCTTCTCTCACAGAGACTTTGACGTAGTACTGGATTCATACCAAAAGGGGGAAAGTTTTTACCTCTATACTGGCCGAGGTCCATCTGGCCAAGTTCATATGGGTCATTTGATGCCATGGTTTTTCACGAAGTACCTTCAAGATACATTTGGATCCAGACTTTTGTTTCAGATTACTGATGATGAAAAATATCTCTACAGTCAACATCTTAGCTTGCAAGAGGTGAAGAAGTACGCGTATGAGAATATCCTTGACGTAATAGCAATAGGATTTGACCCAAAGCTGACCCGAATTGTGACTGATACAAGAAATATACAAACTTTGTATCCTCTTTGCCTGGAAATCTCGAAGAGGATAACCTTTTCTACGGCAAAGGCAGTATTTGGATACAAACCTTCATCTAACATTGGAATGATAGGGTTTCCCGCAATTCAGGCCGCTCCTTGTTTTTTGCCTTCCTTGATCGAAAAGAAACCCACACGCGTACTAATTCCTGCCGCGATTGATCAAGATCCCTACTGGAGAGTTACTAGGGATATTGCAGAGAAAATGGGATTTTATAAACCAGCACAAATCCACAGTAAGTTCGTGCCAAGCCTCGCAATGAGCGGGAAAATGTCATCTTCAAAACCGACGGGTGCAATCTTTACAACTGACAACCTGGAAACTATTGAAAGCAAGATTGCCGGTGCTTATACTGGAGGACAGCCATCGGTTGGCCTACAAAGAATGCTGGGAGGAGATCCTGACGCATGTCCAGTTTTCTGGTACTTAAGCCATTTCTTTGATGATGGAAAGGATTCATTCGAACGATCTCTAAAATGCAGAACGGGTAATTTGTTATGTGGGGAATGTAAATCGGATCTTGCTAATCGCACAAAGTCGTTTATGTCTGAGTTTACTAAGCAGAGAGATCGGGCAAGGGATAAATTAAGTTCATTTCTTTACGAGGAAAACCCATTTGGATAACAATATCAGTACCAATAACAGTGAAAGCAGCTGTAACAATAACTGTAACAATAACACTAACAGTAGCAGTAACAGTGACATCAGAGTCGTATTTTGTGAAGACGAGTACGAAGCTGAAAAGCTGATGTGGATATTATCTCGAACCGGAGAAGGTCAAAGTCTCAAACATGCCACAGCCGTCGGCGAGAAGGAATTAATTTTGCTTTTGGATGACGATAGTTCCCATAGTATCATGATGTCTGACAAACAGTCAGCCATGAGACTCCAAGAAACCGTAAATATGATGCTTTTTGATGAGAAGAGTCCCCATTCTATTCATGTCCACAGAAACAGGGTCCATATCGATTTGAGATAAAGTAGTAATAGTGGCCTTCTGACCAGTATTCCTGTTTACACTTTCATCCTACTTCAAGACTCTCCCTAATCTATCAATTTCACCATAACGGATTCTAGATGACGAGAGTGGTCGGCCGTCCTCCGCCTTTAGCATTGCGACAGTAACGATTACCAATGGATCAAATCCTTTCCTCGACCTTATCTTATTGATTTCATGTCCCTTCATTTCAGTTTCTTCACTAACGACAACGGCTTGGATAGCTCTATCAGTGATGGTGGGCCCAAATTCGTCATTTAGCTCTCTAATCTCGAAATTGACGCATCCAAACTCATCATAAATGAAATGAGTTAATCTGTCAACTCTGGTCCCGAACCTATGGTTTAGTCTATTTTTCCCTTTCTTCGAGGTAGCAAAGTTGTCGCTTGATACGCCTATAATCACAGATCTTCCCGAACTAAATGCCCTGCCAAGCAATTCTCTGTGCCCGGCATGAATCTCATCGAATGTACCTCCTGTAGCTACTAGTTCGAATGGTCCTTCTGACATTTCGCCGTAACATTACCTAGGTTGATGTACTTAAATTTCCTGAATTAGCTACCATTGATACCAGCTGTACACGATTATAACTGGACTATTTGTCTTCTCTTACTGTCCTTTATTGAATATCTTTACGCACTGAGGGGGACAAACATTCTCGCATGCCATACAGAATATACAATCCTTCTCTCTTATCATGAATGGTTTCTTTTCTGAAGCTGGATGTCCAGGAGTATCAAGCCATTCATAGACATTCACAGGACATGCCTCAATACATGCTCCATCTGCAACACAGATATCATAGTCCACCGTAACTTCGGAACCCCAAATACCCAGTCGTCCAGGGGCATCGACTTCTCCCCAGACTTTTATACCTTGAAATGTTCCAACAACGCTGCGCTTTGACTTAAAATCGGGGTCAATTGGTCCTTCAACTTTAGAATAGCCCGTTCCGCTGCCCGTTA
>DASQQK010000328.1:0-2160 GCA_035643435.1 Nitrososphaeraceae archaeon | reverse complement strand
ATATATGTAGTAGGCAAATATAACCGCCTTAAAAATGATAATTATGCAAACGGAGACGAACCAATTTGCTATTAGGATGACGTAGTACCCTGGAACGTCCTCCTCTTACCGCCAGTCTCTCCTTCCATCTAGACTGTTCTAATACGCAGTACTAGGAACTGATTATTATCCTAAGGCTAACATAGTAGCGATTTTACCCTGTATTGCATCATTATTGCAATGTCCATCCGTCATACATGGCCCGTTCTCCTCATGAACGACTAGCATATATATCATATACCTTCCCAGTAGAAGGGTTAATGTAGTCCCAATCATCTTTACTTATATTCATTCTCTTGAATTTGCTCTTATTAACAGAATCTAGGCTCTTATAGACAGATTGACCAATTATGATTCGATTAGGCGTTGCAAATCCTGTCATCTTTGCTGCAATACTTGCCGTATATCCCAGAATATCTAGATGTGGTTTTCTAACTATACGGTTAGTTTTGATCCTACCACCATTATCTATTGTTGTCTTTGAACTTACCTCTTCTTGGTTATTAATATGAGTTTTAGCATTTTTACCATTATGACTGTAAGTTTTATTAGCACTTTTATCTTCAGTGAGTGTGTACGAGTTAGTACTCCAACCATATCGAACTACAACATTTTCTCCTGCGTCTATTCCAATACGAACTCCCATTTCAGGATAATCATTATCATTTAAAATGGGATTGATGCCATCTTGCATTACTCTAATCATCGTTCTGCCACAATTAACTGCGTTACTAGATGGCAAATACAAATTATTATCATTTAGAAAGAAGAATGCCAGTATTGCGTCTCCTACATATTTGAATACGTGTCCTCCATATGCTGATATCAATAAGGACATTTCCTGGGTAAATGCCTGGACTATAGTCGCAAGTTTCTCGGTAGGTAGAGTCATTGATAATTTTGTCGAGCCAACTAGATCTGCATGTAAAATGACTAGTATGATCTTTGATTCACAAAATTTTTCCAGTATTTCTTGTGTCTCTTCTAAAGGAATATTGAACTTTGGTTCTAATTTTAATGACTTCCATATTCTTTTCTGAGCATCTTTGATGAATCTCTCAGAGTCTATAACGGAATCAAGGTAAAACATTCCAATAGAAGATGAATCTGAGACTTGCTTGACTGACTCCTCTTTTCTTTTATCATCGCTTTGCACCTTTCTTATGATATTGATAACTTCCTGTTTGGTTATGTCTAATTGTAGTGCTATTATATCAATGGTTATTCCTGAATTATAGAGATTTAGCACGGTCTGTTGTTGTAGCGATAATTTGTCTTCTAGGGGGTTTATTCCTTCTCTCTTAATTTGATTGTCTACTAATTTGTTTCTTTTTTTGGGTTTTGTTGAATAGTTATGTTCAGGATCCAATATCTTTAATCCACGATCATTAAATAGTAATTAAACGTTCTTCATGTATGCATGCGCTGTACATTGGTTTATAATCAAGCTTGTTGCATGATTAAGATAATAAATTTAGCGAGTCTTATTACTTGAGAAGAACTGGACTGATTTATGCAAGGGCTCGGGATTAGGAAATTGTAGAGAATTTTCTAATAGAGTCAGAAAATGCTAGCAAGAGGTTGTAGAGAATTTCAATTCGCAAACTCGGCAAACGCTCACTCTAACCGTCTTTGGGCAATCACTACTGGGAGACTTTGCCATGTCTAGGTACTCATTAGCATAGACGAGATCGCCATTTCCTTGGAAATGTCTTCAAGGATTGATTGCTGCCATTTCGAACACTGTATTGCTGCATAACGTCGGAAATATATAGGAGGTCATTATTGATGACTGGATCAGTATCAAGCTGCCAAACATATGATTCCTAGTTCGCCTTCTTTTACTGAATTGCTTTGACCCTGCTCCCAATCTCAGTTTGAAAACCACATGAAAATAGATGAGAATGGATGAAAATACATTAGAAGTGTGAAAACACATTACCAGTTTATTGACTAACAGACAAAGAGAGCAACTAATCGTGAGTCTTTATCAACAAGGTAAATCCTATCGACAGATTGCATAGGAAGCAAGGATATCAGTCAGAGATATCAAGCCCATTCTCAAGAAATATGAAAGTGCTATCATTTAAGATGATATCTGTTCGGATCTAGAATTACACC
>DASQQK010000327.1:0-4397 GCA_035643435.1 Nitrososphaeraceae archaeon | reverse complement strand
ATAGAGACGCTAAACTGATAAGAATTTGCTCTCTACCAGAGTAACAGGCTTTTCCTCGACCAATGTGACATTTTGCCAGCCGTGTACGTGTTGGCCAGATTCCTCCTTCATAGAAGCCTCAATCAGGTCCATAAAAGATTCACCTTCCAACACTTTAGAACACCACAGGCATTTCCATTTACCCATGTCTTTTCTTATAACCCCGTTACGATGTCATTACATATCAATAGTTCGGAGATAATATTATGATAATATCAGAAATAGGAGACTTCGAAACTATTTGTGTTAATGGAAGGCCGTAGTAATGCTAGCATATGTCACCATGACTTCAGAAAGTCCTGTATTATAATTAAGTAGGGAATCCCGCAACAACGGTACCAATCACAACTTACTTTAACAGCCAAGGATATGACATAGCAGGAATCCTATACGTAGATTCTATTTTAGTATGCGGTCACTGACACCATGTTCCTCTGATGTCAAATACGCCAGTGCGAAGGACGTAACTCGATGCCGGCAGACCATGGTAATCGAAGATAATTACTATCCCTACAAAAGGGGATATGTAGTATCCAGTCAATCCATCATACGGCCTAGCAAGACGATAAACTCATCCAGACTGTATATTAACCATAAATGATACTAGAATACAAAAAACATGACAAACAGGATCAGCGAATCTGACACTAATGGATATTGCAAATCTGATCTCCATGGATTTCTACACTTGCTGGAGCAACATAATGAACTTCTTACGATTGATAAGGAAGTTAGCCCAAAGTTTGAGCTTGCAGCTATTTCACATAAGCTCGATCATAAACAGGCCACATTGTTTAGACATGTGGAAGGGAGTGAAATGAGCGTCGTGTCCAATATTTTGGGTACCAGAAAGCGGTTTTCGTTAGCTCTTGGGGCTAATGAAACTGGATTAATTCATTCTAATATCCTAGAATCGATGTCGAATACTTCTTTAAAAAGGACTGTTGAAGAAGAACCTCCATTTCGTGATAATTCATCAACAGACCTGTATGATCTACCCATTGTAATGCATTTTGAAAAAGATGCAGGTCATTATATTACATCTTCAATAGTCTATGCTAGAGATCAGGAAAAGGAATATCAAAACTCGTCAATCCACCGTTTACTTAGATTGGATTGTACTCATATGGTAATAAGGATGGTAGAGGGACGTCACCTTCATAAATGCTATACCTTTGCCAAGGAACATGGAGAGGACTTAAAAGTTACGATTGCAGTAGGTGTCCATCCTGCAATCAGTATAGCTTCCGCATATCAGGCTGCATACGGTTTTGATGAAATGACTTTAGCAAATTCCTTGCTCAAAGGAGAGCTTTCGTTAAGCAGAAGCGACTACTCTGGTCTTTATGTTCCGGCCTTCTCCGAAATTATTCTTGAGGGCGCAATACTTCAAGACAGAACCGCTGAGGAATGGATGGTCGAAATGCTTGGAACCTACGACATAAAGCGAAAACAGCCGGTATTCAAACTTGA
This sequence comes from Nitrososphaeraceae archaeon, assembly GCA_035643435.1. Lineage (GTDB taxonomy): Archaea > Thermoproteota > Nitrososphaeria > Nitrososphaerales > Nitrososphaeraceae > TH5896. The sequence continues at coordinate 2,885 of DASQQK010000327.1, read as the reverse complement.
TAGAATCAGATATAGAAATAATGCGCTCTTTCAAGATATTCTGCCAGGATACTCTGAGCACCGCTTGCTGATGGGACTGCCAGTGGAGGCAAGATTATACGAAGGTGTAAAAAATGTTGTTTCATCTACTAAGACAGTTCATTTATCAGATGGAGGATGCAATTGGTTAAAAGCAGTAATACAAATTCATAAACGGCTAGAAGGCGAATCCAAGAACGCACTATTGGCTGCATTCGCAAATCATCCATCATTAAAGATTGCTGTAGTGGTTGATGATGACATAGATCCCACTGATCCTGTAGCAGTCGAATATGCTATCTCTACACGGTGCCAAGCAGACAAAGGACTCTTGATAATTCCTAATGCAAAGGGTTCTAGCTTGGATCCTTCTAGTGATCAGGTAAACTTACTGACTACAAAATTAGGTATTGATGCCACGTGTAGCCTTTTTAAAGACAGAGAACGATTTGAAATAGCACGTATTCCTGGGGGAGACAGGATGGACTTATCGAATTATGTTTCTGATTCTAAATAACCAATAGTACGAATTTGTGGAGAGGTGCTCTAATGGAGAAAAAAGGATCATATATTGGCGGACCTGTCACATATTGGCGAAAATTAACAGAGCTCGGTTATGGTACGTTATAAATACCAACATAATCACGAACATACGAACTAAAAGTACCTGGAAGCAACAAACAAATTTTTGTACACGTCCTTACCAATTATGCATTCAAGCTCCCTCAATATGAAATTTCAATTTGTTAGGGTTATTCATCTGCGATTCGCATGATCTGAGTCTGCATACTGAAGACAGAGTTAGGTTCTAGTTGTTAAACTGTGACGTGCACAATGTGCGATATCACAATAATGCTTTAAACCATATCCCTTTTTATACAGTATGGGAAAACTCCTTATAGGCTGTTCGGGCTGGAATTATGCTAGTCGGCCAGAAGAGAGTGGAGGATGGGTAGGAGTATTTTATCCAGACAAAGAAACCAAAAGACTGAGATATTATTCTGAAATCTTTGATACTGCAGAAATGGATGCTTCCTTCTATGAACGATTCTATAACAACATGACAAAGGGAACATTTATTGGGATGAGCAAAGCAACCCCCTCCGAATTTCAGTTTTCAGTCAAAGTTCCTGAAACTATCACTCACAATAAAAGATTAGATCTTAAGAAGGAGGTTCTAAATGATTTTGAAGCGTTTCTGGAAAAGATTTCACCATTAAGAAGCTCCAACAAACTCGGAGCGATACTAATACAACTCCCGCCAAGTCTAACAGTTAGCGAATTTAAGAGTGTCGAATCATTTTTGAATGAGTTATCAACTTTCTCCGATTTAGGTGACGAAAGTACTACCCGCAAGAATTACCAATATGCCCTAGAATTTAGAAATCCTTCATGGAGAACTGAGGGTCCATGGGAATTACTGAGACATTATAATATCGCATCAGTAATAACAGATTCACCAAGAAAAGAAAACCTTGAATTTCTATCAGAAGGCGTAGTGACTACAGCAGACCACTCTTTTGTTAGATTCCATGGTAGAAATGTCAAGAGTCATTTTTGGTATGACTATCTATATAGCAGGGAAGAACTAGAACCATGGGTTGAAAAAATAGACAGAATAAGAGCGGAGACCAAAGTTCTTAGGATTTATTTCAACAACCATTATGGAGGAAAAGCTGTTGTTAATGCGTTAGAATTCAAAGAGATGTTGGGGATAAAGTTATCAGATAAGGAAGCGACCAAATTAGAAAACGCCAAGTCATATTTAGAAAATTTGAAATAAATTGGATCCCTATCGAGCTGATCTACAATATTTTACTTATTACAACCTGCCAAAATTTTCTAGCTCCCGCTAAAATTTTGTTGCCTGGCCTTTTGGCAACAAAAGTGGCAGGTAGCAACAAACATTATCTTCCCAAATTACCCTCCATTTCAGCTGCTTGGTGAGTTTGTTTGGTTAGAATCATCAACAATATTCTTGAAGTATATTTTCATAATTCTGCTGGCTTGAGGGGAATTATTGCTAAGATCATCAGCGAATTTAGCAAGGGGCTTCTTGATATGCTTTTTTAATTGATCTGGAAAATTATCAAGTGCACCATCACCTAATAGTTGGCTAAACCAATCTGCTGCTCTGGCAAATATCTCTGATGATTTGGGAGATTCCAACTCTAGAATTGCAGAACCAAGATTGACATACTCATCTACAAAATGAGTAATTATCGGTATATGATTACCTCTAACTGCTTCGTTAAATATGATAGACAATTCACTTTCTAATATATCTGCTAGTGAGTCCTCCTTAGGATTGATAACAATATTTCCTTTCTTCTCTATAGTATTTGCATATTTTCTATTTGAAGATGTATACTTTTGAATTTTAATATTTCGGGGTTTCATATAAAAGGGAACACCAAATATCTCTTCATTTTGTAGAGAATAAATTAGAATCTTGAATAATCCCGTGACTGTAGATTTTACAACATCAGTATCATGCATGGCTGCAGATTTGACAGCCAATGAACGCAATAGTTCGATCCCAAACAAAGGATCGTCACTGTATCTTCGATCTTGTGTAATCTCCATAGCTGACATGATCTTATTTTTGCATTTCTTGATTTTCTCATGGGTTAGATTCTGGGAGGTATCATTATCATTACCACCATTCAATTTTTGATCCCGATTCAAAAATCTCGGTGATTCACCGCGGCGGTACACGGTGGCTATTACTTCATTCTTTCTAAGGCTCTCTCCCACGGATTTTATCAGATCCATCCATAATCCTGTTCGATTTCTTATTACTTTATTACTAACATCATTCCTAGTCGCATCAATATTGCTAACGGAATCATAATTGATCTCTTCAA
>DASQQK010000326.1:0-2990 GCA_035643435.1 Nitrososphaeraceae archaeon | reverse complement strand
GGAGAGGAGGACCAAGATGAGAACTCCCCAACTGATGACGAAATCTAATTCTAATTCAGGATGAGTGGATGCTGGTACATTAATTCATATTACCATGCAACCCACTAAGCGTGACTTTAATGAGTTACGGACAGTACGGTAGAGGTTATTCTAGGACAACAACTAGTAGCTTCTCAAAACCTGTAGAAACAGGCAAAGAGTATACGGTAGATATAACGGACACAGGCAAAGACGGAGACGGTATCGCAAGAATAATTGGTCTAGTAATTTTTGTAAAAAATGCAAAAGCTGGAGACAAAAACGTAAAGATTAAGATTAATTCGGTTGGTAGCAGATTTGCTACTGCAGAGGTAATAAAACCAGATCAGGCGACGTAGGTTTCTGTTTGTGTAGTAATTATACAGTCATTCTCTTCTTCTATTTTTTGCCTTAATCTATCAATGTTCCGTTATAGCTTAGGTGATGGATGGATGCTTCCCTAGAATATGCTTAGAGCTAGAATCGCTTCAACCATAGAGACCTTCAAAATATAAACCCCAGTATAAATATGATAACCATAATAAAAGCAACTATGAGTATCACATACAGAACTTTATACATATTCTAAAATTTAGTTTGAGGATCATTTAATTGTAATTTGTAATTGTCAAGTGGCTGATATAGTATCTAAATACGTCTTCGTGCAATATACTAGCATATGATGAGTCAGCAACAACAACAACAACTATTAAATCAAGAACTGACCATCTCCCAAATTCTACGTAGCTACGGAAAACAGTTTGTACAGATAAAACAGTGGTGCTCTGATACGCATAACGGCAGATGTGCCATAGGTGTGATTATGTCTTATTATGGCTGGAATGGTAAAGATGATTCTGATGCTCCTAATCGATTATTGGATGCGTTAGTTGCATTGGGACGAAATGGTATTAGTGAAGATCTGGTCGTTAGGCTCAATGATTCTGGCATGACATTTGATGAGATAGCAGATTATATAGATAGAATCGACACGAGTTATTAAACCACAGTCATAACTTCATTATTCTGTTCTGAATTATTCATCAGTAGATACATAAGAATATGATTTAATCCGACAAACCGACTAAATAATCAGCCTATTAGGTTAGATGCACTTTAATATGAAGCTGCAATTGTCACAGGAGTACATTAATTTATCAAAGCTTGACTGTAGTTCCATAATTTCATGGCAGCGTGGACACTCAGTCTCTAGATCTAGTTCTTCTTTTTGCTCTACTGGATTAGGCTCTCCTACTGCGTCTAGTATTTGATCTCCAAGTTCCGTCTTTGGCGGAACAAGCTTTGTACGGCTTTGTCTTGGCATGATGAATTATTGTCGAAAATGATTCTTATATGAGCTGCAAAAACATTCCCTATTATTTTCAGTCTCATACATGCAGTCATTTCTTCCTGCCTAATTGCATGGTTTTCAAACATGTGTAAAATTGAACTGTCAATGGTAGCTTCTGCATTTATCCCATGAATAGTACACTAGCGACGGACCTAGGGGCTAATTAGAATCCACAATCAAGACTTTATAGCAGTTTCAAGAATTCACGAAGAGATCTGTTCAATGTGACTTGAACCCACAGCAGATCACATAAATATTTGGTCTAAAGTCCTAGATATTCAGGGCTCCCATTGGATGTTAAAAAATAAGCGGCGCCTATGAAACATGTTTATGTAGTTATCTTCTGTAATTAGATTACGTTGAAAAATACTGGACTTTTGTTAGTTGGGATTGCTGCTGTCCAGCAGTAGCATCGGCACTGAGCGTTAACATCTATGCCGTCAAGAATCAACAAGATAGAGAATGTAAACAGGATCCTGGTGGAGATAAAGGTGAGGACTGTCCCGGAAATTCTGCGGAACATAATAAAAACAGAGAGCAACAGGAATGCGATGTTACAGCTGGTAGCAAGGATAAAAGAGTAGAGGGGCAATATAAGAAAGAATGTTAATAATAAGCCACCCACATTTTTTTTGTATGAATCATTTGGTCGATGTGTAGGAGCCACCAATTCTATTACTATCGGACACACTCCTGTGGGCCGAGTTTGCCGAAACATCCTTACTAATGTTGAGGACTTGTATTTGTAGCGGACTTAGGTCTCAATGAATTTTTCGCATAAGTTGATGTAGAACAGGCTAGTCTTTCTAAGAATGATAAGAGACTCTTGGTGGTTAGCTATTAGTAGTACAAAGAACAACTGTAGAATTCAAAAAAAGTGGGAAGTATTATTTAGCAGGGATTATGTCCGCCTGGTTCTTTACCTGCCGGGTTTTTGGCTGAGCATTCTTTTCCGTTTTTATCGGTGTTGCCATTGCAACTCCCCTCGCTTTCGTGCCCACCACGATTAGTACAGCTTTCGGTAATCTTAGCAGAGATAGACTGCATTGGTAATGTAGACACTATTGCAGCGGCAAGCAAAAGACTGACTGAGACCACCGCAGCGATCAGGTATTTGTTCATGGTATTATCTTACAGAATTAGGATCTATAAAGGGATTGTGTAATAATGTTATAGATGTAGATGCGAGAAACAAAATGATTGCTCTCGTTCTTTCATCACATACCTCAAGCATCTTCGATATCTCTTCTGTTGTATAACCACGATTGTCAATAGGTCTCTCCTCTTCTCCTAGATACCTGTAGACCTTCTTCTTGCTGAGTGGTACGTCATTGAGTTCGTAATTTGTCATAATTGCTGCCAAATACTGGCTTCTTGTGGCGTATCGTAGCGAGTATGGAGGATTCTTCAGCAGGATCAGGTAATCAATGATTTGATTCTGTATAATCTTGGGGTTTTCTGAGTGTATGAGCAGGTCATCTGGATTACTAATTTCAAGATGCTGCATGTATTTCTGGAGAGCATAACTGTAGGCGGCTTTGGTGACTAGGGACTTGAGACCTTCTATAAATATACGTTAAGACTTTCCGGGTAACGTCACTTGAAACGTCTTGCCTCTAAA
>DASQQK010000325.1:0-2334 GCA_035643435.1 Nitrososphaeraceae archaeon | reverse complement strand
TGATATGTCGAGAGTCAATACTTCACTAATGTATTTTTCAACGTAACACTTCACTAACGTAACATAGCAAACACTTCAAAGTTAGTTTGCAGATATTGTCCTCTATGTGTCAGATCTAATTACCTTCTTCCCAGGGTTCATGGTACATTTCGGATCAAACATTTTTTTGATCTTCTCAAAAATTGAAACAAGTTGTGTGCCATACATCAATTTGATATACTTACTTCTGGCTATACCGTCACCATGTTCACCCGTTATAGTTCCTCCGCAACTAATTACTTTAGCAAAAACTTCATCACCTACAATATTAAATAGTTCAAGTTCTGTTCTCGATTCTGTATCGATAAGCGGTCTTGTATGTAAATTCCCATTTCCTGCATGACCGTAGATTACATAATCTAATTTGTTATCGTTATATTTTTGCAACAGAAATCGAGTATAATCATAGAGCATATTTGGATTCACTACAGTATCTTCTATCAAGCCTACTGGCTTTCTGCTCCCTACAGTCATTTTCAAAGCATTATTCAATGCGCTCTTTCTTGCACCCCATATTTGTCGGGAGCTATTTTCGTCAGTCACAGCCTCGATAATCTTAGACACTGGAGATAATTTGTCTTTGCACATTGTAACTCTTTGTTCCACACCTTTAAGGCTGTTTCCTGCAAATTCTGCGAATAAGAGAGTCCCTCTATCAGTAACATTATCTTTGACTTTTGGGTAAGCCTGAACATCAAAGTTACGAAACACGGTATGATCAAGCACTTCCAGTGCAACCGGGGAGAATTTCAAAGCAACAGGAACTGCCGAAATAGCGGATAACAAATCCTTAAAACCAAATACCATGGTAGATTGATACAAGGGGATATCAAAGATCTTTAGCTTCGCCGAAGTCACAATTCCCAATGTTCCCTCTGAGGCAGCAAATATTTTATGCGGGTGAAATCCGTCATCATTTATTACTGCATCAAGACGATAACCACATGAATTCTTTGTTACTTTTGGATACTGGGTCTGTATTAGGTCTATGTGAGATGATAACAAACTATATAGTTTTGTAATTCTCTCGTCGTTCGAACTGATATTATCTCTACTTCTAACGCATCCGAAACTACCATTAGAGTATACGACGTTAACCATATCTAGAAACTCGATGGTGTTGCCATAACCCAATGCATGAACCCCGCTCGAATTATTTGCGATCATACCCCCAACAGTACAATAGTTGCTGCTAGCTGGGTCAGGGGGAAGGAATTTTCCCCTTTTCCTAAGTTCTTTGTCTAGCACACCTTTAACTAATCCTGGTTGGACTAACACATAATCAGCACCAATCTCCAGGATCTTATTCATATGTTTCGTAAAATCAAGAATAATACTACTGTTGAGCGACTGTCCTAGAAGTCCAGTACCGGCGCCTCTTGCAGTTATGGATATATTCTTCGAATACCCATACTGACATATTCTCGATAGATCGTACTCATCTAATGGATACACAATTGCGGATGGTTCAATAGAGTAATGGCTTGCATCTACAGAGTATACTTTCTTATTCCAATCATCAGAAAGTACTTCTCCCTTTGCTACTCGCTCTAATTCATCTTCTATATCTGTATCCATATTAGCGTTGTGTTCCATTTACCAAACGTGCTATTTTTAATTTAAGATCCTACCATGACATTTGGCACCACTTAGCCACCGTATCTTCTTACAAGTCCAATTTAGAGACCGGCTGTCTTAAATACCTCACAATATCGTATAAGAATTAGATAAGATGTCAGATACAATAGCTAATTGGGAAGCCCTAGTACATAGGAATGTCAGATCTAAAGAAGGGGATGGGAGCAGGTAATGTGGATGCGATCCTCGGAGATATTGTCGTAATTACCTCTCAAGGCGATCGAGCGGAATACAAGATCCCAAAATCTAGATCTAAAGAAGGGTAGATCCCAAAATCCCAAGTGGAAGGATACAACGGGGCTGAAGTCTCATTGAAAATTACCTTAGCAGAAATGGAAAAGTACAGGGCCTAACTGATCTGGGCAATTATACTCTAGGACTAGTCCAAGAATCCCTCTAAGCTCATTACGTCACTTTGAATATCGAATATGCCTTAGAATGCGATAATCAGAGCAGATTATTGTTTCGCATACTTTTCTTCTGATGTTGGTATTAGGTGTATTTGCTTATCAGACCTCAGCCAGTTATCTAATCCCGATTATCTGCATCTGTCCCCAACCTAGCATGCTTATGCGCTTTTTCCGGCATTATATAGCGCCAGTTAACTCCCACGATCCGCCTTAATGAAAAAAATGCTAGATATACACATTATCTCTC
>DASQQK010000324.1:0-3858 GCA_035643435.1 Nitrososphaeraceae archaeon | reverse complement strand
GCAAGTATAATCCAACCAATCCCTTGATATATAGAAAACGATACAAGCAGCAAGCTTCAATTCTCACTTCTGACGACAAAGCGTTCAGTTTTCACGCCAACTCCAGTTCATACGTAGCACACGATAGCTCTCGACCAACTCCCTCAGGTGCGCCAAATCAGCAACCAGATGTTAACTCGCTTCAGACTTCCACCACATTAAGCAATGGATCCACCGCAAACTTTGAAGTAATTCAACAATATGCGAGGACTCTCTATGGCCCTGAAGAAGCAGAGGCTTTGCTAAAAGAGCTTAGTATAGCAATTATCAAGAATGGAGGTAATCAAGAAATTCTGAATAGGACCCTAGAGCAATTAAGAAACAAGATGAATTTGAAGGAAGCATATCGCCACATTTCCAGCTCAGCTCCAACTAAGGAAGCAGAAAAGCGTCCTCCATTACACGGCCACCACGTCCAACATCTGCCTAAATTCTCAAGGACCAAATTAGAAAAAATTGAGAAATTGTGGACACAGAAACTTGGAAATCAGGTTGCTGTTTATGAAAAGATCGAAGGATTCTCACCAAGTTCTTGATATCGAGTTACAGTCACTCGGAGAAGGACCACAAGAAGCCGATCATTGCTAGTATGCGACGACATGAAAATTTCAGTTTATCAGAAGATCAGATTAATCATGGTGTCTTGTGCATATTCTGGTAGCAGATACTGGATTGGGCGTCACATTATTTTGATGAATTTGGGACTAACTAATTTAGTTTATTGCATTAAACCTATAATACTGTTCATCGGGCCTCAAAATATGCTGCCTTCAAGCTAGTATTGTAATTTCAAGCTATGAGATATGTATCAGTTCTATACTAATAGAAGGTAGTTAGATAGCTTTTGGGGAATTGCAAATCAAAAAGCTATTAAATAAGTAAGATTTCAAATTATTGATACACCGAAGAGTAGAAACGCTGAAACAAGGCGCAAGTACAACAACAGCGTCAATCAATAAGACTCCCCAGATTACGCCGGCTTAAACAGGCTGCACTGTTGTGCATTAGGAATTACTTCTGTGAAGACATAGAACTTCTTTTCACCAAGTGGTGTTAGAGGCTGTGTTAGAGGAGGTAGTGCTTCTTCCTCCTCTGTCTCTGTCTCAGTGTTTGGTGTACTAGTCATTACCCATACACTTACTCACTAAGTCATATTATCACTTCCCTGAGCGAAGGCGGGTTGCAGTCCAGGTAGTACTTCTGAAGACGATTGCTAGTGACGCCACAACTATTAATACAGCTAGGAATATAGCTAGGGCAGTATTATTATCTTTTGCTAGAATAATCATCAAATAAAAATGGTTGATATACTATTTAATAGTAATAAATACCTGTAGGTAACGGGTTGAGAAAAAAACCATTACCATTACAGTGATAGATATATCGATAAACTATAAATACAGATAATAGATCTGCAATTCATATAACCATAATCTACACTATCGTACTGCTATTCTTCTTGCCATCTGTGGCTCCAAAAGGGCTAAATAAAAATTAGTTGGGGGTTTAGTTCCCGTAGCATTTTTGAGTGGGTGCCTGCTGCTGTAGTGTTACTGGCCCTCCTGCATATTCCCTGTTGTCGCTGTTCCTTCAGCCGTTGAAGGAACATCAAATGCTACCACGTAATGTCCAGTATTGGCCCCTAGCTCAGCAAGACTGCCAGTAGGGACCAGAAGCATTCCATTTCCTATTGATGGCCCTCCGATGCCAATGGGAGATCCTACATTAAACTCCCACAACTTATTGCCGCTGTCTTTGTCAAGTGCTATGATTATATGTTGTACAACGACCTGTATCATATTAGAAAAGCGATAGAGCAAAATATTCCAGAAAAGAATATCAAAGTTCAGAAGCGAACAAACTTGAATGTTAGAACACGTGAAACTACATCATTTATTATAGTTAGATGAACTACATTTCATACTTTGGTATGAACGAATTACATCATTTATTATAGTTATAATATCCCAATTATACCTCTCCCAAATAAGATTCGAATTAAAAAATCTAGAGGAATAATAATACAATACTGATAATGATTTATGGCCAGATGACGACAAAGTAATTTAGACAAAGCTTCATTTTGTTAGACGAAGCTTTAAATATGACACGAACCAGGCCACTTCACTTATTACTCTACAATTATTGTTACTATTACCATTAACCTTATTCTACTCTAGCTAATATTAAGCACCACGTTCCAAAACAACTTTTTTTGGAGAGTCTCCGGAGCTAATCCTTACAAGTGCATCATAAATCTCTGTTGATGACATAGGACGGCCATTATATTTAATAATAAGATAATCCATCATGATATTCAGATTTTCATTAATCAGTGAGGCTAGCTGTGAGGAATAATTCATTTCTATATCAATAAGCGGTTTGTAGCCTTTTATCAAGCTTTTAATCCTATCAGATGGAAAAGGATGGAGTAGGCGTAATTGAAGGAACCTGATCATCTTTCCTTCTTCTAGTAACTTATCCATAGCATCTAATATGGCTCCCTTTGTAGAACCCCAGCTTATTACAGTCATAGCACTTGGATCTTCAACCCCATACACTATGGCTTTATCTTCATCACTTATTTCATCAAGAGCCGTCTTTAGCTTGCTCATGCGCTTGTTCATCATTGCCATTCTATTATTAGGGTCTTCTGATATGTGGCCCTCTTCATCATGCTCATCTCCCGTGTTCCAGAATATTCCATTCTCCGTTCCAAGTGGTACCCGTGGTGATATCGAATCTACTATTTTATCGTCACTATCCTCTTCAGTGAACCTAAACCTACGATAATTTCTTGTCCGACCAGAGTCAAGAGATTTCAGAGATATGTTTTCCAAAAAAGAACCCCTATCAATATGTATCTTGTTCTGATCGAAAATCTTACAAGTTGTGATACTATTCGCTATTGCCTTGTCTAGCATATGTATTACCGGCATCTGGAATTTCTCTGCAAAGTTAAAGGCCTTAATAGTATCATAATAGCTTTCTTCTATGTCTCCTGACGCAAATACGACTCGGGGAAATTCTCCATGCCCTGCTCTTATAGCAAAAAGAAGATCTCCCTGTTCATGTCTGGTAGGCAATCCAGTAGATGGTCCAGCTCTTTGATATAATGAAATTACAACTGGAACCTCATTCATACCCGCCCAGCCTAGGCCTTCAGCCATAAGTGAGAATCCAGGGCCTGAGGTAGCTGTTGCAGAACGCGCACCAGCAAGTGAGCCTCCTATAGCCATAGTTATGGCAGCGATCTCGTCTTCCGTCTGGAGCACCAAGATCGAGCCTTTATTTCCATCACCATCTAGTGGCGGTATTATTCCATTTGCCTCTAGGAATTCACTATCGTCGGAGGCAGGAGTTATAGGATAGTATGTCTGAAATCTGCAACCAGCTGTCAGCTTTCCCAGTGCCGAGGACTGGTTGCCTTGGACTAGTATCGTATCAGGAATGGGATCTCTGGCAGTCAGGCTAAAGCCTAGTGTGCTCGTATTATTACTGTGTTTGGCATATTCGTAAGCAAATTCGGCTGCAGAAACATTTATTTCAGCAATTCTTGGCTTAGAGCTGAAAACGGATTTAATTGCACTTCTAAGTGCCTCGAATTCTAAACCAAGTAATGCCACTGAGATAGATACGGACATGACATTGATCATTCTCGATAATTTACTTAGAGATTGATCCTTGACCTTTGTCGAAAACTCTTCGAGTAGCTGGAAGTATGGAATTCGAAATAGGTTAGCTCCGTCTTCAGATGCATAATCAAGAATCCCTTGTACTGTCAAGGGTTTTCCATGCTTCTCGAGTAGATTAATTAGT
>DASQQK010000323.1:0-5982 GCA_035643435.1 Nitrososphaeraceae archaeon | reverse complement strand
AATTGATTAATAATCATAAGTAATAATATTATATCTAGTATTTAGCACGAACAATATTTACCCCTAGGCCCACAGATATATCTAACCCCTGACTGTAATACCAGCCATATTTCATTTATATGCAAAATCATTATTTTCACTTAAATCTTCTTCCTCTACGAATTCATCATTAGATTTCAGTTGAAATGTCATATTCATCATCCTCCTCATCTTCCACATAACCATTGTTTTAATCTCACACAAAATGAATTACGTGCCATCAGGCCATTGTATGGGTTCATATACCTCCGATTGTCTCAGATGTATTAATATAGCACGTCTAAGTCCATATCTTTGCGCACAAAAAGATTAGATTGTATAATTAGTATGTATTAGTAGGAATCAAGTTAATTAAATGACGATGAATAGTCTGAGTAAAAACATTACAGTTGGACGTCCTGTACTAGTGGTCAAGGATATTGACAAAGTCTTGGATTTTTACGAGGAATATTTTGATCTACAAGTCGTCAAAAACCAGATTAACAATGATAGTCTTGTATATGAATTGGATTTCAAATACCATTCATCGTCTTCTCTAAGAACTCCATTACTTACTCTCCAATCTGACCCAAATGCAAGAACCAATTTTCCCCATTCAGCCGGGCTTTATCATTTTGCTATACTAGTTCCTGATAGGAAGAGCCTCGCTTCAACATATCTAAGACTCAGAGACATAGGAGTCAAGTTCGATGGATTTGCAGATCATCTTGTCAGTGAATCACTGTATCTGAGAGATCCCGAAAATAATGGTATAGAGATCTATCGTGATAGACCACCAAGAGAATGGCCACATGACGATGCGGGACAAATCATGATGGATACTCAACCACTTAATTTACATTCCTTGTTATCCAATACTTATAGAGATGGATCAAGGAATGCAAAAGCGTTTCCAACTGGAGGAAGAATAGGGCATCTACATCTAAAAGTAACAAACCTTGAGAGATCAATCAAGTTTTATCACAAGAAATTAGGGCTTGATTTAACATTAGATTGGAGTTCAATGGGGGCCGCTTTTCTATCTGCAGCAGGATATCACCATCATATTGGAATCAATACCTGGCATAGCTTGGATGGAGAAGGTCATAGAGATGGAGAGATCGGACTAAAGAACTTCACAATAATCATACATGACATTACATTGTTCAATACAATTAAGTCAAATATTTTACATGATTCCACTTCAAGAGAACAAATGAAGGAATGGACTAAAAATAACCAGTTATTAGTACATGATCCAGATGATATACAGATAGTCATCAGACTAGAACAAATATAAATACGATGCAAGTCGGAATTTCAATCAATAACGACTTCCAGATTATCTGGAATATGATAAAACAAAATGATGATAATGGTTTATTATCTTATTACTAGAACTGTACAATGAGCATGTTTTATAATATTGGAAGATACACTGCCTAATAATAATCTCTTAAACCCTGTTTTGCCTTTATTTCCAATAATAAGTAAATCGATATCTTTTGATTCTGCATACTCTATTATGGTAGTTGCAACAGATTTCGTACCCTCAAAGACCTCTGTCTTGAGCTCTTTCGAATTTATATTATTCTTAGTTTTTTGTTTGTATCTCTTTTTAATTTCATTCATATGTTCCTCAGCTTCATTTTTTTCTTCTAAATATTTTTCAGAACCAAATGTTGGAGCCAAGATGATTGAAGATGATAGATAAGGGTACTTATATACATCAATTACATATAGAACAATGAGTTCAGAATTATTTTTTATAGCAATTGAAATTGCGTAATCTATTGCATGTATTGAAGAAGTCGAACCATCAATAGCAACCAAAACTCTTGAAAAGTGATCTTCTTGCATTATTATCATTTCGCCCTGACTGTTATAAATTATTGCTAATCGAATTAAATTAGGGGGTTGATAGAATAAGTCTATCTGATACTACTAATCTTTGTGCTTTGATATTATAACGGTTAACAGTAAAAAATTTAGCTTCTACAAGTCAATCAAGTTGATTTTGTTTCTGTTTTTGTGTTTACCTCAATTGACCTGAATGGCTTTCGAACAATTGTATATAACATATCCCTCATCTGTTCCTTCTCCTCTTCAGAAACCTTGCCGTCTATAAGATCTATTACGAAAAGCCACATTGTCGCCCCTATTTCATTCTCTTTAAATAATGCTTGCTGCTCGACTCTCCACTGTGTTTTGCGATGCCAATACCCAACAATCATTGCTATCGGTACATATATTACAACATACATTATGGCAAAAATCCAGATGCTTCCGAATAGGTTCTTTAAAAAAGGTACTTGATGTACTAGAAGACCATATTGAATTGTAACAAAATTCGCAAATGTCATCAGAAATACTAGGTAAGTACCATGACCGTACCGAAAGTCCAACCATCTCCTTCTACTCCAGTCGCTGGCAAGAGATTTGAGCAGAAAGCTGGATTTCATACTGAAGTTGAAGAGAATGCCACTAAAATATATTTCGTATATATACAGACAGAATGAGAAGCGGATTGTAAGGTATTAAAATAAAAAATCAGGATGTTTGATTTGGAAGCGAATGTTGCAAATAAGGTTTTGTAGAGTATACAGGAAAACATATCGACTAATTCAACTATTAGCTTAATATATTGAAATACATTAATCTCCTCATTCTAGAGGAGATTAAGCTAGTTTTTATGTCCTGCTTAATTTGACTGACAGAATAGATCCAATATTAGACAAATCAATTTACAGTCATTTACATATAAGTGACTGAAATGTATGTATGGATATACTAATCATGATGATGGATAAACCGTACTATACAATAAAGAGAGCTGGGATGATATATTTCTTGAATACTCTTCAAAAGGACATAAGTAAAGCATTAACTGAAACTGATATGACATTCCCTGAATTATTTGAGGAATACGAAACATATCATACTGAGGTTGAAACAGGAAGGTTACTGAGAGCAGAATTAATACAAGACTGGATCGAACCTAGTTCAACTATTTTAGATGTAGGTGTAGGAGACGGCTTCATATCAGATTACTTAATTAAAAAAAGAAATGCAAAAGTAACAGGAATTGATGTTTCAAACACCGCTTGCGAAAAGGCAAGAAAACGAGGTATATCGACACAGATAAAGGATATTAATTATGGCCTATACTTAGATCCATATGATCTTTATGACTATATTTTGCTGCTAGAAGTTTTAGAGCATACTATATATCCTTCTCGAGTATTGCTTGATGCTATACACCATGCAAAAAAAGGTGTAATAGTTACTATACCTAATAGTGCGTATATAAAATGGAGAATTCAAATGTTAAGAGGATACCATCCACGACAGTCCTTTATGCATCTCCATTTTTGGTCTATAAAAGACTTTGAGCTTTTCTGTAAAACATTGGATATACAAATGATCGCATTTCGTACTTTTCTGCCAAGACTAACGTTAAAATTTAGAAATTTGTTGGCTTGGCAGCAGTGTTGGTTATTATCACCGGCTAAGAAAAATAAGACGTAGATCATTAATTATAACTTTATTATTCTATATTGTGAATAAATTCAAAGAATCTGTTTGTCATTTTATAATCAGTCTCAATCCCTCTTCTATGTTGATAGTTGGTTTCCATTTGAATGCATTTGATACCTTTGTTATATCTGCTTGCATAGTACTCACATTAGCAGAAATATGAGAGTTATTATATTGAATGCTAAAATCTTTATCTAACAATTTTGCTATAATGTGTGTTACTTCTTCTAAAGTATGATACGTCCCAGAACCCACATTAAATATATTATAACCTTCTGGAAACTTGTATAAAATCATGATTAGTAAACGTATAAAATCATCAATAAAAAGGAAATCCCTAGTTATATCTCTGCCATTTAATATAACCTCTCCAGTTTCTCTAATTTGTCGAATAACAGAAGGAATAAAAGAATCTGATGACGTTCCTGGACCATAGATGTAAAAAGGACGCAGTATAACAGTATCAATATCAAAATCACGTG
Organism: Nitrososphaeraceae archaeon; assembly: GCA_035643435.1. GTDB lineage: Archaea > Thermoproteota > Nitrososphaeria > Nitrososphaerales > Nitrososphaeraceae > TH5896. The sequence continues at coordinate 1,945 of DASQQK010000323.1, read as the reverse complement.
AATAAAATTGACAGAGTTGGTCTGCAAGTAGTTTACTCTTATTGTATGGAGAATGTGGATCAATTGGATGGTTTTCATCTATAGGAACATACCGTGGTTGACCATAAACATATGTGCTTACATTGATGAATTTCTTGACCTTTTTTAATCGAGCAAATTCTAGTAAATTAAATGTTCCCACAAAATTAGTATAATAAGTAGTATAAGGATTGCGAAACGAATTGACAATCGATGTCTTAGCGGCAAGGTGTATTATTGCTTTGATATGCCTATTAATAGAAAGTAATGTTTCTAAATTAGTAACATCTAATGGCTTTTTGCCTTCAATTTCGTCCTCATCTATAAGTCCAATCTGCTTTTCTGCCAGATGTTTGCATAAGTGATTTCCTATAAATCCATTTCTTCCTGTAACGAGGACAGTTGCTTTTTTCATACTAATATATAACCAAAGAGTATATATTTAGGATTCTCTAACTATAGTGGTTTAAATATTGATACTATCATCGATTCAATTAACTCTGGGAATATTGATGTATACAAGTTCTTAGATGGATTTGTATCTTTTTTACAAACTAAGAAACTTTCGAAAGCTAGTGTAAATCAATACATGATTTGTGTTAAATCTTATCTACAGTATAGCGACGTAGACATTATCCAATACAAATTCAAAAAAAGAGTGACGCTTCCAAGAGTACCACAAGAAGATCCGCCAGCAATCGATCAGAACGACATACGAACTATTTTACTCCAATGTCATAATCGTCGTCTTAAAACATATCTTCTGGTATTGGCAAGCAGCGGAGTAAGACCCATTGAAGCCTGTGCTATTAGAGTTTGTGATATAAACTTTGATTCTAGTCCAACCCAGATACACTTAAGAGCAGAGTATACAAAGACAAAAAAATCTAGGGACAGATTTATCTCAGATGAAGCAACCCATTGGCTCAAAGAATGGATTGAATCCAGATTTGGAATTGTCTTAAATAAAGATAGAAAAATTGATAGACGAATTAGTGAGAGTTTAGTGTTTCAAGTGTGCGATTTAGATATTCGCAGCATCACTCCCCGGTCAATATATCAAAAACTCGTACTGCAGTTCCATAGAGTTCTTGCTGATATTGATTTCGATCAGAGAAAAGATGGTATGCCGCAGAGAAGAAAGATTACTCTCCATAGCTTTAGAAGATTTGTCAAATCAACTATCTCTGATGCGCCGGCAGGGGGGGCAGACTATTCTGAATGGATTCTAGGTCACAAATATAGTTCTTATTACACAAAAAAACAACAAGCACAAACCGAAAAATATCTTGCATGTATGAAATATTTAACCTTCCTAGACTACTCTACGCTCCAGGCAACTGGAAAAACTCTAGAAGCTAGAATTAACGAATTCGAAAAAGAGAAACAGATAATGAGTCAAAAACATGACGAGGAGATGAATACATTGCGCGATCGGATGGATCACATCAACCAAATACTGGAAATGATTCGGTACAATCCAAAACTAGCGCGTCTTAAGCCAGAGGTACTAATGACAAGAAAACCTGTTAACAGATAGTTGATTCTATAGATAGATATATTCATCTGAACGAAGATATTTATATCCCAATTTATCTAACATGAAATAACTCTTGGACTGACAAAGATAATGTCATTAAACCGATCAAATTTTCGTGATGAAATATATATTAGTCAGTATTCTCGTCCAGAAACCAAAATCTGTGATGTTTGGCGCTGCAAAAATAAAGCTACCGAGCATTTAAAAGAAGATTTACCAAGCCCAGTCCAGTACTACCCAGTATTCATTTGTCAAATGTGTCATAGGAATTGGTAACATACATCATACCTATACATAGAGATTCAGATACATAACTATGTACATATATCTGTATCGTCATTCTATACATAGATATACAATCGTAGTTGATAAAACGAAGAATGATGT
>DASQQK010000322.1:0-3343 GCA_035643435.1 Nitrososphaeraceae archaeon | reverse complement strand
TTTGAAAAAACACTATTACTAGTATGAGATGGTAAACCTGCAAAATATACTTGATAATTACGATTTGATGCACTAATGGCAGATTTCTCTATTCTCCAATCTGGCAGCGCATAATCAGATAGATGGAGAACTTTCAATTGTGATATATATTAAAAACTCTGTTTTTTTAACATATCGAGACATAATAAACACCAGATTCTGAAGCGGCATTTACACACTCTTGTCCTTACTATATCCTATATCATGGAGGTATTGTCAGCAAATCGTCGTTCTGAGATCGGCAATTCTGTCCACCAAATGTATGGAAGCAGGCCGTGGTCAAACCAATAAACTACGACATTTGTAGCGGGAATAGATAATGATCCTGAGATAGACATTGCTCAGATGCTTAAATCCATTTATTTGACCTATTTCTTAATTTTTCAGTAATTCAATAAATTTGGCGTACTGTTGTCATTTGTTATCTGCAGTTGTTGTTGTTTTTGAGCATATCGTAGGCCAGAAAATGAAAAATCTCTTGAAACTGGTTACTATAATTAGAGTAAAATTATCTGCCTACTGAATACGGTTGTACCATCAGGAAATTTGGCTACTGTTTGAACACTGACTATAATGAAACTCGCACATATCTATTTTTTGTTCCTCTCACGGTCGATTTTCTTAATTTCCAATATCATCTCATTTATATTCTGTTTGACCTCATCATCACTTAGTGATGTCGATAGTCCAGTTTCTTGATCCAAATCATTCTGGTATTTTTGCGTCATTAATATTACTTTCCACTGTATTTCTTGTTCCATCCGTATGTTCCTAGCCGGTACTACAGGGGGATCTGCTGCGCGTACATGTATTGTGCCATTGGGGAAAGCAATTCTATTTTCGGTTATAAACTCTATGTGTGATTACGCCTCGTATCCTACAGTTAGGACTGAGTCTGAACTCCTTGCGTGCGCCAGAGCTGACAATGATCAAGCGATCAATTTGTAAGCTAGTGTAGATGGTACAAATTTGAAGAGTTTGGAGTATAGAATCTCCATTGTCAAATATAACATATCCTGAAAATAATATCTTTGGGGTGGTAAGTGGGAGTACTGGGATGATCTCTGATGGCTTCTGGGTTTTCTTAGAGCCTCTACAACCTGGGAAACACAAAATTCACTTTAGCGACAGCTAGTAATCCCCTATTAGGTATAAACTCGTTAGCAACTGAAGTAACATATCATATAAATATTCGCGACTAGGTCACAGTCCAATATAGGATCGCTTCATCTATTATGCATCGATCTATTATGTATAATGACGACCTCAATATATCTAAACATCAGTCTGATATTGTAAGGACTTCATAACCTACAAGACTTATTCTTTTTACTATATCCAGCAATAACTTGTACTCTCTTTCTTGATCTAAGTTCATTCCAGTACTTATCAAAAATCCTCTTCCGTACTTGATTGCAGCAACAGGATAAACTTCACCATCCCATAATGATTTAGGACAACGAAGTAGAGGTCGAACATTATCCGATAATAGTCTTATAGGTCTGTAGACTTTAGCTTTGCTTTTTGGTTTGTCTTTGCCCAATATTTCATCAAACTCAATTTCGACTTCTACTGGACCCACAATCCCTTTATCAGGATGATCCCATTCGGTTTCCGTATCAAAGTATTTCTTTAGAACTAAAGCATCATGAGGAATAGGCAAACTCTCATTCCTAGATAATACCGGTATTACTTCATCGTAACTGCCTTCTATATAATTTGAAATTGGAATATAATTAATCACCAGATTGTGATCTCCGGTATTTACGTCCCAGCTGTAAACAAAGGGCTGACCCCCTGAATTAACGAATATTCCACCATCTTGTATATAGGATAAGATTGTCTTCATGCCTACTCCTTCTGCACTACCCAGCTCTGGATAAGCTTCGCCAAAAGGATTTATTATAATCGAAAAAGCACTACTACTTAAGTTAGAGATTGATGTTAATGATACATGAAATAGTTCGGATCCGTTATCATTTTTGATATCTTTCAAGTCTAGCATCCACTGAACAGATTTCCGATAATTTGAATGGGGATAATATGAACATGGTTTTTCTTTTCTTGCTTGAACATATCCTGAAAGAATTCCTATTTTAACTGGAGGCTCAAATATCTGATAATAATGAATTTCTCTAAGTTTATTTATTAGGCAACTTACTTTACGTAGATCTGCTTCAGTATTATTTCGATCGAGATTAAATACAGCTTCCGGAGAAGTTGTTATATCAGTTCCTTTTTCATAATACCCATATTTTACAAGATCTTGCTTAATTTTTGGAAATGCGCTCAAAATATTATATGCTTTTATTCTTTCATCATCAGATAACAGATCACTGGATATCTTCTTCATATCTGCTTCTGTCACTTCGTGCTTTGGATCAAAGTAGTTATTCGATAAGATAATCAATGATTTCCAAAAGAATTCTGAGGAATGGAAAAGCCATGTATAGCATGAAGAGTAATTATACATATTCAAATTGTCTTCTGCATTTCTAAATCCTGAAAAACACTCCTTAGCAAGAAAAATGTAATACTGCTGCTGATCTTTTCTTAGGTTCTTTAACAGTCTCTTCGGTTTCATGATTGTAAAGGCGCTTGATTATAGATAAGCAGTCAGGCCTATAATGATTACTTGAACATATATCATGTAGTCCTAAGCTGCTCTAAGCTATTCGCTTAATCCAAAGCGTCATCAAAACTAAGAACTAAAAACTAAGAACTAAAAACTAGGGACTAAGAACTAGGAACTAGGAACTAAAAAACAATATATGAAATATCGAAACTTCTGATCGAAGGAAGGGAGGTCTTTATAGGTATGAGTTGAGAAAATCAGGGACTGTCTGGGACACCAATACTTAACCTTGTATTCATTGAGATATGTAGTTACATATTTATGAGACTCAGGTATTATTTTAGACCTATACATCACTCTTATTCGCTTCGTCCGTAAGAACCTTATTTGTGTTCTTTAGATGTGGATGAATGTTGAGGAGTCAAACCTGTTTCATTCGCATAAGATCTCTTGAGCCAGATCGGTGTAATTATAGTAGTAAGAGCAACCATAATTATAACTGTAGTATATATATCAGTAGTTAATGCTCCAGTTGATACACCTACACCTGCCACAATGAGCCCCACTTCACCTCGTGATACCATCCCTATTCCTACTCGTAATGCTTTAGTCTTATCTTTTAGAAATATGATAGAGGGAAGGCCACACCCAACAATTTTAGTTGTTACAGCTATGGCTATGACTATACCTGAAAGATACAATACATTGAAATTTACTCCTCTCAAGTCT
>DASQQK010000321.1:0-10154 GCA_035643435.1 Nitrososphaeraceae archaeon | reverse complement strand
GTTAGCATGGATTGAAATCCCCTAAGAGGTTCATCGAAATAGGTATCGTTTCTATAGTTCTTATAGTATCTCTGTCATACGGGCTATATTTCTTTCTACAAGGGGTTACTGAAAATAGCATTAAAGAGAACCTATTTGAAGAGCAGAGGCTCCGCCAGATTGACAAAAATAACGCAATCTCCCAGCACATAGCTACAGATATTGATTCGATACTGTCGAGACTCAAAGTTGTTGCGAATTCAGCATACGTTCAAGAGGGTAACCTTACAAGTAGCAAAATACAACAACTTCTACAAGACATGTACAGTGAAAATAAAGAGCTGGTTGGGGAAGCGGATAATTTCTTTGTAGGAGACAAAAATGGCATAATTAAGCTTGTTGCATCTGATAATGAGTTTCATAGGTCATTAGTGGGTGCTGATGTCTCACTTACAGACTATGCCAATAGGACAAGGTCGACGCTGAAACCAGTATTCTCTAATGGAACTAGCTCACCTGATGGTATATACAGAATAATCGTAGCCACTCCCATTTTGGATAGCGAAACAGGAGAATACCGGGGGTTAGTAGGCGCGGGGATACCAACTGTAGAGTTCTTTGAAAGGTTCGGAAATGTCTATGATATCAAATCAGAATACCTGGCAGCGCTCGACAGAAATGCGACTCAACTTGTTCATAGTAATCCTAGGTTAATTGGGGAGGATTTCTTTGGTGACTATACTCAGAATTTCACAAGACACAACGAAGGTTTAAACAATTTAATGAAGAGGGTATTGTCAGGTGAGCCTGGCGATGTGCTTTACACTATCGGACTAGGAGAAAGACTAACAACAGGATTTCCTATTTCTATCAGTGGTGAAGGCCACACAACTGGTGTACCTCCATACGTCGTATTTATTGTAACGCCTACTTTACAAATATATTCACAGATTGAAAATATACTTTTCTCACAGAGAGTGGAGACCTTCTCACTACTTGCCATTAGCACAGCAGCAGCAATTATCCTCATTGTCTTTCTCATTAGATGGAGTAGAAACCTTGACGCTGAAGTGAAGAGAAGGACAAGGGAACTCGAATCAGCGTACGAACAGCTTAAAGGCCATGAGAGAATGCAGCAAGATTTTATAAACATAGCTGCACATGAATTGAGAACGCCGACTCAATCCATAGTTGGATATACTGAATTACTTGAACACGATTATAATCTGATAAAAGAAAGTCTTGGTGATCGCGATCTTGGAACACAGGACTCACTTGACGCTTTAAAAAGAAATGTAATTAGGCTTAAAAATCTTACAAACAATATTCTTGATGTATCTAGAATTGAAGCTGGTACGCTGAAGCTAAACATGGAAAGTATAAATCTTAACGAAAAAGTGAGAAATGTGCTAAAAGACATAACAAATACAAATCCTCAAGTAGCAGAGAAGGGTTTAACTGTTCAATTTTTAAATGATAAAAAGAATCACGATATTAATACTGAATATTATGTTTATGCGGACAAATCTAGAATATTCCAACTGTTATCAAACTTAATTAATAATGCTATCAAATTTACAGATTCCAATGGGATTATCTCAGTATCGTTAAGTAAAGCAAGCTCATGTGACAATAATGATACTGCGAAGGAGAAAGAATATGTGTGCATAAGAATAAGGGACAATGGCCGTGGAATCGATCCTGCAATACAGCCAAGACTATTTTCAAAGTTTGCAACTAAATCAGATATTGGTACGGGTCTGGGGTTATTCATTGCAAAGAGTATTGTTGAAGCCCATGGAGGAAAGATTCGAGGTGAGAATAATCCTGGTGATAGAGGGGCTACGTTTACTTTTACGTTGCCACTGGAAAAATAAGGACACATTGAACGAGAATCATTAATCTGGTTTACCAAAACTTTATTCCGATCATACAACAAAAATTAACCATGCGTATCTTAGTACTAGAAAAGAGTAACAGAGATGCCATAGCGATATAAAGCGATCAAAAATGTGATAAAAAAATTAAAGAAGGGGACGATATTTGCTAGTCGCTGGACTGTGTTGAAGTTGTTCCAACAGCATTTTCGTCGCCTTGAATCTGTGATGCTGAGTTGGAACAGAATACGTTCATTGGCAACTTACCATTTCCACAAGCATTTGCTTGTGATAGTGCTTGGTTGTATTTCTTCTTCTTTCCCGCGAAAGCATCTTCTGTTGCTAGTGCTGTCGATGCTACGAGCATCACAGCCACTGCTGCCACTATCGCGAAAGTGATGTATGATTTCATCCTTTGTATGGACAAGAATAAATGCTATAACTGGTGCGAATGTTCCGGCTAATACTAAAATCTTAGAAATCTTAGTGACCATCGATAGTAACCATATTGCATAAGATTTATCATCAGCAAATGAAGACAACTAAGAGTGAAACTTTTGGCTCCATAAGAGTCGTTTATCGCTATTGCTCCCGTATAGCGAGGGAAGCCCTAACTTGACCTGTTTACTGGTTATATTCATGTTTACTACTTGTATTCACATCGTTCGTTGTTTTTCCTTACATGCTTGCGCCAATGGGTAAAACATCCCAATAAACTGTGTTCAGAACAACCGCAAACCGGACAGGTTCTTATCTCTTTGGTTCCAGACATTCAGAGATAGTAATAATACCACGCTACTTATACATGTACAGAATGCAAAAACCCAAAAGTGACATGATTCGGTCAATATGCCAGTTTCGGAACAAATTTGTCCACACTGTGGTTGATGCATTCATAGGCATAGGCAATAGAGAGTATTACTTCTTCTTGAAAACAAGACCCAATTAATTGGGCGCCTACTGGCAAATGGTCTTTTGTTAAGCCTATGGGAACAGTGATCGTCGGAAGACCTGTGCTATTAAATACAAATGTGTTTCGTAGTAAAGCCTGGCGAATTTCAGACAGATCCTGATCAAATCGGGGGGCAGGAATAATGGTTGTTGGAACAATGAGGGCATCAAGCTTTTGAGCCGAAAAAATCATGATAAACTCATTTGTTATTTCTTTTACAGTTTTTAGTGATTGAGAATATTTCAATTCAGATATTTCATTCCCCTCCAATAACAACCGTTTTACCTCACAGCTATAGTCTCCAGCTCTGGTATCAAGCCATTTTCGATGTACACTTGCAGCCTCTGAAAGCCTAATATTTAGCCATGACTCATAAAATCTCTTGCAATGTTGTGTTTTCAGCCCAGTCACTACAATGGCCTCACTTGATTGCAAAAACTCAATAAATTTATGAAATAACTCTGCGATCTCGGGATGCAAATTATCACTGAAGTACTCATGTAAAACTCCGATTCGTCTTCCGCTAAGATTTGACTCCTGTACAATTCTTGTATACGGTGGTACGATCGTATCCGCTGAAGTACTATCCATCCGATCCCATCCTGATATGCATTCCAATATAGCTGCGGCATCCCACACGCTTCGAGTGATACAACCTACATGATCAAGAGAAGGTGACAATGGAAATATATTGTGTCTGCTAATTCTACCGTAAGTAGGCTTCACTCCAACAACTCCGCATAGGGAAGCAGGAACTCTAACGGATCCTCCAGTATCCGTTCCTAAGGAAGCCGGAACCATTCCTGTCGCGACGGCAACAGCCGAGCCTCCACTAGAGCCTCCAGATAGTCTTGACAAATCCCACGGATTTCTGGAAGATCCGTAGAATGGGTTGATCCCGGTTATGCCTGAAGCAAATTCATTTAAATTGTTCGTGCCGACGAGTATTGCTCCTGCCTGTTTCATTCTGCTGACAACCGTAGCACTCGAATCTGGAATGAAAGATCCTAGGATTTTAGACCCCGAGGTACAATGGACGCCCCTTACATAGATATTATCCTTGACCGAAAATGGAATACCATGCAAAGGACCGCGGTAGTTTCCATTTTTGATTTCTTTTTCTGCAATAGAAGCTTGACTGACTAATTCTCCTTTCTCGATGACCGTAATGAACGAGTGCAATACTGAATTGAATTTTTCAATTTTATTCAGAGAAGCATCAATCAACTCGGTAGGTGATAGTTCTCGATTTTTGATCCTCTCTGATAGTTGTTTGATAGAAAATAATGCGAAGGAATTTTCATCAACCACGTACACATGTCATATTCAATACCTATAAGCAGCACGTCGATATTATGTTCAATGAATTTCAGGTCCGAGGGAGGGTTGTGGTCATTTAACCCAGATTTACTTAATTTCTCTAGCCTGCCCGTTCCGATATGGTAGATCCCCAGCACTGTTGTGCGTATAGAGTGCGAGATGGATCTTGTCATAATCGTTGTTGAATCGCATAATAGTAGATTTCTACCCTTGGCCAGCACTTATATCAGATAGCGCGTATATACATTATACGATGAGCAATAATAGGAACTTTCTGTCACAACAATTGATGTGGATAGGGATTTATCTTGCAATCGCATTTGCTATTTCTTTTATGGTGCCCTTTCCTTATTCCCTACCTATTGTGATTGGTGTAGTCATCCTGCTTAGTTTCTTTGTTAGGAGAAGAATGTATAGGAAAATGGGAACTCAGGGGACAGGCATGTTTGGAGGATTGGCTTCAGGTTCGTCTCTCCGTTATTACTGCATGGGCTGCGGTAATAAGCACAATGAAATTGCTTGTCCTAAGTGTGGTTCCAAGATGAAAAGGATCGGTGTTTAAACACGTAATATTATAGTTAATGGGAAGAACTTGTTTTTGGGACACATTGTTACAGCCGATTTTCGTGCAAACTCGTATGAGTGAATTCTCGTGTGGCTAACTGCATATAAGAGTACACTAAGTATCACCCGATAGGATTTTATTTTATTTATTTTCATAATTAAGCGTTGCAAAAGGAGAAGAAAAAAGCGAACAATAGAAGCCATTACGATGATCAAACAGTCGAAAATCTAAAGAATTACTACATGGTTGGAGACAGTAATTCCAGCGACTTGCTAAGATTTATAAAAACGCATGGAACGCATCATGACTCTGACGATGACAAGAAAGCAAGTTAAAGACTCACGCACTTAGCATTAGGACAGATGCCGCCAGGACAAACCCAAACTGATGTTGAGCGGTGTTATTGGCAATAATACAAGGGGCTAGGGCGGAAGAAATCCTCAAACTAAAAGCCCTTATCCATCAAAAAAGTGAGTACATTTTCCTTTGATCGTATGGTTGAGGACTCCGAGTCCCAAATCTTTGCACTTACCATCTCTACGTTTGCAATATCCTTCCCAAATGATGTTCCTACCTTGATTTCCACTATGCTAGAGAGGTACGAATTATCATTACTATAATCAACCACTATAGTGCTTAGGGGAATCACCAACTTACTCAACTCTATGATTTTGTTTGTTTCATTGAGTAGACGCGCGCTTAGAGATGCCTCCTCAAATTTCGAAGTTTCCACCTCCGTAGCGGATATTTCAGTTTCTTTATATCTACATATCATACCACTCTCCGGAGTTCCGTATAGTGTGTATTGCTGTTTACACAGCGAGATACAATCGATGAGTAATAATCCTTTTTTATGTGACTGTTTGAATATACCTATCTCTATAGGCATCTTGGTGTAAAAGTCTAGTTTCTGGTCCTGATCCACCACGATGGGTGACTTGAACTTCAAACACAAATGGTTACATATATTCTGTAAAGCATAAAGGGGAGGGACTGGCAAAATACACAAAGTGACTTCTTCCGTAACGGACGTGAGAAGCTTCTCGGCCACTATCTCTTTGCCTAGAAGTCGTTTGTACCCAAAAATATGATCCCTAGTTTTATCATTTCTTCCCTCAGTAGTAATTGAGATAATATGATCATTAATATTTAGTACTAGAGAATCTGTACCACCTATGCCTGCGGCTGGAAAAGCATGACACCCCAAGATTTCTCCTTTGGCACTATGCTCTGGCGTCTTGTCTATTTTGGAGGATTGTTGTCGTTTGAACTGCATTTATGAGGTATCCGTTCTATTTGTGATATGCAGGATTTGCTGAGGAAGTGGAATCTCTATACGATTCTCAGTTAGCTGTTTCTTGATCTGATTAGTGATTTGCATCTGCACATCAAATAACACATTAGAGGGAACCCAACACCATATATTGATATTTATAGTGCTTTCCCCTATGCTGGCTACGTAAATATTTGGTACGGGTTCGACTAATACGAATGGGGTGTTCAATAATGAATCTCTAATCACATCAATCACCTTATCAGTATCCTCATTGAACCCTACTCCAATAGATATCTGAATTCTTCTAGCCACTGTGACCGAATAATTGTATATTTCAGACGAAAAGACATCTGTATTTGGCAGTGTTACATACGTTCCGTCAAAGATCCTAAATCTGGACGTTATAACCCCTATGTTCACAACAACCCCCGAAATGTCAGGGAGTTTACCTGTTATCATAACAGGGTCCCCGACTTTGAGCGGTTTATCTATGTACAAGAAAATACCAGAAATCAAATTTGAGAACAATGACTGGGTGGCAAAGCCTATTATTATACCCGCTACTCCGCCTGCTACGAACAGCCCAGCCAAGTCTATTCCAGATTGAGCAAGAGCAGATATCACCGTGATAGCAATAATCCCATAATACACCAACAAGGTTAGTCGCCTGCTGTAGTCAGAAGGTAAAGTGGCTCTCGAACGTTTGGAAACTATTGACTTAGCTATACGAGCAATAATGAAACCCACAATCAGCATAATTGCTGTTTGTATCATGGTAATTAGAGCAAAATCTTGACCAGCAATGTTTATAGAATCGGGAATGGTAAACCATGAAATCATAGTTGTTCATAATGCTGAGGAGGCATTAAATTTTTCGTGTTGATACTTTCTTCCCGCCAAAATTAATCGAATACTTAGCTTTCCGTCATGCTGGTGTACAACATATTTTTGACCTATTTATCACAAATAACAGATTCGAGTAAGTTGATCCTACTGGAATCAGATCTACAGCCAATTGTAGGTGTCACAACCCTAACTCTAGAGAATCAAAGAATGGTCTTCACTGAAGTGATCCTGATAGTAGTACCTACCCAGATCTGGCAATGACGAAGAGGGATACAGTATTTACGGTGGGATGAAGGATTTTGACACATAGTACCAGAAATTGGCGCATATGATAGTACTCAATTGCAATAGTAATGCATTCAACAGATGACATTTACACGATGAAAGCACACCAAACCCACGTGCACAGCAACAGTAGATAGGTGATTAATTCTTCAGAAAGATTTATCTATATCCATCTACATTAAGACTGACGCATGGGTACTCCTAGACGTAAACAAGGAATAGAACCAGCAATCGTAGTTGGTGTTGTTGTTGGAAGCATGATCTTTGGCCTCTACGGTTCCATACAGCAGCAAGAGGTTTTAGCAGCAAATGTCGAGGATATTCGGGAAACATATCTACAGGATGCCCACAACGCGCTGGAGGCAGGCAATACGACCGGAGCATTACAAAACATTCTCACTATATTGGATTGGGAATTCAATGAGGCTTACCCGAGTGTAGAAACATATCTGGGTAACCTCAGTGTTACAGCGAGCGGTTAATCGGATATCTTCCATACTAACCCCTTAGACTTGCCCTAGTATTAAAGCTGTGCATTAGTGGAGGTACTGGTATGGCACCATTAGATGTGTTGTCAGTTTATTGCGCCTTCTCCACTGCCATGGGCTGATCATGCTCATGCATAACACGAAACTGCATATGAGGTTCCTAGCTCCCAGCTCCCAGCTTCTGAAGAATGAGATACGGAAGCCCAAAAATTCAGCAACCGATAGGTTTATCTTTTAGCATACTTGTTATTGACCTGATAAATATGGCCGATGAAATATTCATGTACGGCGCTACCGTAGTAGCATTCGCGATACTGACTGGGTTTCTGTTTTGGTCAAGAGGCAGGAGGCGGTCTGAAGAGAAAAGATCGGCACCCTCAACCGTTTCCTCAGAGAAGAGAGGCGCTATATAGGACTCGAAGGCAGGGATACCAGATTAGCAAACAAGAAAAGGCGTCTAGGGTGTGCTTTGTGCACTCTACTATTTTCAGGAAGGGTGGCAGCGGCAATTTATTAACTTCTTAATCATCAAATTATTTTGCCACTAATACAGGGCAAGTCGAACCCCTTATTACCTCCCGTGCTACGCTTCCAAGCAACTTCTCCTTAATGCCGCTTCTCCCGTGTTTTCCAATAACTATTAAGTTAATTTCATTTTTTGATGCGTAGCCTGTAATTGCAGCCGGCACAGAAGTGGAGGTCGTTACGACTCTACTATTAAATCTGACACAAGATCTTTTCCCATTGTCTACTGCCAATTTAGTTGCAATAGAACTAAACCAGAGACCTGCTTTCTTCTCTGCGGCCTTCAACAATGCATCTATTGAGGGAGATTCTTCGAGTTTGCTTAGGTATGAAGTATAAGCGTAACCTAAAAGCGAATAAAAAACGTGGAGTGCTGTTAATTCAGCATCGTTCAGTATAGCAATTGAAATTGCCAAATCAGCTGATTGCATTGACTCTTTTGACCCGTCCAGAGCAACTAAGATTTTCGAGAATTTTTTCATTAGATAGTTTTATACAGCCACCCAATTAAGTGCTGAACCCTCCTCCCTAGAGCGGGTTGTTGGAAATGATGTATGAAAGAATAAAGGAGTTGAGAAGGCTTTTTCCTACTTCATTACACTGATAGCCTTCTTTACTACTCCATATATCGGAGTGTCTCCGAAGTGATTATTTATCATAGATGGTTCCAAAGATATGCTAATTACGTTGCCTTGCATTACGGTGATAGTTATCGGCACATCATTAACCGGACCGTCTCTCATTGTTATCGTTACTGTTCCGTCGAATACCATTGTGTTATTATCTGGAATTGACACGTTTGTAAGGGTGAAGTTGTAGATCTTGTGCTGATGCTGAGCAGAGCCATTCGTCATCGCCATATCAAAAACTGCGTTGAACTTTGCAGAATTAGTAGCATTAGGTTCAGACATGTATTTGCCATCGCTCATGCTAGCCTTCCAATCTCCCGAAACTACCCACGATGGATTGCCATTTTCATCATTTTGTATGCTAGATATTGTTCCAGATGCGTACTCTCCCGGTTTCAGCATGCCCCAATGATGGCGATAACCTTCTCCGCCTTTCGGGTAAGCGTTTGCAAGCCCAGTTCCTTCTAACGTAGATATTACTGCAGTTAATGAACCGACTACTAGGAGTGCAGCTGTCATTATTCCCAATCCCATAGAAATCTCGCGAATTGCCATCGTGACTAATTTTAGTCAATGAGATGTTATATAGGCTTCGTTTGCATTGTCTTGCTTCGTAATACGTACCAGCTCGATTTCTCTGCATCAAGAAATCATCAAAATTACACACCGGATATCGTCAAAAAGAAAACTGATGAAAATTTCGAGGGCTAGAATCAGCTATAGTCTATCATCCTTTTCACTTGAAATTTCTGGTAAAAAAATTATAAATATATCTCCTTGTTCTTGTTAAGCCAATCAAAATAAACCCGTCTTTCCATTGGAGATCATGTCAGTGCATCTGGCTCTTATTTACGGAACCTTAACTCTTTTATTGTTTGGAGCCATCGAAGTGATGGTTGGTAATTACGTGGTTCCCATTTTTGGACAAATTACGCCTACTCCGTATCCATACGGAGGCGAATCAAGTGATAATAACAATGATTTGGGATCTTCAGGACCCAAAACCACCCCCGCACCAACTGGCTCGAATTTTACTGAGCCGATATCAGGTCACAAGTATATCAGGACAACAGATGATGGTTCAAATCAGGAAACTTTGGGCGAGAAGATAATCAGCAAAGTAAACGAAGATTTGAAGGCAAGCGGGATAACAGGATTCTATCCATAAGTTACACTTTACATTGAAATAAACAGCAATTGATAATGCAGCTGAGGGGAAGCTGTCGGTTATACGATTGTCCATGCTAGATATAATGGATCAGATAATTCATGACCTGGCTTAATTCATACTGGTCTGATTTACTGCTACTAATGTTAGTCACGAGCATTTCAAATCACATCAAACTTCGATAGGCGTTAGTCTCTACAGAATCTCTTTTTGGAACTCCAAGAATCGGCTCCCTTTCGAAGTC
>DASQQK010000320.1:0-16751 GCA_035643435.1 Nitrososphaeraceae archaeon | reverse complement strand
TTCCAGATATTCCAACAGATGCAGCAAATTGGGGTCATTTAGAAAACTATATTTCGCTATGTTGGCCCCAACGATCAAGAGATCTGGCTGAGCTGCGTTGATTGTCGACTGTATTAGCATGGTTAGGTTTTCTATGCTGCTCTCTATTTCTTTTGAAAGGTAAATCTCGTTGTATTCAACGCCACCCATTCCTAAATTTTGTGGTTTATGAGGATGATCCCTGTTGTTGGACCCTTTTTTCTCTTGAGTACGTTCTTCGTGACCCTTATTGATGGAAAGAATATTAACTGTAAATAACCCTGAGCGTTCAATCCATTTAGTGGCCCTTAGAACAATATCTGAGTGTTCGCTACGATCGTACAGAACTACAAGTCTTTTTTTCTTGCCGTCCTCTTCGTTCCTCAATCCTGTGCTCGCTTGCTGTGATTCTAGGTGCTGTCCGTAAATGGGTCGCCGTGCTCTGGAAGCCATCTTAGATATCGCTTCGAGCTGCAGGTCGTCATCGGCTCTCTTTATGGCTAAAGCATCACAAGTTGCAAGACTCTGCAGTTTCTTGTTTGTTCTAAGAGTTTCAAAATCAGCAAGCAACAAGTCGATATGCTGCTCTTCAATTGTTGCGAGAATTGCCTCAGTTGAGTCATGCGATATTCTGGCCAAATAATGATTTGTTACCCCCTCTTTGTCAAGCGCTTCTTCTAGGGTCTTGTACGCTCTCTTTGCCGATTCTGCAAATGCAATTCCTGCTGAGAGCGGAGTCTGTTCAGGGACTGTTATTACCCTTAATACATCTACTTCAGCGTTATTTTCTTTTGCAATCCTAATGGCAAATTTGATCAGCCTATCCGGATTTTCTGGTGTATACAAGATTAAAATTCGAAAGTCTTTCCTTTCCAACGCCCCCTCGCTGGTGACCGTAGGCGCATAATGTTCAATTTCCTTCCGAAAAATATACACTCGATATACAGCAAAACCAATTGCGACCCAGACAATTGTTATGACCCAGCTTAAGGGCTCAGTTAATAGTAAGTATACCGCCAGGCCAATATTCAGAAATATCCCAATAATCGGCGTAACCGGGAAAATGGGAGTTTTAAACCCGTAATCTAGTTTATCTCCATAAATCCTTCTTATGTTTATCACAGCCAAGTTGACCTGTGTGAAGAGTAAGAGAAAGATCACCCCAGCGGCTATAGCGATTTGATCTAAAGGCAACCCAGAGGCCATCACCGCCATTATAAGACCTGAAAGTGCGATCGCTATGTGAGGTGTTTTATTTTTGGAATGTATTGCGCTAAACTTATGTGGCAGATTATAATGTCTTCCCATGGCAAAAGCGACCCTCGCTGACGAGAATGTCGTCGCATTTAGAGCAGCCAGTGTAGAGATCAATCCTCCCCCGAGCACTATGAACGCCCCGTATGGAATAATTAATTCAGCAGCAGCGCTAATTCCAAGTTCACCCTGATCACCTATAAATTCCCACGAAGGCATTCCGCCTTCTGGAATGATGGCCCCAATAGCCACAAATGCGATTAGACAATACAAAACTACGACCGCAAATAAAGAAATGAAAATCGCTCGGGGGATGTTTCGCTTAGGATTTTTGACCTCCTCGCCCGTTTGAACTATGACCTCGTATCCTTCAAAGGCAATAAATGTCAATCCCATTGCCGCAACAATGCCCGCTATGCCCATAGGGATAAAATCAGAAAAATTTATCGCCCATCCTGGATTTGTGTGCATTGTCCATAAACCCGCACCTATAAGTGCAAAAATTAATCCGAGTTGGATTACCGTGACTATGTCTCCTGTCTTGCCCGTTTCAGAAGTTCCCTTAAAGTTGACGTACGTAAACGCGGCAACTGATGCAACGGCGATAACCTTGTCTAGAGGTATTATACCTAAAACGAACAGGGTTCCCTCTGAACCGAGATCCTTGAAGATATCGAGCTGGATTAAAAGACCGTTAAGAAAAGATGCAAAACTTACAGCGTACAGACTTCCGGCGACTATATGTGCAAACCATGCCATCCACCCGCTGATGAATGCATTTGGACGGGGGAGACCTTCGCGTACCCAAAGGTAACCGCCACCTGCCTCAGGCATTGCAGACCCAAGTTCAGCGTAAGCCATGGCCGTGAAAAGTGTAATAATTGCATTCATTACGAACGCAATTATTACTGCACTACCAGCTAATCCTATTGCCGATCCTGTCAGTACAAAAATAGAACCACCAATCATCGCGGCGATTCCGACCATTACAACGTCGAGAAGGCTCAGGGAGCGAACCAAGTGTTGTTCCTGAGGACGATGTGAAGGCGTAGATGACTCTCCAGAAGAAGAGCTGGCCAAGTGTTATAATTAGGTCAGCGATTCTACTGAAATTAAAACCTTCGCATATTAAAAACAATTGATTTAAATAATTAATATTTGGACGTCGTTGCCTTTGGCATATATTGGCGAGAAATCTGAGTTATGTGATAGACTATTTATAAAATACTTGAGGAGGCAGCGGTTCTTGGAGATTTCACATCATTTGATCAGGTCTTGCGTTATGCCAGTGGAGTGAGTAAAGGAATCGAGTTTCTCCAATTTGATGTTACATCAGTTTGATGGTCATATGATTAGGTCCAGATTGAAATTATTTCCGATCCCCTAAAGGCGTGGTTCCTCAGTCTGGTAAATTCTGTGTGTTCCTGGGGGCTAGCTTGCAAACAAATATCCACCATGATGTGAACTACTTTTCTGATTTCCAATGCCTCCCGAATTAAAGGTGATTATAGCTAATACCGACTGAATATTATCAATACTTGTCGGTTCGAGATTTCAGATTGTCAGGAATCACTATTAATACTGGGCATGGAAGGGTTAATTTCAATCGAATGCTGTGGTGGTAAAAAAAATACAAAGAACAATATAGAACGTACCTCAGATTTTCATTGGCTTGACACTCAAGGATGATGCAATTGCATTGCATCGTATTTTAAAGGGAAAGATTGGTATCCAGAGCAGGATAACCGCCAATTTCCGAAGGGTATCGTCTACTACTACTAAATTTGCAGGTGAAGGAGATAACAAAAGCAAGGAAGAAAACAAGGTTAGTGATTTTGGGATTCTGGAATTGATTTACACTCCAGGAGTAGCCGCCGTTGCTGAAGCAATTAGTAGCGATCAAGAACTCGCATATGATTACACTTCCAAGTGGAATAATGTGGCAATTGTGTGCGATGGTACGCGGGTCTTGGGGCTAGGTAACATTGGACCGCAAGGAGCCCTTACCGTGATGGAAGGAAAGTCGGTGTTGTTTAAGCTCCTAGGAGATGTGAACGCTTATCCATTATGCATCAATACTACCGATAAGGATGAAATTATTAGCTTTGTCAAAGCTGCTGAACCCACTTTTGGCGCGATAAATATAGAAGACATTGAATCACCTAAGGTTTTGGAGATAGTGGAGAAACTGCAACAAGAACTTCCAATCCCAGTTTTTCACGATGATCAGCATGGCACAGCAATTATCTCACTTGCGGCTCTCTTCAATTCGATTAAGTTAGTTAATAAGCGCATAGACCAGGTTAAAGTGGTAATCGCAGGAGCTGGTTCAGCAGGTTATGGTATTACAAAGATACTAAAGGAGGCTGGATGTAACCAGCTATTAGTAGTTGATAGTCATGGGATAATTTATCCTGACAGACCAGAGGGAATGAACAGCAAGTACAAGAAAGAAATTAGTCTGATGACGAACCCGGCAAGGATTAAGGGACCTCTCCAAGACGCACTTGTAGGAGCAGATGTATTCATTGGCGTATCTGGGAAGCCGAACATTATAGATGCCGGAATGGTCAGGGCCATGAGTAAAGATCCCATAATATTTGCCTTAAGCAACCCTGAACCAGAAATTCTTCCCTCACAGGCGCTTGCTAACGGGGCAGGAGTGGTTGCAACCGGGAGATCTGATTTCCCAAATCAAATTAACAACGTGTCTGTTTTTCCATCGATGCTTCGCGTTCTTTTGGATCTTCGAGTCAAAACTCTGAGTGAGGAGTTGATGGTGGCTGTTGCCAAAGGAATAGCGGATTTAGTGGAACGAGAACATTTGCATTCCAATTATATCTTGCCACCTATTGACGACCCACGTATACTGGCGACAGTTTCGGACAAGTTGAGAGAGGTTGTTAAGTTTCATGTTGAAGAGATGTGATAGACCGTGAAGAACGGAAGAAAAGCTAAATATAAACAGTTTTAAGATTATCAACAATCATCAAATTGCCTGTGTCCAGTGCCAATGATAAATATGCTGAATTTTAGCATAGATATTGTTAAGGTTATCAACAATCATCAAGTGTCAGTACCCAATCTTGTAGTTCTCATAGGGGAAGCATCACGTCCAGCAATTGGCTATTATAACCTTCTCGTGCAATAACACAAATGGCAAATACGCTGTATTTCGGGTGGACAACGTGAAATTTTTATATGTTCTGTGTACTACTAAAGACAAGAACAATACTAATGGCTTACGGATGGGCAAATAGGGCCACTTCTCTCCTGCACAGAGGATTTCCGCGAATGTATATTCTGAGCATACTCAAGGATAGACCGATGAATGCTAAAGATATAATTGAAAATCTGTTGATTAATAGCGGAGGTACATGGAAACCCTCACCTAAAATTGTCTATCACTTGCTGGCAAAATTGGTAGAAGAAGATTTGTTGTATCAAACTGAGCAGGGCCAGTACGCTTTGACGAGAAAAGGGGTTAGAGTTGCGAATGATGCAGGTAGAGTATCTAAAACCCTCAAGAATCAGGTGAATCAGTTTGTTAAGCTCATTACCTCTGGCGGTAATAAGTTTGTTTCACATATGAAGAAACGACTTGGATTTTAAAGGGTCGTTGTACAATCTAGGTTACTTGCCTGGGCCTGTGCTGCCATTGAGTGGACCAATTAGTTCAGCACTAGTAACAATATATTTTAAGTGCTTACTTATATGATGGATGCTTCATTATGAGTACCAGAGATGATGGGCAGAGGAGGTCGTTATATGATGCGAAGTGACAGCGATGGCATGTCGCATGCCTCATCAACCACGCCAGCACGGCGAAATCGGGGATCTCTTTATCATGGGAAAGGTGGACTAGATGCTAGGCTCACTTCAATCCGTGATGCGAATCGGACTATGAGAGAAGAAAGGACTGATCGTATGGAAGATTATCTCGAAGTGATCTACGAGCTTGTCCTTCAGAAGGGTTACGCGACGACCATTGATATTTCCGATTATCTCAATGTCTCTTCGCCAAGCGTCACGAGGATGATGAAAAAGCTTCATGAAACAGGATTCATTAGATATGAAAGATACAGAGGGATGAGTTTGACAGAGAAGGGAGTAGAAGTGGCGAAAGCCATACACAAGAGGCATGGAATATTGGCTGAGTTTTTTAAGATGATTGGCGTTCAAGATGATATCGCTAACGAAGACGCAGAGGGAATAGAACACCATCTACATTCTGAGACATTAATGAAGCTTGAAGGTTTTGTCAGGAGCATGAAAAGAACATACTAGGATTATTGTTATGTTTTGTTAAACCGCCCATGCCCCCTCCCAGAACCATAAATTATACTTTCAATCAAGGAT
Source organism: Nitrososphaeraceae archaeon (assembly GCA_035643435.1). GTDB lineage: Archaea > Thermoproteota > Nitrososphaeria > Nitrososphaerales > Nitrososphaeraceae > TH5896. The sequence goes on along the minus strand of DASQQK010000320.1, from coordinate 11,120 downwards.
AATGTTGATCCCAACAAGCTGCCCCTTAGTTCTCGTCAAGATCCCTGCCAATCTAGCCTTGAAGCCATACTTCTCTTTCCTTAACCTCAACGCAGTATTCAGCTCATCTTCATTTGCAAGAAAAGCCTTTCCGTTGTACCACCGGCCCTTGAGCTGACCTGTTATTCCACAGGGAGCTAGGCGTACATTTGGATTATTTTTCAAACGTTTTACCTTGCCAGTTTGTTTTCTTGTTACAACACTGATCTTTTTTCCATTTATCGTAAACCATACAGGTGTAGCCACGCCTTTTCCATTTCTTTTCAAAGTTTCCAGATTAATGTAGTGGTACGCTGTTAGAGTTGGAAGTGGATCAGAGGAAGACATATCACTAAACTAGGTGAATGATAGACAAAAACCAGAAATGGAGAGAGAAAACTTGCTGTGGTGGCCTAAAAATTAAAATCACCGCCGAAGTCCATTGCCGAATCTCCAAATCCATTGGATCCCCCTCCTTCAAAGTCTCCACCCGTATCGTCACTCCCCGAGTCTGAACCAACTGTGCCCTCGTGATCTGAAGTATCTGTACCAGACTCCACACTTCCAGCATCCCCTGTCAAGGAGCTCTCCTGAGGATTCATTGCAAGACCCATAAAAGACATCATCGAAGAGAAAAACATTACATTCATTAGACCAGAGAAGAGCATCATCGGCATCCAGGCTCTATCGACTTCAAGCAAGGATTGCAACTGTGCGGTATTACCTTTACCATAGGCCTGCTCAATGTCTTTGGCCTTCTGTTCCAATTCCTTTTTTTTAGAGTCGAGCAACCTCTGGCCCGTTTCGTTGATGGTGAATTCTATCTTGTTTCGGAAGAGTCCTTTCTTTTTCATTTTGACTACCAACAGCTGCACAGTGAGATCGTTGAGTATTAACTCTACCTCAGGTTTGTCGAGCCTCGTCACCTTGCTTATCTTATCTGCTGTTTTCATCCCTCTGGCAACTGCGTCCAGTACCATGAAATGACTAGGACTATCATTAACCTTGACGTCGCTTGACATATGATAAATTAAGAACTCCTAAATTATAATAAATTATTGGTTTGCTTTGTGTTGCAATGTAGCACCTGCAGGAGTAAAATGATCCGGCAAACACAGGGAATATCTTGATGACGCTAATCGACACACGTGCCAAAGCTTTAGGGTAAATTTAGGGAAGATGAGGACGAAAGATGTATCTACAATTAGCATAAATTAGAAAAGTGTCAGCACGGTGAGGAGCAATTCGGATGAGGAAGTATTAGCAATCTGTCGGCACACTTCGATCTTGAAACCAGAAAACTGTTATCGAAGGATTCTATAACATGAGTTTTTGGATAATCAACTAGGTAACTCATACTGTAAAGTACTATGTAATAGTCTGGGCAGGAAATTCCGGTTATTCGATATTAAGAAGTGGTGGGTAAGAATACTCATATGCATTTAGGTAATAGTAAGTCCCGTTTATCGATAATCTCTGGTATAGTGCTGATCACGGGATCCATTAATGGCATAGTGTTAATTGGCGAGACTTATGCAAGTAGCAATCGTTGCGGCGAGACACAGATAATCATAGGCACGAGGACCTATACGAAGGGGACCGAATGTGATGACATCATTATTGGTTGTCCTGTCACTCCAGAAGGTACGGGATGCAGCTCTGGTGATACGTTAAGGGGATTAGAACGACATGATGTCCTACACGGATCAGTTGGAGATGATACTCTTTATGGTGATGAAGGAAATGATGAGCTCAGTGGCTCAGATGGTAACGATCGGTTGTATGGCGGTCCTAATGACGATATCCTTATGGCGAGTTTCGGTAGTGATTTCTTGGTTGGCGATAAAGGAAGGGACGAGCTTTATGGCGGTCCGAATGATGATGTATTAATTGGTGGACCTGGGCCAGATTACTTCGATTGCGGAGACGGCTATGATATTCTTATTGATTTTAATCCAATGAACGGAGATACGCATGCAGATAATTGCGAAGTGGTACTTTCAGACTTGGGCAGTAAAGAAATTCTGACGCAAGGGGGGGTAGCAAAGAAACTTGAAGCATTGGGAATAGGGTCTCAGAAACACCCAGTTGACGTGGAGGATATTGGAAAAACGATAAACTGATGCCTGATTATGTTAATATATAGAAGTAACGTCGATCATCTATGCGGAAGTTAGTATGCAAGCTAAATCGGCGGCAAACATCAATAATTTTTTTTCACTATGGGCAAGACCTAAAATTTTAATACTTCGATACGAGCACATTCAGTGAATTCATAATGTATTCCTCTTCCATGCCATTAGGACCAGGTGGTGTTGACGTCTTAGGGAATTTGGCAAGCAAAATGGAGCAGCAGCTTAAGGAATCTGAACAACTCAGAATATCTTTCGAAAATGATATTCGGAAGTTCAAGACTAAGGAGATCAGCAAGAAAGAATTTGTGCATAAGCTAGTTACTTACACTATCTCCCTTTCAGCGTTGAATTTTCTAGTTACGCATGTGATACTCGAGATGAGAACTGCAGTTGAAAAAGGTACGTCAGTGAAAGATACTACGGGCGGGACTATGGAAGGTGCAACTGCTTCGAGTGCACAACTAAGTTTTGGTATCGAGGGATTTGTAGGAGGCTCTCTGAAGCCATGATGGGGATACTGCCAATGGATTTCTAGTTGAATTAAAAAGTCTTCTGAAGTAACTGAGACTGTGTAGATAGTGTAATCTAATAACTCTCCGATTTTCGCTAGTGCATTACCATCTAAGGTAAGTCATTAAGAATATCTCTTCGATTTGCATGATTCGTGTGGATGTCATCTGAGTAAGATAGACATGAAGACCGGATCTTGCTGTCATGAAATGGGGATTCGCGACACCAGAGTAACATATTTCCAAATGAAACAGTTCTCAGCTAGACGCATATATGATTTGCTAATGGCATCAAGGTTTGAGTCATTGCTGTGGCGGGTGCCGGTTTGATTACATTGATTTGTCCTACTTCGCAGCACGATTCCACTCTTCCCTTTTCAGATCGTACTCAGACCTAGAATATTTGATCCTAGCAGGATGACCCATCACAACTGTATCAGGCGGAACATCTCTAGTAACTACTGCTGCCATTGCCACAACGCTATTTTTTCCTACTCTAATCCCAGGTTTTATCACGGCTCTCCCGCCTATTATCGCCCCCTCTTCCACTATTACACCTGCCATCCTTGGACTAGTCGGATAGGGGTCATTAGTGAACGCGGCAGCAGGTCCCACAAAAACGTTTTTTCCAATAACTGTCAAGGGGGGAATGTAAACGGATCCTTCGATCCTTGTATTTTCTCCAATCTTAACGTTATAATCTATATGAGTCAATGATCCTATGCTAACATTGTCGCCAATCTCAGTATTACTCCCCACATACGAAAAATGCCAGATCTTCACATTTCTACCCAATCTCGCATCGGGAGAAACATAATTGATTACCCTGCTCTGATCCATTAATTGTCAGTGCAATTCAATGCTATATAATTCTCTTTTTATCGATCGTATACGCAATACATATAATAATAGAACGAAAAGGCTGGTAAGACAAGCACAAATTCAGTGTTCAACATCATTTAGCTTATTCGTTAATTCCTTGCAATCTGAAGCTACTCAAATGATGTACAGTATTCGGTTAGATGATTTCATGAAACATGTAGATGTAAGCGATCACGATAATCTGTTAATAGAGATATCTCCATTAGTAGGGTCAACGTTAAGGCCAAAATAAACGCAGCTCTAGGGTTCGGGTTTGTCACGACTTAGCATATTCGCAAAAGGATAAGTATAACAACATCCCATGAAGCTAGAAGTGAAACACCGTTGTTATCATTTCTTGCAAAACAGTGGGATGTTTTCCTTGTAGGAGCCGGTATGATAATAGGATTTACAATTGTTGTTCTAAAATTGACAGGATTTTTTTAGGGAATTCCCACAAAACCATTTGAATTATGAGTGAATAAATTGAGTGAAAGGCCCAATGCTCCCAATGCGGCAAATAATTTTTATAGCCTCATTAGTCATATCCTAACATGAGTTCTCCAGAATTAGGACGTATCGAAAAGTCAGGGCCTCACCGAGTGAGTGATGATGGAGATTCATTTGTCTATACTAATCACAAAGGTGTAATCGACAAGAGAAGAGGTAGGGGATTTTCCCAAAAAGAAATTGCGAAGGCTTTTGCGAATATGGGTTTACAGAATCAAAACATATCTAAGGTTAGAGCATTTCGCATACCTGTCGATAATTTGAGGAGGTCAGTTTATCAGGAGAATGTAACCAAACTTGAAAAAGTTTTAAGTGGTTACTTCCGAAGAAAAAAACAAAGAATCAAGCCCGATAAGACTAATGTTGTAGAACAGGCTTAAGAGTAACCTGTTCCTGATTACGACAAGACGAGGCGTACAAACAAAAACTTATGTGCTACCATTCATGACTTTCATCGTCAATGCATGGTATCGCGAAAAAACCTAAAAACTTCATCTCGGTCGAAAGCGCTCTTCTCCGGTTACTTTCTGCTTTTAAACCATCTAAGATGAGTTCGAAAAAAGAATACTTGCGTCTACTGGAATCTAATAGAAGAGTCCTTGCAGAAAACCTGTACTCTCCTATGAATATTCCTCCATTTGATCGAGCAGATAGAGACGGCTTTGCTATAGCTTCATCCACTACAGAAAATGCATCGCTTTATTCGCCAATCTGTCTTAAGATAATAGGTAAGGGCCTTGCGGGACAATCTAAGACGTTACGTGATATAAGAAAAGGAGAAGCAGTTGAGATTGCTACAGGAGCCAAGCTCCCTATAGGTACTGATTCTGTCATAATGTTTGAAGATACCAAATACGAACCCAACAAAGTAGTAACGATTTCCAGACCTGTCAGTCGAGGAGATTTTGTTTCCTACAAAGGTAGTGACGTTACAGAAAAGCAATTAGTATTGAAAAAGGGAACGTGGATTACTCCACAAGATGTGGCCTTAATCGCATCAATGGGTATCAATAGGATTCCTGTAGTTAAAAAGCCAAGGGTTGGTATATTATCAACTGGCGACGAACTTACAGAACCTGGAAGTCATCCACTAAACGCTGCAAGTATTTTTGAAAGCAATAGGTACATGTTATCCTGTTTGGTAGAGGATGCTGGGGGAGATTCGTTAGATTTGGGATTGTGCAAAGATGATCCGGATGCAATATTTCAAGTATTGAAATCCGCATTGAAGCTGGATATGATCATTGTATCTGGTGGAGCGTCAGTGGGAGAGAAGGACTACACGCCGTGGCTTGTAGACAAATTGGGAAAACCAGGACTCTTGGTACATGGAATAGCTATGAAACCGGGCTCTCCAACAGGGCTTGGAGTTGTGAATAATACTCCTATTATCATATGCCCTGGTTTTCCAGTTTCTGCCTTTGCAGCTTTTTCGATGTTCGGATCGCCAGTATTAAACAAGATGTTAGGGACTCATGGCCCCATAAAAGCTAGACTAAAGGCGATGCTCACTGATGACATTAGCGTTCACCTAGGTTTTTTGACATTAGTACGAGTTACGGTATATCGCCATAATGATGGTTTTCTGGCCAAACCAGTCAGCGCTAGTGGTTCAAGTTTGATCTCTACACTGACTAATTCAAATGGGATAGTAATTGCGAGTAGTCATGCTACAAAGCTAAGCAAAGGACAACAAGTTGAAGTTACTCTGTTTAAGAACATAGATGAAAATATGAAACATGAAAATATGAAATCATAACAGTGGGTTCATATGCGCAGAAATCACATCCCAGTTATCATAGCGGTGTAAACCAATTAAATTATATCCGTTGTGATAGTTAATGTATGGGATCCATTTTGAGATATATGACTTGGATAGGAGTTGAATTTTAGAACTGGAGTCAGGAGTCACAGCAGGTAAGATAGACATCAGGCTGTATGCCTCAATCAAGGACCTCCTTGGCAGTGAAAGAATTGAAGTAGATTGGACTTACAATATGACTGCAGGTGATCTTAGAAAAAAGGTTAATGAGTTATACCCGGTCCTGTCTCTAGTCGACTCCCGGTTCGTCGTATCGATCAATCGAAGGGCTGCAGATGAGAGAAAATTGATTCAGAAGAACGATGAATTAGCCTTGTTGCCTCCAATTAGCGGCGGTTGATTCTTAGGTTGAGTTATTTAACACGTGAAGTAATAGATGTAAATAAGCTATTTGCCGGCCGACAAAATACCTCTATTGGAGGTACAGTTATTTTCTTGGGGACCGTAAGAGAACACGACGATGAGAACATCAAACTGTCCGGATTGTATTATGAGGCATATGAAACAATGGCAGAAGAGATTTTCTTAGAAATTGAAACTGAGGCTAAAAAAAAATGGGAAATAGAAGAGATTACAGTTTTACATCGAGTAGGAACTTTGAATGTGGGCGAAGTGAGTGTTATCATAATGGTCTCAGCTAAACATAGAAAAGAAGCCTTTGATTGCTGCAAGTACATAATAGATAACCTAAAGACTAGAGTACCCATTTGGAAGATGGAAATAACTAATGGGGATAAGAGATGGTTAGGAGGTACACTTATACCCCAGACAGAGAATTAATTTTGGAAATGAACAAGGGTGGGATGTATGATATAAGTGATAAACCAGACACATCTAGGACGGCAGTAGCTCAAGCCGTTGTCAGAGTATCACCATCCACAGTAACACTTGTAAATGATGGAAACATCCCGAAGGGGAATATATTTGAAGCCGCGAAGATATCAGCTAACATGGCAGCCAAAAGGGCTTGGGATTTATTACCTTATTGCCACCCAATATCTATTGATCATGTTGCTGTAAATTTTAAAGTACTAGCTGAAGGAAGGATCGATATTGCTGTCACAGTTAAAAACATAGATAAGACCGGCGTAGAGATGGAAGCGCTCACAGGTGCTTCTATCGCAGCTCTAACGATTTATGATATGTTAAAACCTGTAGACGAAAATTTAGAGATCGAATCTATCAAACTCCTAGAGAAATCTGGTGGCTTAAATTCATTTCTGCAAACCTACAATAGAATACTCTCAGGAGCCGTATTGGTATTAAGTGATTCAAGGACTGAAAAAGACGATAGATCAGGCAAGGCCATACTCGAAAGGCTAGGTAAGTACGGTGTGGAAATTAAGGATTACAAAGTACTAGCAGATGAAAGAGAGCTTATCAAGTCCGAGCTAGTTAGGTTATGCGACAATTTGGGAGTCGATATCGTAATCACAACTGGAGGAACCGGAGTTGGACCACGCGATGTAACACCAGAGGCAACTGCTAGTGTGATCCAGAAGCGAGTTGATGGAATAAGTGAGGCATTGAGAACATACGGTCAAAGGAGAACACCGTTATCAATGCTCTCAAGAAGTATTAGCGGTGTGAGAGGGCATACCGTTATAATCAACCTTCCTGGAAGCGCAAGGGCTGTAAGGGAATCGCTTGATTCACTATTTCCTGGTATTATGCACATATTTAAGATGATAGAAGGACATGGTCATTGATCCTGTTTCTCTCTCGTTTATGGTATGTGTAAACTGTTACCATACCATACGATATGATCCCTATATTGCATGTCCTTAAGATGGTAATGGAACAAAACAGTCAGTACTGTTATCACAATTAGATTGTTTTAACGATCTACTTCAGAGTCTAACCCATGCTATTATTAGTACACACCAGCCTTTTAGGTTACTAATACGCCATTAATTGTAATATTCTATGTCGTGCGGGCAAATAGATTCTCAATTTCAGCCAGTCTATCCATACAATCAACATCTTTTCTCAATTCAATATATGATGAATCAGTTTTTATGGCTTTCAGCAGATCCATAACATGTTCAATAGTTACACCATGCTTGATATCATAATTTATCTGCTTGAAAACCCTTGTTATTCCGCCATATCTTCTATGTTGCCTTTTCTCCCAAGCAGTTGCATCGCTTGGAAGCCCCTTCACATACTTGATAATGATCTTCTCCATATGTTGAACATGCCATTCCTTCATAGGGAAGCTATTTTGGATCAAAATTTACCACTCATTATTCTCTATTATTCATACCATTCAAAGGTATATATGCTTAATTCGAGGTTTATGGGCTTTCTTGAGAAGCATTGTGAATTTAATATTTTGTTTGGGGAGCTTATCGCTATACATAGCACTAATGGATTGCACTGATTCTCTGAACTTGTGGATGTATAATTATAGCTACCATACCAGAGACCACATATGTGATCCGTTAACAGCCAGTAGAAGATGTGGCTAACTTATAATGCAGAACAACGCTAGTCCATATGTTGTTAGACCATTTGTTAATTTATAATAAGTTTTCAACTGATTAGCAAAGTTTTTTACTCTATAGGTACATATATGAAGAGTTCTAATAGTGTGAGTCGTATCTAGCTTGTTTGGGAAGAAAAAAAGCAGTTCCAATGGTGGGAGTTCAAAGAATAAAAGTAAAAAGAAAAGCGGAAGCTATTTGGATGCTTCTAAAAAGAAGCGTCGGAAGTATCTAATAATCATTATACCGATTATAGCTGCAGTGATAGCAGTTCTGGCTATTTCTGGTACGAGATATTCATCTGAACTAAACAAGTTCGGTACAGTTGGTTCCGCACATGAACACGCTGCTTTCATTATTAACGTGAATGGTACTCCTATCGACTTTAGTCAGCCCCAATATCAGGTCAAGTCACGACTTATTCACGTCGAAGGAGGTGACGGATTTACACTACATAGACATACCGATAGGGTGCCCTTCAGTGAATTCCTTCGGAGCGAAAACATGAATCTAGGTGGTAATTGCTTCTCTATTTCTGGGGATCCTTCTAATCAGCAGGGCCAACAGCAGGGACAGCAACAAGAATTCTGTACTAATGGGGCTCAACAACTCAGAGCTTTCGTTAATGGAACAGAATTAGATTCTCCATCATCGCTAAATGATTATATAATAAAAGATAACGACAGAGTCTTGCTAATATACGGTAATCAATCCGCAGATCAGCTGAATCAAGCATTGGCTGAATTGGAACAAGTTCCAATTCGGGCAAATACCTAGGAAAGATTGTTATTGTATATTGAATATTGAATTCATACTTGTACCCTACACAAGTCTTCCATATAGGCCTCTGTGTCAAGGCGCGAAAAGATTGATATGTCTAATTTCGCACCAGGGTTCATTATTCTTTTAAGCTCGTCTCCAGCTTCTTTCTCCTTCCACCATTTCTCACTGAATTTAGCCGTGATATATCTCTCAAGCTCAAAAGCTCTCACCGCAGCAATAAGATAACTTGGAACGTACATTATTGCTTCAGGCAAAATGTGATGTAGGAGCCAATATTGTCCTGGCATCTCAAATCCCAAATATTCGTGTATCAGCTTTGAATACAAGTCAGACGCTTCATCGATACTCAGGTTCTTTTCCCAATAATCGATCTTCATTAAGGAATTTGCGGTGTAGAAAGTGATGAAGTAGAGGTCCATGAAATTATTTTTGGTAATTATTCGCTCGATTTGGATGTCATTCTTTACCTTGGAGTTAAGGAAATTCAGGTAGGATGGATTCCTAGATAGCCTCTCAAAAAATATGGAAAATATCTCCGCAATACCCATAGGGATTCGATACTTTTCGGAGTACCTACAGTTGTCATTTATTGATGTAGCATGGATTGCATGCCCTGTTTCGTGCAAACAACCTTGAAAATCGAAATAGGGGCTCTCCTTCTTGTAAAGAACGCGTGTATCACAAGGAATCCTTACGAAGAAGCAAATAGGTGATGGATATTTATCTTTCCTATATTCAGTATCAAAATGAATATTCGACAGTCCAAAATTCATCAATTTCATCATCCTAATAACCTCGCTCACAGGATTCAGGTGAGCGAACGCTTCTTCGATATCAGAATATATTCGATTTCTAAAGAAATAGAAATCGTCGTAATATTCTGCTTCCCTATTAAACAGCTCTTTGCTTGTTTTAGATAATATGTTGCGAAATGGAATCTTAGCTTTTTCGCCCAGTGATTTTACAAACTCCCGTATAGAATCATGCTTGAAATTCTCACTAATCTCATAAGCTGAAAATGGACCTATTCTATATCCAAGGTTTGACTCAGCCAATCTAGAATATTCAGTGTATGTTTGATTTATTGTCAAGAATCTCGCTTCAACTAATGGAGATATTATTTTTGTTAGCTCTATAAATTCGTCAAAAACCTCCTTTCTTTTTGAATCATCCATCTCCTGGCTGTTAAATTGTCTCCAATTATTCCAATTTACGGACTTCCCGTTGATCTTGTGCTTTCGTGAGATAATATCTATATTTCTCAATCGGTGGATTTCTAGTTCTGCAGGTTTAGTTTTAGAGTACGCGATGTCTTCGACAGCTCCTAGGAACAGCGCCACATCCTGGTCTGGGTACAAGTCCATGTACGTCTTCGAATTCCGTCGTCTCATTTCTGCCAGCTGCAGTATAAGTTCTTCATTATAATCGAGTCCTGCATATTGCTTGTACTCTTCATCAGTTTGGCAGACATGAAGAATTTCGTCTAATTCACACCATTGTTGGAAATTCATCCTATTTCACAGAAAGCCCATTTATTAGAAGATTTTGATAGTATTGAAATCTTTTAATAAATGAGATGACTAACGATATCAGCCAATTAGCACGGGCCTATAATAACTTATATCACATCTATTCCCGTATGGCCTCAAGGGAAGATACAACATCCCATATCTTCGTTCGAATATGTGATTGCACATGCCTACTATACGTAAGCTCTTCCATTATACTTATAGCATTGGCAGCGCGAACTGAAATGCTGCCATTGTTTTCATCCTTCAACATCATGTTTGCTTCAGTTATCAGCCTTTTTATTCTCTTAGGGATCTGGATATCCTTCTTGATTGTCTCCAAAGTTTCAGTAGAATGAGTTAATCTTTCTTGATTTTCAATAATCTTCTGCTCTCGCAATTCTTGTCTTGATGGTCTTTTCCGCCGGCCATCACTGGGCTTTGAAGTTTTTCCTGCATCTGAACCGTTAGAGTGAGACATGCGAATA
>DASQQK010000319.1:0-2794 GCA_035643435.1 Nitrososphaeraceae archaeon | reverse complement strand
GACGTCACAGAGGGAGAGCCTTGTTGGATCGTCAGAAAGGAGTGTTTAGATCAAGTCGGAAAGTTTGATGAGACATTGCCTGCTCGCCTGGGTTGGGATCTATGGATTCGGCTTTCAGCCAAATTTAAGATTGGATGTGTTCCAGAGGTTTTGGTATATGGCGGTACCCATCCCGGGGAAAGAATACGATCAAACCCACAAAGGGAGATTGAAGGTCATAAAATAATTTTCCATAAATATGCAAACTTACGTAAACGGTTTCCATTAACGGTCAGTCTGGCTGCCCGATCAGCCATGTACAGACGAAGAGGGCGAGTCTATTTTCACCGTGATATCTCAAAGAATAAGGCAATGTATTATCAATTGGCGGCTATCTTCGTCTGGCCGTTTTGCTTTGATTCCTATGCCGCCTTAATTGGTATGGTGCTGCCAACGGAATTACGTCGAAAGATCCGTCTGGCGTGGAACTGCATCTTTGGAACAACTTTCCTTGCTATACGTTCGCATTGATGCGCTACGAGAACTCCTTCAATTTCATTATGGCAAATAAAAGAACTGAGCAAATCATTCAAGAAGATCAGTATTCATTTCCCTACCACTATATTCCGTCAGATGTAAATGGGAATTTTAAACTCTTTGTTTTTTGGTCTTGGGGGATCAATTACCTGCTTACTATGGAATTTTTGATTGAAAGATTAAAAGAGGAAGACTTTGTAAAGTTGATTGACGTTGGGTGTGGTGACGGAAGATTTATTCGAGAATTAAGCAATCATCTACTGGGAAAGAAACTCATCGGGGTTGACATTTCTGAGCGTGCCATCAATTTGGCAAAAGCTTTAAATCCTGATTTAGAATTCCGTCGACTGGATGTTCTTCAAAGTGATTTGCCAAATGATTTTGACATCGTGACCTTAATCGAGGTTCTTGAACATATACCAATCGATGATGTTCAACCATTTTTGAGCTCAATCGCTGATCTTCAAAAATCGGGAGGTCGTTTATATATTACTGTGCCGCATAGTAATCGAACTACCCAAAGAAAACATTATCAACATTTTAATAGCGAATCAATAAATGAACATCTTCAGTGCAATTACAAGATACGAGAATTTGCATATTTTGATAAAAAAACGTGGTATTTAAAATTCTTGAGAGGAATAATGAAGAATCGCTTCTTTATCCTCAGACATGCTCGCACATTAAATTTGATATATACGTATTATAAGAACCATATCTTTCCTTGTTCTGATGAATCAGAGTGCGCCAGATTATTTGTAATTGCCACAAAAAAATGACGCGTTGGTGTAAAAATGTATCGCGTTGCTTTCTTTTCTAACCACTTTGCCCGAAAGCAAGGTACTGGTGTGGCACGCTATGCGAGTAATCTGGTGAATGCTTTCGCAGAAATCGATGGCTCTCCCCATGTTCTCCCGGTTGCTACATGGAGCAACAAAGAAAGTAATGAACTAGACCTGCTAAGAGCACATGCCGGACTAAGATTACTTCCAACTGGGAGAATAGCCACCCGATTACTTTGGATGACGTTAGGTGTTCCAAAGATTGAACAACTATTGGATTTTCATATTGACATTGTTCACGCTAGTGATTTGGGTTATTCTATCGCCACCGGCAAACCTTATGTTGTTACCGTTCACGATATTGGTCCGCTGACCCACCCAGAATATTTTAGAAATAATTCATATTGGATTATGCAAAAGAGCCTGGAATTGGCAATAAAAAAGGCTTCTGCATTTATCAGTGTATCCCATTCTACTGCCGATTCCTTAATGGACTATGTTCACAAAAGATACTCAGTTGATCTTTCAAGCAGAACATATGTAGTGTATGAAGGTATTGCTGAAAAATTTCTGCAGTTTCCTGACTTTTCATTGCTAGACCAAAACACTGAATTCGATCTTCTACGCAAACCCTTCATCCTTGCCGTTGGCAAAATCAGTCCGCGCAAAAATCTTACAGTGGTCATAAACGCGCTAAACAAAATTAAGTCGAGCGTTCCACATCATCTGGTTACTGTCGGGGGTGATGGGTGGGATTTTCAGGATGTAAAAAGTCTGTTTAGCTCTCTTGGACTTGCTGACAGGGTTCATTCGCTGGGATACGTAAGTGACGAAACCCTCAACGCCCTCTACAGTAAAGCAGCACTATTTATTTATCCATCACTTTTCGAAGGTTTTGGTCTCCCAATACTGGAGGCTATGGCTTCCGGATGTCCAGTAGTCACGTCCAACCTGTCTTCGTTGCCTGAAGTAGCGGGTGATGCTGCCCTGTTGGTTGATCCTCATAATATCAAGGAGATAACCGCGGCCATAGAGGCTATTTGTAAGGATCAAAGCTTTGCAAATGAATTAAGACGAAAAGGAAGAGAGAGAGCAAAACTCTTCTCCTGGAAAAAGTGTGCCGAAAAGACTTCAGCGATTTATGGTAACCTGATTTCTTTAGACCAAGACAGAATGCTTTAAAACAGAATGGTGCGGATGCGGTTGGCATTGCTTGCGCGCCTAAATATTATTAGGCTGCCACAGCAATCCCCAGCCGGTCACTGAGACACAACTTGCTGATGAAAAAGATTCGATTCTGATTGACGGCAACAAGTGCACACAAACCTAGGCTCAAAGACACGCCGTCGAGGAACAGAAGAGTGTCAATTCTCTGATCACAGGAAGGGCACTATGATGCAAAAAACTTTCAATGGAAATTATTTCACAAGTTCGGAGAGAGCCTGAATGGAAATAACCGTTATGGAAACATGTGATTATTGTGGCCAGTCATTGCC
>DASQQK010000318.1:0-31049 GCA_035643435.1 Nitrososphaeraceae archaeon | reverse complement strand
AGAGAGATTCTTAGAGAGATTCTTGAGCCATACGAAGAATTATTTCCTAGAAGTGATACAGAGAGAAAAAGTGTGATTTGATGCGATGATAATATGACAAAGTTACTACGTGCTTAGCTATTGTTGTATGACGGTAATATGAGGTAACAAAGTTACTACGTTGTTTATAATGTTAGGAGAACTAGCTAAGATATGAAACAGGCAGATGACGACGAACGTAGAGAAAATATCTTTGAAATTATGGATGGCTTAATAGACCAGCTAAACAAGACAAAGAAATTATTCATTATAATGATACTTACGATCATGATTATCCCCCCAATCGTATTCGCTATCTCGTTCGCATTATTGGGGCCTTCATTCCAGTTCGAAGGTGATGGATTCATTAGGCGTCACGATGGATTTGCCGGTCCTCAGCGAGGTTTCCTATTCGGTGCTGGACCATTTATTCCAATTCTGATAGTCCTCATATGGTTGGGAATAGGAATTAGACAATGGTTTGTACTCTCAAAGTGGAGCAAGAGGTATGAACGGTATAGGGAACTACAGAAAAAGATAGATAAGAAATTGGATAATGATCTTAAGAATGATGTTAGTGACAAAAATGAAGGTGAAAAGCATGAATAATCAACTTTGGGGGGGTAACTCTAAGGCATTGCCAGTAGGTTGTAACACATACATCGTTTGAACCAAGTGTCTTCATTGCCGTTCTTCATAGTTCCTTCCGATCAGTGACGAACATTGAACACTCACTTCAAGAATTCTATTTTCAGCTGATTACTTGAATAAGTATCAGGAATTCTTTAGAACGGTATTAGCAAGGTATTATAGATTTTTCGCAGGATCAATGAAAACAATTTGGAAGCTAGAATGGCCGTACATTCCAATATGGAGGGGAGAAGAATGGTCACTTGTTCATTGGATTAGCTGGCAACAGAACTGGAAGGAAGAACAATCATATATGTCGTATTATCTCCTATGGCCTGATAATTATGCCCTGTAGCATAACATGGGGCTGTATTATTCATGGAGATACTTTATGCTACAATATACGGTGTACCTAACGTATATACTTCATTCATTCCACAGCTAGATTTGAAATTTTTTGATCTATTTAATCCACACTCAGTTCTCTATAGAGTAACCACCAGCCATCCAGGCCGGAGACTTATCAATATGACTTAACTTTGGTATTTGACTCTTTGTATTAATGTTGTAGATGGTAGGAAGTGTGAAGATGAGCCAGGCAAGCTCAGTTAGTCTTACTCATTTGACTGTAGTCTTCCAGCTAGATACTTCTGAGGGTAAAGAGGAAATGAAACGGCGGTAGACTTCTTGTGCGGTGAGTTTATAATCATTTTCTAGAGGCATATAGCTATGACTATAAATACATGGTAGTAATATTTATGCTAGTCTACACAAACTAGAACCAATCTTCTAAATTGCCTACACTCACACAAATTTAGTGAAGCAGAGATGCAGATATGTCTGAGTTACTTGAGGGATAGGGCTAAGGTATCGCCATAACAGGGAATGAGTTAGTTGCTAGAATTCCAAATACAATGGTTTGTAATTGTGTCAAGTCTCATAACTAGAAAGTAAGGCGACGATAAGATCGACAACTGGATGTATGATCAGTTCTTGTTAGAGGAAGAGGCTGCAGCTGACGACGAACCGCCTTCATTGTCATTGTTACTAGATGAAGCTGATGCTGATGCTGCTGCATTGGCTGCAGCTGCGGCTGCTGCTGAGGATCCTCCATTCTCTACAACTGCAGCTGATGCAGCTGCTGCTGCGTCTTCACCTGCAGCTGCAGCGGCAGCTGCCGCGTCACCAGCCGCAGCTGCTGCAGCTGATGACGCTCCTGCTGCTGCAGCTGCAGCAGCTGCAGCATCTCCCACGGCAGCTGCTGCAGCTGCAGATGATGATGAGCTACCATCATTGTTATTATCGTCATTATTCCTGTTATTCGAGGAACTGGCACCTGAAGCAGCAGCACCCGACGCACTGCTGCCAGAGGCCGCAGCGGCTGCTGAGACACTTACACTCTTACCATCTCTATGATTATCATTATTGTCATCATGACCTCTTACTACGTCAAAAGATGTACTAACAGTTTCTGTATCGTAGCCATTCTTTGATACTCTTACATCTACGTCATATTCTCCTGTCTCAGCATCATCATCTATGTCCACATCAAATCTTGCTTCTCCAGCATTATCTGTTTCATCTCTTGCAGTACTTGAATCACTATCAGGCGGTTCGACAGTTAATCTAACGTTAGCATCTGAAACCCTCCTGTTTGTATCATCATTGCGCACGGTGACTGTAATATGCTGAGTATCTCCGCGCTCGATCTCATTGTCTTCCACATCTACATCCACATCGAACTCTTTGATAGCATTTGCCGGCTGGAAAATGATTGGTGTACTTATAGCATTACTGGCTATTAACAATAGTAATGGAATAACTAAAATTGTTGGAAAGATTTTTCTTGTTATATAATTATTATCTTTCATATCTATTTATCATACCTTAGTTATCTCGATGTCAATATTTTATTTAAAAAGTAACAATATTAATAGCACAATTATATACTAAAAAATAGTTCTGGCAGAAAAATCGTCTAGAGTTTTTGGATTTTGGTCGTATTACGCACTTCGAATTGTTCTGCTCTAGATGCCACCTTTTCTGTTCTTTCTGAAAAGTTTGTGCCATCTTTTACCGGATGCTTTCTGACTGGATTGTTTGCTGAGAATGATTCCCAAATCGAATGCTGGTCGGTTTTGTTGGTTTTCATTAATACTCCATTTATAAGATCTGGAATAGAGTACTTTGATTTGCTTGGAGTCTGACTTCAGTACATTGAAGTGCAGCTCGAACCATGATATGCAAGAAGTTGAAGGAAATCCTGTCGCTTTTATTATGTTATTGATAACACTAGAACTTGGGCTTGCACTTAATCCACTAGACGCTTCACTGCTTGAGATGATGAATCTGAACCGAATTCGTTTCTAATTTTCAACTCGTATGAAGCTCGTAACCCAGAGCGTCAAATTGTATATGAAATGCGACCTAAAGGAGCCAGTACAGCCATGAAAGCCCTACTTTCTGTTTTACTGGCAGCTGCAGCTATTATCACACTGCTTCCCCTGCTGCCAAGCCTAGTCTTGGTAGTATACGCTGGAGGTCCAGAGTGGGATTGCCTAGGGGATGAATACTCGAAACAAGGATCGTGTGAATGCTGGCATGACGGCTGGATCGATGGATTGAATCATCCATTTGATCAGAAGCGATTTAAGGAATGCGACTTTCAGCCGCCAGGGTTCTATGGAAATCAGTATTACTTAGGCTTTATAGCAGGATGCAGGGACGGGGCTGGAAACGGCCAAGATGTGTGCGAGAACTTTACTGACAAGTAACTGATAATCGATATCTGCAGCAAATGAGCTAACTCAGAACGAATTGTGTGCGAGTGGAGCTCCTAGTCTATATTTAGCTATTGTGATTCTTAGATCATCATCTAGTTCTGTTAGTTCCTTTAATGATTTAATTTTCAGAGTCATTCGCTTATACAACTTAGGTAGTCCAGTTCCTAGCGCCGCAGCTATCACAAACTTCGACTAACTCCAGATGAATATATTGTTTATTACCACAATTAGCGCAGGTTAGTAACTGCTTGTTCATTTCATCTCATAGAAGTAATAAAGTTATGTATGTATATCTGCTTTATATCATTTGAAATTCTAATGTTTGAAATATTCTTCGACCTACCACGAGAACGGTCTACGTGTGTATTTGAACTCATTTTAAGTTTTGAATGAAAACACATGAAAACACTACCAGGTGGTACAGCTTTACAGTGAAAGCAAGTCGTATCGGGAGATATCTAAGATGGCCAGAATTTCTGTTCGAGATATCAAGCCAATCCTGCAGAAATATGGAGCTGACAACTTATCTAGATACTCAGATATTGACTATAGTATTGAAGATACGGCAGCAGCTGCTGTTCTGCCAAACTCTACAAAGGCTTACAAACTATTCTCTGAAGGAAAAAGCCCTTTGCAAGTCTCCATAGAATTAAATCTCAGAGCACCAGAAGTGAAGACTCTATATAAAGAATATTGGGAGCTGCGCCGCATGCGTTCGCTTGCCAAGCTGTATGACGAGATAGGAGATAGAGGCATATCCAGTTTTCTCCAATTACATAGGTCGTGTAAAGCACAACAGATTAGCAATGAGCAAATTATCCAGTTCCTGACAATCTATGGCAATGATCTTCCAATGATCAAGCGCCAATATGACGATGTGGATTGTAGACTACAAGCCCTACTGTCCCAAACATACCGAAATGAGAAGGAATTTGAAGACATCAATATAAGAATAAGTATGTCGCTCAATCTCTTGCAGCCGATTCAGGCCAAATGCGAAAAGGCTGAAAGGGAAAGAAATAGTCTTGCTATTCAAAAATTACGATTGCTGAACTTCATCTCTGAGTTCAAAAATAACAATAGCATGTTCACGAAGATAGAGCGATTCATACAAGAAAAGGTCAACGTGATCCTAAGAAATAATATGAAATTGCTTGAACTATCTCTAATGTCAGCTCTTAAAGCATTTAAAGATGATCCGAATACGTATACATATTTGTTCCAGAAGTCAGATTTCGCTTTAACATGAGAATTGGTTTCTAAGATACCAAATACGAATTCAATTCTACACCTTAACGGTTCGAATACTAATCTAATAAGAGCTAGCAAGAATCCCGTGGTTTATTCTCATCATCAAAATGATTTTCGATGTCATGTTGAAAAGGGAAAGCCTGGTGACTATTGTTATGCTTGCTATAGCTCAGATGCAGAAGGAATATCCAGAAAATATTTCGAAAATCTAGGAAAGGAAATGATAGGTGAAATTGGACTGGATTCATTCGAAGGAATGCACGCTGCTGCACAGTTTTAGTAATCACAACAAGAAGGAACCTGATGACACATGGTCATTTATAGTAATTTAGATCTAGGTTTTTGCATCTCCGGAGTCTTCCAACGGTCAGCCCATTCTCCTAATTCTTTTAAGATAACTTCTAGTTCCTTTGCTCTAGCGGTGAGCCGATATTCAACCCTTGGAGGTATTTCAGGGTAAATTCTCTTAGAGATAAGGCCTTCGCGTTCGAGATCTAATAACCTATCAGATAGTACAGTACTGCTTATTCCTGGCAATAAACGTTTTAATGCGTTGAAACGAATAACCTCTTTTGTACTTAGATTCCTTAATATTAGTAACGACCAGCGTCTACCTAATATTTCCCAGATACCTTCTAATTCACATTTTTCACCTGGTCCTTCTTCAAAATTTTTCATGCTGATATCCCTCAGATTTTAATTTCATGTTAAGTATTATAATCTTACTATGTTATAGATTATGACTGTGAGGTACCTATGAGGCAGCTACTGCAACGTGTACCAACTAGAATTAACATACGTTAGAACGTCAATAAGTAATACTTGGGCATTTACTTAATATTTTTCAAGCGTCGTGTTGTGTTGTCTTGTGTTTCCAGTAAGATTTTACATACTACGTATAGTTGGACTTACTAACTAAGTTAATTCCTGCTACTTACTATAAATAATTTGGATGTATACATAGAATATGGCAAGGAACGACAATATGGTTTTAGGAAAAAATGCACATAAAGAAAATGAAAAACAACAGCAAGAATCACGCTCTATTTCAGACAATGATTCGTCTAATAGTCGATCTGTATCACGTGTAGTAGATAGTATCCAAACTCTTGAAGGCGAAGGATTTCTTGTTCACAGAGCCTTTCCCTCTAAGTATATCGAAGACTTTGACCCATTTTTATTATTAGATGAATTTGGTCCTATCAATCTGCCACCTGGTGAAGCCAAAGGAGCCCCAGATCATCCTCATCGAGGATTTGAAACTGTTACATATATGCTAGATGGACAGTTTGAACATAAAGACTCTCAGGGAAATAAAGGAAAACTAAATCCTGGAGACGTGCAATGGATGACTGCAGGTTCTGGTGTAATACATTCGGAGATGCCAAGTAAGGAACTTATGAAGAGTGGTGGAAATTTTCACGGACTACAGTTATGGGTTAATCTGCCTAAAAAAGACAAGATGATAAAGCCAAGATATCAGGATATTTCATCATCAAAGATACCGATAGCAAAGACCGATGACCAAAATGTTCGAGTGAAGGTAATTGCTGGTGAGGCATTGGGAGCACATGCCATAATTGATACGCGAACTCCTATAATGTATCTTCATTATACCGTAAAACCAGGTTCTAAAATAGTACAACGAGTTCCAAAAGAGTATAATGTGTTTGCATATGTTATCAATGGAAAGGGTACCTTTGGAAAGGACAATAAAATATCGGCTGAAAGGGGTCAAATGGTAATCTTCAGAAATGATGGTGACCATGTAATCATAGGACAAGGAGTGAATGGAGATAATAATAGCTCATCAACAGCATCAGCATTTGTAGCAACAAGAGATCTTGACGTTCTTTTAATTGGAGGAGTGCCAATAAACGAACCTATCGTGAGGTATGGACCATTCGTTATGAATACCAAAGCAGAAGTCTACCAGGCAATATCTGATTTCCAAACTGGGAAAATGGGATATATCAACTAGGTTTTTTAAATTTTTTCTATGTGATCGGCCAAAAAACATTTGAAAGACTTATTACACGTAGTGTGACAGGGGTAGCTCCCCAGGTCATCCTGATTTCATAATTAAGAAAATATGCTACTAGAAGTATATATTTTTTCGTATTTTCTAATCAGTGATTGTATGGACCTCTAGGAGAGAGCGATGACAACAAGTTCACGATTTCTGACTGTAACGAATAAAAGAGCAGCAACGATTTGGTATCTCCACCGATGGCCAGAGAGTTTTCCTTTATCGTTTTATGTAAGTGGTTGTAAAGAATAGACCGTATTAATTCTTCGATATCTTGGTCCAACTCTTCCAGTGAAGTATCTGTTATCCATTTGGTCAATCACATCAGCTGCATGTTAAGCATCATATATGTAGTATATGTAGTACATCATTTTTATTAAATGACCTTCTGAAAACTGGGGAATCTGCTGTTAGCCTCTCTCCCAGTCTCTGTCTCCATTGTAGATAATCATCTATAGCTCTTCTAGCTTCTGAAGTACAGAAGGTTATGTATTTGTCTCTTTTTGATTTTCTGTATATTGTGAGCATATAGATGTTATATTTTTCGATTGGTGTCAGATCTTTTATTGTTAGTTTTGTCAGCGCTCCCTCTCTTATTCCAGATGAAGCAAGAAGAAGGATAGTGCCTCTATCTCTTTTCGAAATAAGAGTATTATCTAACATCTTGGCAATCTCCTCCTTGGTATATATGGTCTGTCTTCTGCCACTATGACACCTTCTGGCTTAAATTTCTCTATTATTTTCCACTTCAAACCCTCATATTCTGTCATATCATAGAAATGATGAAGTGTTGCAATTCGAGTCTTGATGCTTGACGATGACAGTCTTTTCTCATCTTTCATCCATATGATATAATCAATGATTTTTGACTGTAACATTCTGGGATCATAATCAAGCAGTCTATCATATTCTTCCCTGTCAATCTGCAACCAATCCATAAAATAACGCAGCCATATATGATAGTACTATTTAGATACTTCTGAGGGTAAAGAGGAGATGAAACAGCGGTAGACTTCTTGTGCTGTGAGTTTATAATCATTTTCTAGAGTCATATAGCTATGACTATAGATACATGGTAGTAATATTTATGCTAGTCTACACAAACTAGAACCAATTTTCAAGAGATTGATTACGACTTGATATCGATTTCTTTAACTTGTCTAAAGCTCCAGTCACCCGTTCTTTAGAGAAGTCTTTTTCTCCACAAAGAAAATCAGTTATATTACTGTAGTCTACATTAGCATATTCAATATTATTGATCTTAGGAACGTCAGGGTTTAGAAATATATTCCGAATATCTTGATAAGGGATCTGTACTATTCTATCCTTTATTTTATCTATATTTTCTAGCTTGCCATATTCTCTAATCAATTTTAAAGCAGTCTTGGGACCTATTCCGGATATACCTTCAGGATTAAAATCTGTACCTATTAAAATTCCAATATCTACCAACTGTTCATGAGTCAGTCCTATTTTGTCAAGTACGTCTACGTGTTTGATAATCTCTGGCTGAATATCCAAATATAGATTTCTATTAGGTACTTTTCTCTTACCACTTATAGTGAGATTGCGTACTAGTCTCTTCGCCCCAAATAGTATTGAATCATAATCCTGACTAGCTGCACAAAAAGCGTTATCAGATTTGGTCAAATAAGCTGCTGCTGCCTCTCCTTCTGATTGGGCCTGAATCACGGGTATTCCTAAAAGAGCGAGGATTCTTTTAGATTCATCTACCATGTTCTGTGTTAAGATTGAAGTGGCTTGACCAAATTTTCTTGCATCTTCAAATCTTCCTTCAGTTATCGCTTCCTGATATTTTTCGATAGCTTCCTGCTTAATACGTTTTCTTCTCTCTATTTCTTTTGATTTTAGATGATGAGGCTTACCATCAAATACATATATCAATCTCAGATTTTCAGCTAACAAATTTATGTTACGATAAAATAAACCGCTCAAATGACTGGTTATGTTTCCATTATTATCAGTAAGTAATTCTCCAGTCTGACCCCTAATTGTAGAAAGAAATTGGTAAATGGTATTATAAGCATCCACAGCAATTACTCTATCTGATAATTCAGTTGTAAGAATAGGTCTTGGCGATACAAGCGGTTTAAGATCTAAACCCATCTTTCTTAAATTATGAGCAGGTAAGATTTACCTTTTTCTCTTGAAGATCAAGAGAAGCTATAATATATATAATGTTAGAATGTTACTCTTTAAAGTATGAACATATCACAAGAGTGATTGAGTTGTGAGAGTGTATGTATGTATGCACCAAATTTACCAGATACCCTCGCCGGTTGAAATCATTTCGATAAACTAAATCAGCTTTGAGTCCAATATAGGCTATAAATAGTCTACCATACATTCTATCCAAATACATGTTAACATTTTTTTATGACCTTAGAAGTTAACATTATTAGGATATAGTTTAAATCTGCAGAACAGGGAAAGAATAATATTATAAAGTTAAAGATCGTTTGATGGTATACGCGATTGCATGATACTGTACGCACATTTATTGCTATGGATGCATTGAATACAGACGCTCTGGAGAATCTTCAAAAAGAGTTAACATCCAGTATTCAGTGGGATTTGAATGTGGTCAAACCAATAAAAAAAGATCATTTTCATTTCACTATTCTATTCTTGGGTGAAATACATAGGGATATTATAGAAAGGGTTACAGAGAGGCTATTGGAAATTGAATTTGAATCATTTAATATATCGTATAATAACATTGGGGTATTTCCTAACAAAAAATTTCCTAGAATTATATGGGTGGGAATTGATAATGACGGAAAACAGAAAATGATGAATCTTAGTCGTACTATATTATCAAAATTAAATCAGGAACAACTTAGAAGAACAGACGACATCTCTGTACCCCATTTAACATTATTCAGGCTGAAAAGGCAAATGGAGATAGATTTTGATAGTTTATATAATTTAATGAAAAGCAGAACTTTTGGTACTGACATTATGGATAGATTTCACTTGAAGAGGAGCGATCTTACATCACAAGGTCCGATTTATTCAAATATACTTACAGTTTATGCAAAATGAGCCAATTGAATTCGGTTCTCCTAGAAGCACTAAAGCTATCCAAACCTATGCAAGAAGAAATAAAAAAAGTATCTACTGTCGCAATGAGAGTCAAGGAAAGTATAATCAAATGTGCATCCTCTACAAAAATTAAAGATGTAGTATTAGGAGGATCCTATGCAAAAGGAACTTGGCTTAAAGGTGATGTGGATATTGATATATTCGTCAAAATGGACAGTTCTATTAACGAAGAAGAATTTGAACTACTAGGCAAGCAAATAGGATTAGAATCACTAAAACAATATCAACCATATCTGAGATATTCTGATCATCCGTATATTGAGGCAATTGTTCAAGGAATAAGAGTGAATATAGTACCTTGTTACGATGTTGAAAAGCAGAATTGGATAAGTGCAGCTGATAGATCACCATTTCATACAGAATATGTTACAAAAGAGTTAGATGAGGAGAAAAGGGATCAGGTAAGGCTGCTAAAGAAATTTCTAAAATCCTTGGGAATATATGGAGCAGAAATTGCTAAAAATGGTTTTAGCGGATACGTCACGGAAATATTAATACTTAAGTACGGTTCATTTCAATCTACTTTAGAAGCATTATCCAGTGTACAAGACGAAAAGATCATAATCTCGATGGATCCAATAGATGAGGCGACTGTAATAAAAACATTTAAGCATTCTATAATTATATTAGATCCAATAGATCCTAAGAGAAACTTAGGAACAGCAATTTCGGTAGAGAATTTTGGCAAATTTGTATTAGCAGCAAGAGCCTTTCTAAAGGAACCATCGATAGAATTCTTCATATGTCAGGAGAGAGTAGGAACTGTCAATGATTCTGGGATATACTCAAACATATTAGTAGTAAGTTTTAACTATAGAGAACGTAGCCCAGATGTAATTTGGGGTCAGCTTAAAAAGAGTATGAATGCTATTTCCAAGCAATTGACACTTGGAGGGTTTAATGTTATAAGGAGTATATGTACTACAGACGAGAAGAAAGAAGCAGCTTTCATATTTTTGTTAGAATCAATAACTCTCCCATCATACATGGTAAGAACTGGTCCAAAGGTTTTGAGGAAACATGATTCTAACAAATTCATTTCAAAAAACAATAATGTTGCACGATTAATGTGGATTAACAACGAAATGAGAATAACCACTTTAGTAGCGAGAAAGGCTACTGATGCAAGGGAATATGTCAGACGTCTTTTACACGAACAAATTGACAGTATAGGTATTACTAAAGGTCTTGTTCCGGATCTCTGGAATAAAACACAAATTTATACTGCAAATGAAACTAAATTTACTGATTTGGTGAAGAAAGCAATTAATGAACTCACTACAATTGAAACGATATTTTTCTGATAAGATTGATCTAGCTAAAATCATTTCCTATCCTAATCTGAGTACGAATGAATTTATCAAACGTATTGGAGAAATGCAAGATTTAGGAATAAGTGATATCATATTTGACGGAAATACTCAGATTGGTAAAGTATCAATATTGGGCAAAGGTTCAGTCAGTATAGTAGTTAAAGTTAGGATCAAAAATAAAATATATGCTTTAAAGATTAGAAGAATGGATGCAAATAGAAGGACGATGTTTAGAGAAGCTTCAGTTCACCAAATAGTAAATACAATTGGCATAGGTCCTAAGTTATTCAAATTCTCAGAGAATCTAATTATCATGGAATTTATTGATGGCTTAAGCATTATTGATTGGATTCGACAACAACATCTTGATAAGTATAGAGTACTAAGTGTCGTTACTGATATAC
Organism: Nitrososphaeraceae archaeon; assembly: GCA_035643435.1. Lineage (GTDB taxonomy): Archaea > Thermoproteota > Nitrososphaeria > Nitrososphaerales > Nitrososphaeraceae > TH5896. Next base: position 19,495 of record DASQQK010000318.1, on the reverse strand, counting down.
TGAGGCAGTGCTTTATTCTAGATATGGCAAATATTAATCATGGAGAATTAAGTAATTTAAACTGTCACATAATTGTTTCCTATTCAGATCGTGCGAGCATCATAGATTTTGAGAGTACTAGCTTAAATAGGAAGAAATCTAATAATGTAACTTCTGCAAGTCAATCGCTATTTATAAGTGGAATGATTTCACATTATATAAATAGTGTACTAAATCATTTGTCCAAAGATAACATTATCGATAAGCTAAGAGTATATAAAAGAGATCAGACTGTTACGAATTTTGAATCCTTAATACAGACCCTTTCAAATAGTATTGATATTAGTATATATTGAATTCTTATCAGTGATACATTCTTCTTCCAGTAGAATGATCAATTCTAAGATCTGATAATTATAATTGATGCAACAGCTAAATACTTTAATTAAATGTATACTGATGTTACTAATAGTAGTAACTGAGGGTTCACATAAATATTTAGTTTACATGTTCTATTTGATTCTATTATGAAATACAGAAGCAGAACAGAAATAGTGGCAATGATCCTAGAGGCTGCAAATGGAAGAGGAGCAACCAAGACAAAAATATTGTACAAAGCATTTCTATCATTTGCTCAGCTCCAAGAATATCTTACAATGTTACGGGATAATAGACTTATCGAATATGAAGGTGGGCAGCGGACATATAGAACAACAGAAAAAGGAGTGCATTTACTACACATATATAATAAGATGTATGAATTAGTACCACACTGACAACAATAGCTTTTACTTAGAAGAACGTTGAAATAGAACATAATGACAATGGACAATGATAATGATATGACCTTTGTACTCAATAATAAAAATCATAATTAATCTGGACAGCTCGCTTAATTTTTTGTCCTCGGGCTTTTCCGAACACGTTTTGGCTACGTAATCTAAAAAAGTCCATAGTTTTTACCTTATCAGGTCAAGCTTAACTTAAAAAATTAAAGAGATAATTTACAATATTATAATATTTATGATATTTACAATCAAATACGATTGAAAACAATGATTTTGAAATCATTTACCTATTCTAAACATTTTGGTTCCACAAGTAGTACAAATGCCCTGGGTAGCTGGTTTACCATTTTTCATTGTGACCTTTTTTTCATCCTTCATTAGTCTTTTTGACTTACACTTGACGCAATATGCTTCCATACTCATGCAGTAAAGAGCCTAGATAAAAAAGGTAGTGTATAAAATGATTGTCAGAAAGCCTAGCGAGACTTATCCTTTTTAGATCATTGTTATAATATTAAGATTATAGATCTAATCATCACTATCATTATTATTGAAAGTATTTGTAGCATTGATGATTATTTATATATTTAATGCATAGTATATCAAGATAATCTGTAAATATAGTAGATTGACTCTGCAGTCGATGACCTTTCTAAATCATAAGTACGTTATGCTACCGATATAACATATACGTACACATCATATGAGAGAATTGCTAGTATCTGGTAAAGATGTTTTAGTACAGCACAAGAAGAATCTTGTCCTATAATCAATTAACAAGATCTTCAAACTAATGGATAGGACTTGCTAGTTTTAATATAATATCTATGAGATAATGATATTGAAAGTGATACTCATAAGACATTATAGATTTGAATATTTTTGGATTTTCAGGATTATAAGATTCGATCAAATTATTTTTGCATTTATGCGATGTTTTAAATTAGGACTGAAAATGAAACTAGTAAATATATGGATGCGAATGAGTTATTTGATAAAGTATTAAGTTTATTAAGAAAACATCATGAATGGTTCAACAGCTCTATCCCATTAATTGCTAGTGAGAACATACCGAGTCCAGCAGTAAGAGAGGCTATTATATCTGATTTCGGAAATAGATATGCAGAAGGATGGCCTGGCGAGAGAGTCTATGCAGGTTGTACGTATATTGATCAAGTAGAGATAATATGTAATGATTTAGCGAAGAGAGTTTTTGGTGCAGAATTTGCGGACTGCAGAGCAACATCGGGAGTAGTAGCAAATCTTGCAATATATTCTGCATTCTCAGATCCGGGCGACTATATGATTGCTGCATCTATACCCACTGGCGGTCATATTTCACATGGCAAGAAGGAACATTCTGGTACTGCTGGTTTGGTACATGGATTGAATATAGAACATTATCCTTTCTCAAAGGAAGAGATGACCATAGATGTAGATGCAACGAAGAAAAAGATCGAAGAAATGGCTAGATCGGGTAAGACACCAAAGTTAGGAATGTTTGGAGGTAGCCTGTTTCTTTTCCCTCATCCTATAAAGGAATTAGCTGACTTTATGCATGATTACAATATTCATATTAATTATGATGGAGCTCATGTGGCTGGTCTAATTGCTGGGGGTAGATTTCAAGATCCATTGAGAGAAGGAGTCGATACAATGACTATGAGTTCGCACAAAACTTTATGGGGCCCTCAAGGAGGGATTATAGTTTCATATGATAAGCATGCAGAATCTATAAAAAAAGCAATCTTTCCTGGTAACACTAGTAGTCATCATCTTCACCATGTCGCAGGGAAGGCAATTGCATTGGCCGAATCGCTAGAGTTTGGAAGAGAGTATGCTACACAGGTAATAGTTAATGCTCAAAAACTTGGAGAACAGCTTGCAGGTTTAGGTTTTGGAGTACTAGGAGAAAAGAGAGGATACACTGAGTCACATCAAATTGCTGTTGATGTCTCAAAGTTTGGAGATGGAGGAACGGTTGAAAAAGATTTGGAGAAGGCTAATATAATTCTGAATAGGCAACTATTACCTGGAGATATTAAAGCGGGAAGACATTATATGCATCCAAGTGGGATCAGGATCGGAGTTCCTGAGGTTACTAGGCTAGGAATGAAAGAAGATCAAATGATAGATATTGCTCATTTTATAAAACGAGTAGTAATTGAAAAGGAGGATCCGACTATTGTTGCAAAGGATGTATCCAATTTTAGAAAGGAGTTTCAGAAAGTGCATTATACATTCGACAATATAACGGGTGCATATGAATATATTGGTCTAGTCAATAGATCTAAACAATAACAAAATATTACTGAAATATTATCAGTCTTTAATTATTTTTATTATTTATTCATGAATTCGATCAGTGTAGATTGTTCCTTCTTTTGCTCTCGAAAGATCAATTTCAATTCTGCTGTTAGAGATTCTACTCTATTATGCAGATAATCATTAATCTTAAATTCTCTACACATATAATGTGCAATATTAAGGTATTTCTCAACAGAACCCCTTGTTACTGTTTGCAATAATTCATTTTCGCATCTAAGGCAATTACCACGCAGAGGAATTCTGCGATATTTTTCTGCACATTTACTACATCTAAATGTCTGGGAAGAATAGGCCCTCATGTTGCCCATTATATCAGGTAGTATATGTGTAGCTAGTACCATTGATACTACTTCATTTTCATCAACTGCATTAATTAATCTTGCAGTAGATATTTGCATCTGCAACTTTTCATCCATAGTACTTAATCTGGAATATGCACTATGTTGAATATTTGTTGTTAATGATTCAGTAAAATGTGTAAACATATAATTGAAAAATTGATCCTCTTTTCCAATTCTATTCTTTATGATCTCTATTTTTGAAGTAATATCTGCTGCTTTAGCCCTATTCCATGTAGCCTCATAGAATTCTAGAGGATAGATAGAGGATATATCCACATTATGTGCTTGTCGCTGCACTTCGTATGGTAATACAGTAGGCTGAATCAATAATGGAGCATCCATAAGTCCACCAATTTTATCAGGCAAAAAATCAAAAGAAAAATTTAGGAATGCATCAAGCAAAAGCATTATGGAGTCAGCATCACCATCGCAATCTCTTCGCTTTGCTGAATGCCATATGGGAGATGCCAGACATACTTGAGATTTTGTGAATCCGATAATTCTACCTATAATACCAACTGAGGTGTGTGGAGCGAGGCCAACAATCAAATGACCTATCAAATCTTCGATAGTAGAAATGCCGTAGTAAGGTTCCAGATGATATACTTTTACTAGTTCCTCATCTACAAATTTGGCTACATTAACTAAATGTTCTGCGCAATCTATGGGTAGGACTATATCTTGCAGCAATAGTTCTATAAGCTGATCGGATGAAGTTAGATCTCTGTCAACATAATCCTTATTATATCCTAACTTCTTAATTTTTTCAATATTGGTCATTATCCAAACTGGTTTAAAATGTGTGAGTGGTTCATTGGTTGCATCGAATCTTATAGTTCCATCTTTAAAGGCATACAACTTATGTTTTTGTCGCAGCAATCCCTTCTCCAATAATTCTGCTGATTTATTTTTGCTCATAAGAGCCTTGACTCCTTTAAAAGGTTCTACAGCCTTTAAGCCGAGTTTATGTTGAGCTTGCTCAATTACTTTACTCAGGGGAAAGCTAACAGGTGAGTAGGGTTTGCCTTCCCTGCCGCATCTACTACAATGATTGTTCTTTCCATTATACAAGATCTCTTCTCTACACACTATGCATAAATTACGAATAGGAGTGGATGATCCGCAGTTAGTACATTTTGTTCCTAGCGAAGGAAATTTACAGCTATTACAAAACCTATTTGCGATCTCTGTAAAGAAGGATGATTTTATCCTTGAGGCCTTTAGAATATCTCTAGTTGAACCACCTTTTGAACCTATAGGGAATAATACATGAACTGGAGGTTTCATTTTGCGTTCTGCAGCTTTTTCAGGTCGGCCAACCCTAACTGCAATTGAAGAAGCAAATTTTGGCATCAATCGAATTCCAGAAATGTATGAGACAAATTCTATTGTATTCAATGATTTAATATTATCATTAGCACAGAACTGTAAACCATATCTTTCTGTAGTAATACTAGAATCCGAAAGCAGGAGTCTATGCAAAGAGTATACCTGATCAGGATTATCTATCTTAATATAAACTTCATTCACTATTGAATGATATACTCCAAGTCGCTCCAAAATGTCTTTTAATTGGAAATTATTTTTAATCAAAAAATAGGAACATGTTTTATTATTACCATCATGAATATAAGAATAAATCAGATTCTCCTTTAGGAATAATACATCATCTATACTAATATGTTCCCAGAAAAAGGAATATCGTGGGCATAATGGTATACCTAATATCATGCTCATTATAAATGCGTCCTTTACATTTGGTATGTCTTTGAGTGATTTGCTTGTTAGTTTAATCAAGTGGAGATTAATTTCTGATCTTTGCAGGTTTGAAATACTCAAATTTGAAAGATGGGAGTGTAATTCTTGAAGCCATGCCTCTTCAACATAAGATGCAGGGAGCAGCTCAGCATTATTTTCAAGAAAATCACCATAGCTTATAAGTATGTCACCAAGGTAAAGGATTTTTTCAACTCTTTGTCGCACAACTGAGGCATATTCAGCAGTTCCTACCTGCAAAACACTTCCATCATTGAGTCGTACTATGGGCGGATCTATATCATCTACCAGTGCTATGGTTGATGCTTTGCCTGGTACGTCCATTTTTAGCTGCGTTCCTACAACTATCGCGTGATCTAAAAGAACTGGGACTGCAGGATGAATCCCAATTGTTGCGAAGCCAGTATTATAACATCTACCATATCTTAATCTAAATCCGCCCAACCGCTTTGACATAGAAAGTACAGGTCTTCCTGTAATAACTTCTGACATTCTGTGATTAGCCGCATCGTCATCATTACCAGTTTGCACTGCTCCTTTCAGATCTTTAAGCCACTCCCAGCCGTCAAGGTCGAGAGCTTCGACGAGTTTAAGTAATTTTCTGCTTCTGCCAATAATACCATCGTTCATTACTCTTAATGCACCCCCACGTACCCTATCGGTAGAGATGCGCTTCATGTTTCTGTGACCTGCAATCTCTACCCGATCGGTATCAACACCGTCAAGTTCTACAGGTAAACTTTTGATGCATTTAATGACATCTTCGTCTAGAACTTTGAATTGGAAATTACCCACTTCACGTTCATAAGTACGAAGTTCTTCTACAAATCGACCAGTTTCATCATCATATGAGTTTGCGACATACTTACTTATACCAACAACTTTTCGAGCATGATCTGCTATCAACATAGTGAGCGCCGCTTCAGTTCCTCCAGCGGACCGTATTGGGCCAGCAAATGAGATAGAAAGGTAGGTACTACCATCAAAATTATTTTTAAGTTGAACATTGGAGATGCCCTGTAACGGTGCCACAGTAACACCTTCTGTGACTACGGCTAAGCTCACCCGGACAGCATTATCAAGTCGAGTTCTAAGATCTCCCGCATCATATTCTCCCAAAGCAATTTCTTCGGCAATCTTGAGCGCAGCTTTTTCTTTAGTGGTCCGTTCTAATAAGGTCCTCAGCCTACTTGCAATATCAATATCGTGCATTTTTGCCACCCTATCAGCCAGATCGTATGCAATTTTAGACTCAATCTTGTTTGAAGCATCTAGACCAATTTTTCTTGCTTTCAATGCTAATTCATAAATTTGCTCGACTTTTCTAAGAATATCTTGTTGATAATTCATGTAATAGGCTGGCATATGAACATTCCTCAGACGGGTTATACCATCGCTAGTTATCGTCATTATTGTATAATTATCATCTCCTTATCGAGCGTATAATGGAAGATAGTTTGTCCTCCCAATCATCATCCTTCTCGATCATTGTTCCAACAACTATTATATCTGCACCCGCCTTAGCGATTTCCTTAGCTTTCTCAGGGCTACGAATGCCACCACCCACGATTAGAACGCCAGTAAATTGCTTTCGCACAGCTGCAACCATATCAGGGGGAATACTGTTAGCCGCTCCCGATCCGGCCTCTAGATATAGAAACCTCATGCCCAAGTACTCCGCTGCTAACGCATACATTACTGCAATTCCTCTCTTATCAAAAGGGATAGACCTAGCTTGACCAACAAACCATGCTGTTGTATGTTCACCGATGACAAGATATCCAGTAGGTAACGACTCGATGTGATATTTTTTAACCGACAAAGCCCCTAATGCCTGCGCTCCAGTAATAAAGTAAGGATTCTCTGAGTTAAGTAGAGAGCTAAAAAGAATTGCATCAGCTTTAGGTACAACTCCAGTTACATTACCCGGAAATAATATTACAGGTATATTGATTTTAGACTTAATAGTAGAGACTATTTCTGCCAGTTCAATCTGGTCTATTCCTGACGATCCACCGATGAGTATTGCAGATGCACCCAGACTCTGAGCCTTATTTCCTATAAGTGCCGCATTGGCAGAGTTTTCTGAATCAATCAGTGGAAAACACAGTGTACCATATTTCTTTATTTCGTCCAATATGTAATTCTCGATCCTGTGTTCCACGTTCTAACCATCTCTAAGCACTATATATCATTGCTTTGATGTCACTGTCTAAATCATAAAGAATATTATTTAGCTATACTGATTTGTATAGTACATTGGTTTCTAATGAAATACAATATAATGATATAATCAAACATATTATTACAAATTCTCTATTCACTGAGCGCCAGATTCACATACTTTATAATAAATCCTTAGGAAGGGGCCCGCCCAACAGGATAAGTAAAGGTGCATATTATAGACAGCTCAAGCAATCTGAACAAAAAGTCGCAGGGGTTCTTTACAGTTTAATTATACTAAGATATCTAAACATGATTGATAAAGGGACATTTAATACAATAGAAGTAATATTAGATAACACATCACATCTTATGGAAAGCATCAAACATGATATGATATCCCAGAATGAGAGTCGTAACGTGATATCACTTGTCGATGAAATAATGCGAAGGCTAATTCATCAAAAATAAGAGTTATATCAATCATATATCACATCTATATGTGATGTTTGAAGGCTATGACATGCACACCCTACTGTTGATAGTAATTTCTTTTTTTTCCGGAGTTGCAATAATCTTATCTTACAAGGCTGTAAAGTTCTTTAAGCATAATAACAGTTCCCTAAAGAACGCAATCATTGATAACAGAATAAAACAATACGCTGACAAACTGAGCATATATGATAAAGTGATTGCAGATCTCAAAGCTAAGGTTGATATGTTAGAAATGTCAGAAAGGTCTAGCTCAATATCACATGATATCAATAATAAGGGTTCAGAACGTGATATCGATATGATATCACGAAATGATGTGATTATAGAAGAATCGAGGGAGAAACCTGCACTTACGCAATCACATACCTCATTAGATACTTTAGAGCAAATATTACTATTATTAAGAGAAAAATCAATGACGACTACGCAGATTCAAGAGAGAGTCGGAAAGTCACGTGAACATACATCTCGGATAATGAAAGGATTATATCACTCAGGTTTTGTGATGAGGGATACAAGTTCTAAGCCGTTTAAATATAGTATTAGTGACACCGGATTACGACACTTACGTGATTTGCATATCACAACTGAGACTGAACAACAGAATCTAGAATCGGTATAGACCCTGTTCATACCTTGATTTCAGTTAACATTAACATCGTCTTAGGTAATCGTTAACAAACTTTTGGTCAATTACAAACTGTTAAGGAAAAATTATGAGAAGCTAGGATTAAATCGTTTTCTTGCTGTTTGTTAATAACAAGCACCACAAAGTGTAGTCCAGATTAACTCTCCAGTGGAAATAAAGGGGTTATTTTGGGCATTAACAATGTTAAGAATGTTATTAACTCTCCAGTGGAAATAAAGGGGTTATTTTCAGATTTTTTTGTGTTAGAGAGGTATTATTGTGAACCAGCGTTAACATACAATTGAATAATGAATTAACACTCACCCCTTAATTTCTTTTGCAGTTCATATCTCATTATTCACTATATTTTATTGATATATAGTTGAGCTAAAAATTAACAATAATTGATTCTCTCGTTTAAAACTGATTGTTAACTTGTTGTTAACACCCTATTAGTATAGTATCCTTCTTATGTTGGAAAGGAAAAACAGGGGTGAGGGGAATATCTACATGGTAATGGGAATGATGAATAAATTTGAATGATGATAGCCTTGATAATATATTCGATAAAGCTGCTTCAGTGACGTCATCACTAGTTAAAGATAGAAGAACATTAACTATTGATTATGTGCCTGATCGGCTTCCATTCAGAGACGAAGAGAGTAAGACTATCGCACATACTTTGTCTATTGTTTTAAAAGGATCTCGACCATCTAATTTATTGCTGTTTGGTAAACCGGGAACAGGAAAGACTGCAGTGGTTAAGAACGTCTTACACCGACTTTCTATTAAGGGCGATGAATTAGGAATAGAATTAATAGTGCCATTTGTAAACGCAAAGAATGCTAATACAGCATATAAGGTCTTGCATGAAATTGCAGAAAAGATGGGCATCAATAAAGGAGAAAAAAAATTACAGGTTCATTTTACAGGCTTATCAATGGGTGAAGCGACCGATAGAATATTAGAATTTATTCAAAGAAAGAAAAAACTTTATGTAATTCTTGTTATAGATGAAATTGATTCCCTAGTGGAAAAGAATGGGGATGATATACTCTATAATTTCACTAGGGCAAACGAGAGAATCTCAACTGAATCATTTATTAGCCTAATAGGAATATCTAATAGTCTAACATTTAAGGATAAACTTGATCCAAGAGTTAGGAGTAGTCTTAGCGAAGAAGAGTTGGTGTTCAATCCGTATACTGTAGAGCAACTGCAAAGAATCCTTACAGAAAGGACAGTGGTAGCATTTAATGAAGGCGTTGTTTCAAGTGCAGCCATTAATCTTTGTGCAGCTATGGCCGGTAGGGAACATGGAGATGCCAGGAAGGCGATTGACCTTTTAAGAGTAGCAGCTGAAATTGCAGAAATAGAAAGTGCAAATAAAGTTGAAGAAAAGCATATTAGATTAGCACAAGAAAAAATTGAAAAGGATACAAATTATGAGGTTTTGAGAAATTCAACAACACATACCAAAATGATAATGTTAGCGGTATTGAAATCAAGAAATGGTAACACTGGAGAAGTATATGAAATATACTCAGATATATGTAGACATATTGAGCAAGAACCATTGACCCAACGTCGAATAACCCAAATAATGAGTGAGTTAGATCAATTAGGACTAATAACTAGTGATGTAGTAAGTCAAGGAAGATATGGTAGGTCGCAAAAAATTAGGGTCACCGTGCCACATTCTACTGTGAAGGAAGCCTTGAAAGAGGATTCTATTTTCACAGGGTTACTCTCTATTGATTAAAGTCCATTATAAAAGGTTGAAGAGTAGATAGATCAACTATAACTGCAACTCCAGGAGTGGGTATAATGCCCATTGTCCTTTGAAAGTTTGTCTGCCCCTGCCAAGTTCCAGAATTTACTATTAATGTTCCACGGTAATTTTGAGCATCTAGAACATGTATATGTCCTGAATGAAATATGTCTGGAACTTCAGTAATTACCATATGGTCTTCTTGTTCGGGGGCTATGGGAGTACGTTCTCCGTAAATAGGAGAAAGATGCCTTGCCTTCAATAATACTTTCATAGCCTCCGCGGGCTTAGCATAACTTAGATCCGGAATCGTACCTATAATGTCATCTAGACTCTGTCCATGGTACATTAATATCTTTACACCATTCAATTCGATTAAACTAGGATTTCCAAGCATCTTGAAATTTTGAAATGTATAAAGTCTTTCAGAGTTTTGCATAGGAATGGAAGGTTGTGGCAATGCTCTCCGACCCGGATCATGATTTCCAGGAATAACAAAAACATTAATGTGATTAGGTATACGTGAGAGTAGGTCTATTACATGTGACATCTGACTATTAATATTTAATTCAAGCAATTCTTTGTCTTGATTAGGGAATATTCCTATGCCATCGACCAGATCACCACCAATACATAGAAATTTGATCTTCCTTACAATTTCATCATCAGCTGATGAAATCCAATTCAAAAATTTCATAAATGCAGTTTCCATGAAATATTTACTTCCTACATGCAAATCTGAGATTAATACTACGTAGGATTCAGATTTGGCTCTATTTGGTAAATGTTCTGGAATGTCAGGTGATATTATATTTTTTAAAATCAAATCTTGACTTTTTCCGCCGTTCTCTAATTCTAACATAACCATTTGATCTGTGGTGATCAACGATCCCTGTTTTTTTATATCCTCAGTCATACCCACTACATGTAAATCTCCGCTAAAATCATCTATCGCTATTTCTAATACATGACGCTTGAACTGTCTTGACATAACCAAACCAGCTACAACCATTGTTGGAGATGGTCCCGAAATTTGTTCATATCGCATATATGGTTTCTGATTTCCAGTATTCACATTCTTTTTCTTCAGAGTTTTTATTCTTGTGATTCGTCTACTATCAGGACGTAATGACAATATGTGCATAGATTTCTCATATCTGCTTCTAAATAGTGAAGTATACCCTTCAACTCCTTCTCCACTATTAATTATGGGAGTTGGATCTAAAAGTACTTTATATGATACTGGTTCTGAAGTATCACTATTGTGTAGATGTAATAAATCTAATGATGATGAAGACTTATTGCAAGAACTGTTTTGACTTTGAGATTCTCCATTTTTTTTGGAATGTTTATCAATAACTATCTTTATATCTTCTACCAGAATTATAGAATTATCATTATCTTTACTAGTTACTTTGGCCTTAATAGCGTCTTGAATGATCCTTAGAATATCTATATCAAGCCCTTTGAGCATTTCAAAAGCGTCAGGATGTATCTGATATCCTTTACTAATTGCAAAACATAGGGCATTGGATATTTCTGTTCCGAAATCCAAATTGTCCACCCTGACTATGAAAGCGCCATGTTTAATTACATTTCTGTAACAAACAAATGAATAATAACTACAAATAATTATAGGAGCAAATACCCGTACACTGGATTGCATTTCACCATCAAGAGACGTTTACTGTATTTTGCATTTGGTATAATCACTTTTCTTATCTCGTATTATTGGGGTTCATCAATATATATGAGCAGCTCAGAAGTAAGTGAGCTAAAAAACCGGTTCATGGATCAAATTAAAGATATTGATCAGACAGGGATATTCATTAATAATGCAAAGATTGCATTGGGCATGTTTGTTCCATTACTAGGTGTAGGCCTAGGAATCTTTTCTGGTTTTTCAACAGGCATGGTATTTAATGCAATAGCATCAACATCTGCCAACCTTAATGATGTTTCACCTCTACTGATTCTTATTACTCCTTTCGGATTAATGGAAATTCTTGCCTATGGCCTTGCAATATCCAGAAGCGGTATGCTCTTCTATTCTTTATTGAAGAGAAAGTATTGGAGAGAATATCTCCTATCTACTTTAGTAGAGATAGGAGTTGTAGTAATCCTACTCTTAGGTGCGGCAATAATAGAATGGGAAATGATCACTAGATTAGATGGATTACCTGATACTAGAATTAGCATTTAATAGTTTAATTCATCTATTAAACAAAATTAGAACTTCCTAGATAGAACAAAAATAATGGGTAAATCTAAATCTGACTTTCTCCACAGGCAGGGCAAATCCGCAACTTTTTGGACATTTTCGCTCCACACTCTACACAGTATTTCATTGCTTCATCTGTTTCGGAATTGATGTCAACAGATTTATTTTCCACTGACATGTATGTGATAAAACTTCAAGTCTAAATTATATTTAAATCCATCTTGTAATAATTTTTATTCCAGAAATAATTCTATCATCAGTAGAGTATGCTTAATTTAAAGATTCACAAGATTCCCACTTTTGTCTCCCAACCAACTATGATTGCCGCTTTACCTGATATGGGCAATGTTGCAGGTATGGGAATGACTCTTTTGACTACTAGACTCGCAGCTAATCTCTTCGCCGAAATTTATGCATTTTGGCCACCTTTTGTAACATATAATCATGGTGTCATTAGGTATGTTCAATCAAGCTATAAATTTTATTGGGTATCTAAATATAATCTTGTAATATTTACGGGAGATTTTAACCCTTCTGATCCACGAAGACTGTACGAAATATGCTTTGAAGTTCTGAAAATGGCTGAAAGAGTTGATGCAAAAATATTGTACTCAATAGGCGCAGCCTTGAGACAAAATACTTCTACCTCAACTTCAGGTGAAGTGTATGGCGCAGTAAATAATGAACAGATTGTTGATAAGATAAGTAAATTCAATATGAACATCTTAGAGGGAGAAGGACAGATTATAGGATTTAATGGTCTAATATTAGGACTTGCAAAGGAAAGAGGATTGAATGCTATGTGCATTCTAGGCGAAATCGATAATCCTAATGTTATCCAACCTGCTACTGTTAAGGCTATTCTAAACACATTAACAAAGATTCTAGGAATACCTCCTTTAGATATGAAAGAGTTAGAAGAGGAAGAAAAACGCAAAAAGTTTATGGAACAGCAAATGAACTACCTAGAAAATGTGATGGAACATGGGGGCAAACCCCCTGGGATAGCGTAGACATATATTATAGAAGCTACGTAACAGCAAAAGTTTTCGAGTTGGACTGGACTGTGATAACTCTTTTACCAAATTATTCAATATTTTTGACAATATTGCCATTATATCAGCTTAATAAAGCGTTTGCATGAGTGAAGTAAAATTAGAGTTTATTGGTAAACAGGTTAAGGATATGTACGGAACCTACATGGGAAAAGTTATTGGTATGATAACAGATATTGATGGCTCTATAGAATCAGTTAGTGTAGATTGCGGTTATGCAGGATTAAAGCAATTAATGTACGAGCAATTATTAGTCCAGGGTGATTATGTAATATTTATTCCCAAATGGAGATTGGATGTACAGAAATTACTTAGACAGAAAAACCTTGCATTACAAAGGATTAAAGCATTACAGGAGATGGTTACAGCCAATGATTTGATGAGGGAGGACGTAGAATTAGTATATATAAAGTATCAAAAAAGATTGCAAGATCTTGAGGATAAAGGAAAAATAGTTATGGAACAACTACAAGAAAGACTGAATCAGATAGACACGGAAAGCCAGAATATAAAATCAGTACTATTTGATGCTAAGTTACAGTATAGAAGCAATGAGATTCCCGAAGAAACGTATCAACAAATTAGCCTGTCTACGAACGACCTAATAGAACATATTAATTTGGAAAAAGGAGAGATTAATAACGTCATATCTAGGTTAAATCAACAGACATTTGAGAAGATAGATTTGAATTCAGTACAAAATCCTTCTATACCAGATCAACCAAAATCTGATTCAAACCCTGAATCAAATTTGCAATCTCCTGAAGACAACCTCTCTGTTACAGGTCCTCAATCTGTTAGTGCAGCAGCAGGAGCGGACAGTGATTATAATAATAGTAATAATCCTAAGACCATCAGCAAGGAAACTGATGATGAGGCCGAAACTAGTTGGCTTAACCAAGTTCTACAACATGATTAAATTTTAGGTTTTAGCAAAAAATAAAAAACTAACAGATTAATAAATATGATATAAAAAAGGAGGATTTGTAAATATCTATTTTCAGGTTTTTAGACTGCGCCTTGTTTTGCAGATGTCTGTAAAAGCTCGCCTATTTCATTATGCATTCTTAGAAAATTCAGACCCTTCTCAGTTGTCTTGTATGTTTGAGAACCCTCAAGATACTCTAATAAGTTGTTCTCAATAAGTACCGAAAGATATTCTCTTAGCTGTGCGTAGCTAAGGAAAGCCTTATACATTATTTTTGTCTTAGTTGCTCCTCCATTTGCAGCCTCTAGGATCATTGCCACTATTTCTGTTCTGCTTCTGTATTTCACAATTTAGATACACTGAATTTCTTTATTTTAATATATTGACACATTCTACAGTAAGAAACTTCTATGTTGAAGTTATACCTTATAGCATGATCCTTGGCATTTAGGAGCTTTCATATAATTAATTTCCCCCATAAGGTTTTTAAAATTATTTGGATCTTTTAACATAATATAATGTCTGACCTCAAATCTAATGAGGTATCAAAGATCTATGAAGATATCAAGCGAGCTAAAATATCTCTCCAAGGTAAGAAATATAATATATTTAGAAAGAGTGCTGTAGAAGATCCAGAACAGTTCTGGGAACAACAAGCAAAAAATTTGGTATGGTTCAAGTACTGGAATAGAATATTAACTTGGGATCCCCCTTTTGCAAAATGGTTTGATGGAGGTTTACTAAATGCTTCCGTAAATTGTATTGATAGGCATGTGGACTCACAATTCAAGAATAAGGCAGCAATTATTTGGCAAGGAGAAAATGAGGAAACAAGAACGATTACTTATTACCAGTTATTCAAACATGTCAATATATTTGCGAATGCATTAAAAAGACTAGGAGTAAAAAAAAGTGATCGTGTTATTATATACCTTCCGATGGTCCCAGAAGTCACAATTGCAATGCTCGCATGTGCAAGAATTGGCGCAACACATATAGTTGTTTTTTCTGGTTTCAGTGCCAAGGCTTTAGCTGATAGGGCTAATGATTCTGAATCTAAAATTATAATAACTGCAGATGGAGGTTATCGTAGAGGTAAGATTGTAGAATTAAAAAAGATCGTCGATGAAGCTGCCTTGTCAATCCCCTCTTTAGAAAAGGTCATCGTATTAAAAAGAGCTTCTAATAATATTAAAATGACTAATATGGATGTATGGTGGCATGAGATTGTTCAGAATGAGCAGGAACAATATTGTAAACCAGAGATTCTAGCTAGTACTCATCCATTGTTTATTCTATACACATCAGGAACTACGGGGAAACCAAAAGGTGTTCTGCACAGTACTGGTGGCTACCTTACACATTTATATGCTACCGCGAAATTGGTCTTTGATTTCAGATCTACAGACATATTCTTTTGTACTGCTGATGTTGGATGGATTACAGGACACAGCTATGTTGTTTATGGCCCTCTTATGCATGGTATAACTGAAATAATGTACGAGGGAACACCCGATTATCCTACAACTGATAGATATTGGGCAGTAGTCGAAAAGCATGGAGCAACGATCTTGTATACTACTCCCACTGCTTTACGTATGTACATAAAGTTTGGAGATAATACACCCAAGTCATTTGATCTATCGTCTCTTCGTTTATTGGGGACTGTAGGCGAACCTATCAATCCTGATGTGTGGCAGTGGTATTTTAAGACTATAGGGAAAGGAA
Source organism: Nitrososphaeraceae archaeon (assembly GCA_035643435.1). Taxonomy (GTDB): domain Archaea; phylum Thermoproteota; class Nitrososphaeria; order Nitrososphaerales; family Nitrososphaeraceae; genus TH5896. The sequence goes on along the minus strand of DASQQK010000318.1, from coordinate 3,294 downwards.
ACTGTCCTATAGTTGATACATGGTGGCAAACTGAAACAGGTGGTATTATGCTAAGTACATGTACTGGAATAGGTGATACTATTCCAATGAAGCCTGGTTCTGCTTCATTTCCTGTACCTGGAATAGATATGGTTATTGTAGATGAACATGGAAAAGTTGTTGATGCAAATAAGAAGGGATATCTGATGATCAAGAAACCATGGCCTGGAATGCTGATGACTCTTTGGAGGAACGATAAAACCTATCATGATTTGTACTGGAATAAGTTTAAGGGTATGTATTATACAGGCGATTATGCATTAAGGGATGAAGATGGTTATTTTTGGCTTTTAGGTAGATCAGATGATGTGCTTAAAGTTGCAGGTCATAGACTAAGTACAATGGAGCTAGAAAGTACATTTGTTTCACATGAAGCTGTTGCTGAAGCTGGTGTAACAGGAAGGTTGGATCAGAAGAAAGGCGAATCCATAATTGCATTTTTAGTGTTGCGTAGTGGATATCTACCTACAGAAGAACTACGAAAAGTACTTACTGATCATATAAGAAAAACCATAGGGCCTATTGCGGTGCCAGAAGGGATCTATTTTGTAAGTAAACTTCCTAAAACAAGAAGTGGAAAAATAATGCGAAGACTACTTAAATCAATAGCAAATAGAGAAGATTCGATAGGTGATCTAACAACACTAGAAGATAATACATCAGTTGAAGAAATCAAACATGTATTCAACAAGTTAAAAAATGAAATAGTAGAATAGTAGTTATGCATACAAAAGCCAAAGTCATCTGTTGTTTGAAACTGTAAATATTCGTTATTTTTAAGTGCTTATCACATCTGGAAATAAGTCAAATTTTAATTAGAAGTATTTTTCAAACTAGAGAAAAGAGGATGAGAAAAGAAAATGGAGAGATTTATTTTAGCAACCTTAAGATATTATCTATTCCTGACTTACTTATGATCGCTACCATGGGCTAGCATTTTGTACGTCTCCTCTTTTAACTTGACAGTAATCATGTAATGTAATGCTTCAAATTGGTAGTGGATCAAGCCAATGATTCATTTAGTACATCTGTATCTAATTAATCTGGAAACTAATTGCAGAATCGTTCGTATCAAAAGCAAAAGGAAATAGTAAAAAGATTCATTAAGAAACAAAAAACATCCGATACTTCGCGTATTCTGAATGAGATCAATATTGATTACGATACATTAATGTTAGTGCTTGCAGATTTGCGTAAAGAAGGATATCTCAGAAATAATTGATGCTCATGGTTAACATTAAATAAAAAGAAAGAGTACCCAACCAGTAGAGCAACTATTCTCTTACCAAGTGCCCAAAAATTTATTGATTTTAGCCCGCAGTTGTATAATAAGTAAGTTTCAGATGGATCCATCCAATCAATCGCATACTTGTAAAAAGAAATTACGTGAAGCCTATAGCATCTGAATTCTTGATTCGGGACTCTCCATGAAAGCAAGCAACTCATAATATCCCATGTGTTATATGATGTAGTGAATTCCTGAAATATCCGAATATCCGAAAATGAATGGAACTACTATAAATCTGCTTTAATGCGTTTTACTAATTCATCTGCAATTCTTCTTACCTATGTTCAGCATCTTGTAAAGCGAACCAGGCCAAGGCGCCGATACATTCACAATTATATACCATACATAAGCAAGACAGATAATGCAGATAGTTCAGTTATCAGATATTCATATTGGAGGTCTTTTCAAACAAGATGCATTTGATATTGTTGTGAATGAAATTAGAGAGCTAAAGCCGGATGTAATAGTAATAACAGGAGATTTGACCGACGAAGGTTTGGTGCTTGAGTTTGAGCGAGCTAAACTTGAAGTTAATAGGCTTGATTGTGCAAACACAATAGTGTTACCAGGAAATCATGATTATCGGCATACTGGCTATCTTCCGTTTAAAAAGTTCTTTCCCTCTAGTCCTACGCATGTACATGAATTTGAAGATGCAGTAATTATTATCCTTGGAACTGCACGCCCAGATAGAGATGAAGGTGAAGTGGGATATAGACAAAATCTTTGGATCGAAAAAACTCTGAGCCATTATAAAAACAAATTAAAGATTGTTGCAATGCATCATCATTTAATTGGAATACCAGACACAGGAACTGATAAAATAATCATACTTGATGCGGGAGACACTCTTAGAGCGTGTCTTCAATCCAAAGTGGATTTAGTTCTTTGCGGTCACAAACATAGACCATGGGTATGGAACTTGGGGCCCTTAGAAATTGCATATGCAGGAACAGCTTCTTCAGCACGATTTAGAGGCTTCTTTGAAAATTCGTATAACATAATTACGACAGAAAACGGAAAAGCTAGCGTTGATATAAAGATAGTTGGAGGAAAAAGATTTCGTCTCTCAGATCTAGTGCAAAAGTACAAGCCATATTCTGAAACTATATGACCCCTTGTCTTATAGGATGTCGATCCTAGATTCATTGATAGCCAGACTCTTATTCCATAATAATGCCCAATAAAATTAGGTTCTGACACCCAAGGGGACACCTAAAGAATGATTCAGCGACTATAATATCACTGCATGAATAGTAAATAGGAATAGTAAATAGGATGATATGACATATGGTGTGTCTTTACTCGCTTTTTTTGTTGTATAATATGTGGATGATCTTCATTTCTTTTGCAAAAAGTATTTCTGACGTTTAATGCATTTGGAATCAAGAAATTTACAGATGTTTGTCCTAATGTTATAATTCTGCCTGGAAATCATGATTATCGTCATACTGGCTATCTACTTTTTAGCAAGTTTTTTTCTTCTTCCCCCCTCCTCTTCTTCTAGTAGTTCTTATTCTAGTTCTTCTCGTATGTCTAATATTAACAGCTTTGATAGGACCTTAATCATAACACTTGCTACCGCTAGACCAGATAGGGATGAAGGAGAGGTGGGTCACAGACAAAAGCTGTGATTGGAAAGGGTATTAAGTGATAAAAAATACAGGAAACATACAAAGATCATTGCAATGCATCACTTTCCATCCAAGTCGAAGATATCCATTTAAGTGTTGAAGTAATATGAGTTAATAAAGGAAAGATAAAGAATGAATATTAAACGAGTAGGCTCATTACCTTCTACAAAAGGATCAAATGAGTATTTCACAGGGGCAGTTAGAATAGATCCATTATTTCAACCAGAGAATACTGCACGGGCTGCAGGTGCAAGTGTCACATTTGAACCTGGGGCACGTACTGCATGGCATACCCATCCTCTCGGGCAGACTCTGATTGTAACATTTGGCTGT
>DASQQK010000317.1:0-3550 GCA_035643435.1 Nitrososphaeraceae archaeon | reverse complement strand
GTTGAAATTATTTCCAAGGATAACGCTTTAGGTACAATTCGACTTGACTACAACCACGATAAGATCACGAAACCTGCTTCAGTCGGAGATATCGAAAAATTACGCTCCCTATCTCCTCACCCTTGTCACATCAGATTCGAGGATCTGACCAGGTTTGTTTATCTCACCAAGGCTGACAGATATGACGCGCTTGCTCAATTAATGGGATTTACGCCTCAGGTCGAGATTCAAAAATCATTCCGACGAATCCTGAGAAAACTAAGAGAAGATCTTGACGAACTCACAAGCAAGAATGAGGAGATTGAAGATCAGCTCAAGGGTCATTTGGAATTGGACAGTCTAACCAGTGAGCGAATTCTAAAGTCGTTAAATCGAATCCTTAAGCGTTACAAGATTGGCCCGGTTTCGGAAAAATCTGGATTTGAAAAGGCAAAGGAAGAGATAGCCAAACAGGTTCAAGACGACCCCATATCCAATAAATTATCGTCCCTCCATCGGCTCACCAAAGCGATAAAATCGATTCCTTATCCAGAAGAACCGAATTCCAAGATTAAGAGTCTCGCGAGGGCAGTGGAGCAGTTCGTAAAAACTGAACGAGACGTCGCCGATATGTTGCTCCTAGATCTCTACGAAAAGGCGGACGAAATAATTCTGCAATTAGAAAGGGAAGGTGAAAAAGTCGGCGTTTGCCCGCTCTGCAATCAGCCATATGAGGGTGATCTCCACGCCCATATTTCAACTGAGCTATCTAGTCTGAAGCAACTAAAAGAAACTCGAGACAATTTTCTGAAAAGCCAGAAAGAAGTCATCGCTTTTTTACCAAAAGAAAGATTTCTCGGGGAGAGAATCGAGAGCATCCTTGAAGAATTCGCAGTATTTGCAGATACGTATTCTCTTAACGAATTGCGTGACCATATTCAGGAACTCGAAGGCAGCCTGGCAGGCATAAGAAAACTTGTTGCAGCAGAATTAGGAGAATTAGGTCGGGAAACTGTCACACTGCTTGAGGCTAACCTGCGAGAACTTAATGAAGTTCTTAGCAAATTGGAGGATAAGGAATCCGCCATCATTAAAATGATATCCAATAGGATTCAAATCTTGGAACACGATACAAGCAGGAAAAACCTTGTTATGGACTACTCCAAATTAGAAACAGGTATTAATCTTTGGACCAGACAAGAGGATTCTCAGGAGAAAATCAGTTCATTAGATGATATCGCCAATAAATTCGAAGAAATCGTTGATGATTATGTTCGGAGCAGCATTTACAACGTACAGAAAAGATTTGATGTGATTTCTCAAGATGTACAAAAGTATTTTGGATTGCTAGAGAGTGATACTGATGGTTTAGGGAAGCCTGAACTAAAACTCTTGACCGATGTTGATCGGGCAGTCGAGCTACAGGTCGAATTTCATGGAGAACCTGTCTTTCCGGCTTATCGATACCTAAGCGAATCCCAGCTCAACAGTTTTGGGTTATCGATTTTCCTGGCTTCCGCAAAATACTTCAACGATAAATTTAGATTCCTGATACTGGATGATGTTATTAATAGCTTCGATGGATACAAACGTCCAAAAGTAATCGATCTATTGAAAAGAGAATTTACCGAACACCAAGTATTGTTATTAACTCACGACAGCGTATGGTGCGATCGCCTTTATTCATCATTCCCGAATTGGATAAAGCAGAGGATTAAGAGATATGAACCTAATTCAGGCCCCTTTATAGAAGACGCATACGCTCCCATTGAAATCATTGCAGAATTAATCGAGGATGATGAGCCTGTGAGGGCCGGGCGCAATCTGGGCCCTTTTTTAGAGCAGCAGCTCCAGGAACTATGCGAGGCTTTTGAAGTATTAATCAAATATAACCAGAAAAATGAATATACGCTCGAGCCCCTTATGGACCGATTTCGAGTGCGAATTAAAGACAAACTGACAAAGAACCATCCGTTATATAAAGCAGTTGAAGAACTACAAGATGAGTCAGGATTTCGTAACCTATGCGCTCATTGGAAGAATCCTGACATTCAACTAACTTTAGAAGAAATGAAATCAGTTCTTGAAAAATGGAAATTCATAGAAGGTTTGGTGCGCTGTCAAGAAAAGAGTTGTTATCAGTATGTTGGGTACGATGGTAATTCAGGTTTTATCTGTCCCTGTGGAGCAACGCATCTTGAGAAAATATAAACGGAGATAGGAAAGGTTTATAAAAGTCTTATGAGAAGCATGAAATAGTAAAACTAATTATCTGGGGTGCAGCCATTTCATCAGGAAAAGATGCTTTTGAAATGCGATTTGGCTGAGGTATTAATACTTATGAACGAGAGCAACGAACAATCCACTTCTCAAACGTTAGGAACTTCTTTGCTGAAGGTCATAGGTAGATCCGATTTGCCTGATCTTGCAACGGACATTGGGGAATTAGGAATTGATGAACTCCTTGAAAATGGATTATTGAAAGATGTTCCTTTCCTTGGCGGCATTCTAAAATTAGCGAAATTTGGGATCAGCGTGTCCAACTACCTGTTTTTAGAGAAGATTTCTAAATTCCTGTCAAATCTTAAGGACATACCAGTAGAACAAAGAGCAAGATTTATTCAGGAGTTAGAACAAGACGAGGAATTTAGACAGCGTGTAGGTGAAAATTTGCTACTATTACTCCATCGACTTGACGATGTGGACAAACCTGAACTTTTGGGTAGAGCGTTCAGAGCCTATGTAGAAGGCCGCATTGAGTATCCAACTTATCAAAAACTTGCTACGGCAATTGATCGAATAAAAATTTACAACATCGATGGATTGAAGAAGTTTTATGACGAATCTCCTGATCGAGAGCCTCCAGACGATGAAACTCTACAAGATTTGGCATTTTGCGGTTTGGTTAGTCTGAATGTCGTAAAAGGACTAACTTTTGGTCCTATGGAGGGATTCGAAAAGAACGAAATTGGTAAAGTTTTTATGAAGATCGTATTAGAAGATTGACTAACTGCGGATGTTTTCACGACATCAGAGGAATATTTCTGATATCTGTCCAATTTCAAGTGCTCGCTAACTAATGTCAAAGTTTCATCCACTGGTTGTTAATAATTTTTTATATTACAAAAAGTGGTGGCCTGCACGAATTTCCTAAACCCACCGGAATTAATTGCCTTCTATTGGAGCAAATTATGAATATTTCTAAGATTCGACAAATGGCATCAAATGGAGATCTATCTGTTTCAGCTCTTCGTTATTTATTGGAATGTCATGGAGAGTGCGAGCATTTAGATTTTAAAGAATCATTGGAATTAGAAAGCGATTATGGTTGTGCTTGTTTCGGAAAAGATGCCCTGGCGATGAAAAACGTTGGTGGTGGTTATATTGTTGTTGGTGTAGAAGATAAATCTTGGAAGCCAATTGGATTGAATAATAAATTGCCTTATGATACAAAAATATTGAGAGACAAAATCAGAAAAAGCACCGGGTTAGATATTGAATCTGACATAGTTCATCACTCGATTTTCACTGATGGAAAAGAATTATTATTTGCAATAATTCTGATAAGGGC
>DASQQK010000316.1:0-5110 GCA_035643435.1 Nitrososphaeraceae archaeon | reverse complement strand
ATGACATTTGCTTTGATATGCCCTTGCCCCAACTCTAGTGAAATATGCTAAATTCTTCACAGAAAAAGATTATGACATAAATGAGCTACTTAAGACCTACAGGAGGTTGCAAGATGAAATTGCAGGCTAGGGACAATATCTTGACGCCTTAAGGATCAAAGCTCAAGAGCTTGTAGATAAATTCAATATCCATGAGGGATTTCCAGAAGAAAATAGCCTCAAGGGCGCCGAGAAACTGGCGGAGGAGTAATCCTTACTGCAATGGCTGGATTAGGCATTCCAGTAAGTACTACCCAAGCTATCTCAGGTGCCATTATAGGTGTTGGTTCAACAAGAAGACTTTCCGCAGTTAGATGGGGTGTTGGAAAGAAAATTGTGTATGCCTGGTTAATTACAATCCCAACTAGTGCGGCAATTGCATCTATTGCATTTATGATTATTGATACCATCCTCTAGCCATTCTCTAGCCATTCCGGCAGATGTATCTGCACTTCAGCCTTTATTGCTTCCTTGGCATATAGGCCGAGGGCAAACAGAGGAATCTATCTATATTATTTCAAAGGGATTAAATCTCTGCAATGCGCACTTACTCATAGTTTGGTGTATTTAGCGTTGTGTTTAAGAATTCTGATATAACTGAAACATGTAGCGAGAAGCGCTCCCATACTCACGTTATGACTGATCCGATAACTGGCGAGGTTGTATGTATCAGTTGTGGAACAGTCGTTTCCGAGAAGATAATAGATAGCCGGCCCGAATGGCGTGCTCTTACCAATGATGGTGAATTTAGTTCAAAGAGCAGGGTAGGAAAACCAGTGTCTCTTGCCATACATGGTCTAGGCCTTTCTACGGTGATTGGAAGAAATTCTAAAGACTATTCTGGCAATACGATTGTTGAAGCATCAGCACGATCAATAATTAAGAGAATAAGGATATGGGATTATCGTACGCAGACCAGAGGCTCAGTAGACTGCAGTCGCAAATACGCATTTCGCCAGCTCAATAACTTGAAGGAAAAGTTAGCTTTACCCTCCCCTGTAATAGAGAAAGCAGCTTATATTTACAGAAAAACACAGCAAAAAGAGATAGTGAAAGGTAGAACAAGAACGGGTACTATAGCAGCTTGTGTTTACATAGCCTGTAGGGAAGCAGAGGTTCCAAGGACCTTCAGAGAGATTGCCGAAGTAACTGATATTAAACGTAAGGAAATGTGGAAAGCATATAGAGCAGTAGTATCAGGGCTTGATCTAAGAGTACCTTTGGTAGATCCGGTGAGATGCCTAGTCAAGCTAGCAAACAAAACTGATGTAAATGAAAAAGTCAAGAGGTATTCAGTTGAATATATGAAAGACATAATGAAGAGCAATATTTCAGCTGGCAGATCCCCAATGTGTCTTGCTGCAACGGTTCTTTATATTTCATATCTAAGATGCGGTAACTTAGACAAAAGTCTGAAATACTTTGCTGAAACTGCTGGAATATCAGAGGTCGCCCTGAGGTATAGACGGGAAGAGTTGAGAAAGAGGATACCAGATTAGGAGATACTCCTAATAGGTCTGCTGCTCAAACATCTGTTACGTTGTCTCCCTGGGGAAAGTTAAAACGGAGTGGCTAAATAGAGGAGATAAACAAGTACTATCTATGAGCACAACGTATGTGTTGGAAAAAATTAACTCCTCTTTTAATAAAGGAAAGTCATGTTATTTACACACCGACTCTTACCGGCCTAGGCGAAAGGACTCATTTGGTACATAGAGATATTGATTTGTATACTCATATCCTCGATATAATTCAAGTCTTTGAGTATGAAGACTTCAATGAAGTAATTTTAGTTGGTCATAGTTACGGTGGAATGGCTATTGGAGGAGTTGCAGATAAAATTCCTCATAAAATCAAACGCATTGTATATCTCTTTGGCAAGAACGTCTTCATCTGGAAATAGACTCATTAAGTTTCACTAACTCCGGATTCTAGATCTAGGCTGCAATTTCTATGGCTTGTGTTCTGTCATTATCATCATCATCAGTTTTAACTGTCCTGGGTTTTGATTTCATTTTACAAGAACTTCTTTTTCCCTCATGGTATTTCTCTAGGAATATCTGAGCTCCTCATAAATTTTTTGAAACCGCTTTAATGTCTTGTCAACCTAGGGAGTCTGAACCCGGTGGCGCGAACTGCGGTTACCCACTCTTTGATATGATTACTCGTTAAATGAGCACAAATTCAGCTTGTTTTTCATATTATGGAGCACATTCTCTAGCATACGAATGCCTACTGCTACTTAATAAATTTATGAAGGTTGAGGTTGACGGTTGAAGTATGGGAGGCTTAAATGAATTGCTGGCAGCCATGCTACACAACAAAAGCGAAGATACATCAGATCAAGAGGTGAGACAGCTACTTCATAGAATTGAAGATGATGCGACTGAAATATATCATTCAAAATATGGCTCATATGACACAAGGATTAAATTCCATCTATATTCAAATGAGAAAGATTCGGACATTGCACCTCTGGGGCGACAGAGTGCGAAAACTCTTGAATGTATTAGAAAATCTATTAAAAAGAATCTATATTTAATGCAAGAAGACGTAAGAACAGGGTTTGAGGAGTATTTAAGTTTGTGTGGTGACTTGTGATGTGAGTATTTTAAGTTTGTGTGCTATGTATGATCGACACTTGTATCATTGAAGACTAAAGAAAAGGCTGATTCAAAGGGGTCGAGCATCAAGATAGATGAAGCTAAAGAGATGGTCAAAAGAAAGATTGAGATTGTAGATACACTTGACCCAAACGTGATTGAAGACTTGGTAAAAATAATTAGATTACTCAATTCAAGTATTTAGAGAAATATTCGAACGCGAATAAGCGTAATAATACTTGTTCCTGCTGCAGATAAACTACAAATATATTAACTCTATTCGCACATTGAGGTTACGTTCTCAAGAGCTGAACGAAAAGAAAAACGCTCAGCTACAAGGGGATGGGTCTTCGACCTACGGCAGCAGATTCCTGTCGCACGGACAGGCCTTGACAGATAGAACCAGTTTATAGATATAAAGATCGATCCTGTTCAAAGGAAACTGAGCCAAAGCGAACCACGCTGACTATTCTTATTCCCGATGCTGACTGCATAGACAGTCAGCCTACAGTGGCAAATAAGGATATAAGGCTTTATTAAATAAACTTTCAAGAAGCTGGCTCGCAGTTATGAGAATATTTTCTTCGTTACTTCGGAGTTTTATCTGACTACACAACAAATACACTATTTTCAAATCCTCTTTTATTTCCCTGATCTTGCGTGATATCCACTCTGGATTTTGTGGGAGTAAGTGGTCATGACTAAAATCCACGTTTGTAGTCTTAGAGTACTCTTTTAAAATCCCGGAACAGGTCAGTCGGCATTATTTGGATTTCTCCGAAATAGTGATTAAAAATAAGATCTACTAATGAATTGTTCTGGATCACACTGATATTTTGGTGCTGAGTGTTCTGACCCCACATCTTCAGAAACACACTAGGTTCGTTCCCAATTGCCCTAGCCATTCTGTAAAGATATTCTAGTTACAGTCATGAAAGATGCGAACATGTGGCGCTTCTCTTCCTTTAAGGTTTGTTATCTTGCTCACAGTTGTGTATTGCAATTAGGTCATTAGATGCGGACGTGATCAAACTAACCGAGCAGATAGAGCTGAGTCATGGGGTCCATCACACGGGTAAGTGAGTCATTTCCCATGGGAAGTAACTCCCGACTTCCGATACTAAGATCCTTAAATAATTTATATCATATTTAGAGTTGAATTAAAAATGCCTGTAAAGCTAGGAAAGAAAACTTACAAGGATTTTGCTAGTGCAAAGGAAGCAATAAAGAAGAGCAAGGGATTGCCAGATAAACGCGCCGCGGCCTATGTTGCGTCTGTGGAGAGAGCCCAAAGTAAGGACCCTAGAACAGGGAAGAAATCGAAAAAGAGAAAAACTAGCGCCCGACATAAAAAATAAGTTTTCAGCAAAGTTGAAAAACTAAGTTAAAAAGTATAACCGCATAACTTGCATAATTTGCGTTACTAGCCTTGATTTGACTCGTCCGTCCTTATAATACGAGAATATTATGAATAATACCATATTTGTGGAACCCTAAGTTGTCGGGGACTGGAAATGGGGGTGGGAATGTACCAGAGTTACCAGTTTCCTCATTTCCTATCCCCCGATTGCGTCAGACATGCAGACCAATGCATTCTTTGCCGGTGGTTGGAGTTTATATCACTATAATAAACAGGCAGGATGCTTATCAATATGACTTAACTTTGGTATCTGAGTGTTGGCTTTAGCTAGGTCCTGCTCAGACACTGCCATAAGTTTCTTATGTCCTAAATCTCAGTACAATAAAACATGAGACACAAGAGAGCACTGAATGATAAAAATTTAAATGTGGAGACTCAATCAATAGTTGGATTCGCAGTTAGTTCTTAACTGCCAGCCATTTCTTTTCATTCCCATCTCTCTCAAGAGACTTAGACTTCGAGCCGCCACCGCCATCACACAACCAATAGGAAACCTGAGGCGCTACCCGCTAGGTCAAAAGACATACCAAACATGGGGTATTCATCAAATGGATGGTTGTGTAGTCCTTGTTGTGGACATGGATTAAGATCTAAACTAAGAGAGCTGCAAAGCAAAATTAACAACATATTCAGGGACAAGTACTTGTTAGGTCGAGTTTTATGAGACTACAATAAAAGTAGTAAAATAGGCATGCACCATAGGGGCCGTGGCATTGATTACGGTACGTTACTATAGTAAGGCTACTCCTAATTCGACAATCTTTAATACATCCCTGCATGCAGGGATCTAATACATCCCTGCATTGATAAATTGAGGAACTCACATGGTATCAGTCACCCTTGTGTGATTAAGCCCTTTTGTTGTTAATTAAAAAAATGGTATAGGTACAGTTTTTACCTTTCAATGGGTTCTGGTTCATGTTTGAGTTCAAATTCTGGGAATGACTGCTGTGCAGTTATTGCTACACTATTCTCGTCACCTTGGGTCTGCGAATTTGTGTTCTGACATCCGACGTTTATAGGCATTTCATCATTTCCACAGACATTT
>DASQQK010000315.1:0-4251 GCA_035643435.1 Nitrososphaeraceae archaeon | reverse complement strand
TTTGAAAAAACACTATTACTAGTATGAGATGGTAAACCTGCAAAATATACTTGATAATTACGATTTGATGCACTAATGGCAGATTTCTCTATTCTCCAATCTGGCAGCGCATAATCAGATAGATGGAGAACTTTCAATTGTAATATACATTAGAAACTCTGTTTTTTTAACATATCGAGGCAATGATGAACACCAGATTCTGAAGCGGCATTTACACACTCTTGTCCTTACTATATCCTATATTATGGAGGTATTGTCAGCAAATCGTCGTTCTGAGATCGGCAATTCTGTCTACCAAATGTAAGGAAGCAGGCCGTGGTCAAACCGGCAAACCTCCAACATTTGTAGTGGGAATAGATGATGATCTTGAGATAGGCATTTCTCAAGATGCTTAATTCCATTTATTTGAGCCATTTCCTAATTTTTCAGTAATTCAATAAATTTGGGCGCTCTGACACCATTTGTTATCTGTTTTTGTTGTTGTTTCTGAGCATATAGTAAAAATGATCTGCCTACTAAACGGTTGTACCGTCAGGAAAATTGGCTACTGTTTGAACACTGACTATTATGAAATTTGGCCATATCTATTTTTTGTTCCTCTCACTGTCAATTTTCTTAATCTCTAATATCACTTCGTCTATATACTCTTTGACCTCATCATCACTAAGTGATGTGGATAGTCCAGTTTCTTGAACCAAATCATTCCGGTATTTTTGCGTCATTAATGTTACTTTCCGCTGTATTTCTTGTTCCATCTGAGCCAATCCAATGCTGTCCAGTAATTCTGATTGTCCTATCGCGAGTTTTCTAATAGACTTACGCAACTTCTCATCCTGAGCAACCGATATTGCAGAAGAATAAATGCCCACTAGAATCATGTAAGCAGATAATCCCATAAACGATACAGATGGCAATCCAAATGGTGGATAAGAAGCGGTCACTAATACGATCGCCTGGTCAGAAGTAAATAACAAAACAAAACCCCAAGCAGATATAATCATATAATCCCTGATATTATTGCTGTGACTGAGACTTTTTGTCACAAACCAAAAAGCAATACCAAATAGAATTCCTCCTACTGGTTTACTTAATGTAAAGATCAATGTATAAACAATATTAAGTAGTACAGGGTCAGACTTACTTAGAGTAAAAAAAAGTGCTGTAAATACAGGGAGAAATTGTATTAGGAAATACGCTAACGGCATGCTAACTACGATCCAGTACCGTGTTTTTCCAACTTTGTGAGAATAATGGCTTAGAAGCGCAGCAGTAGCTACCCATAACAAGGCGAAGGATAAAATAGAAAATGCTGAAAAGGGGTAGTAAAGCACATTTGTTAGTGAGCCAGGGACAGGGGTTGGAGAAGCGAATCCAAAATGTGGCAACACATACGCTGGGAGTCCCATCAATATGGTTACAACAAAAATCAGACTAAAGAACGCACTTAGAGCGAGCGCTACAGAATATAGTCCATATAAGAAGACCACACGGTCTCGATTTGACTTATGCCAAGAGATAAACCGTATTGCGAGCAAAGTTAGGATGATTACAGCTAGTGTATAGCTAATCGTAGTAGCCACAGTTAGAAGTGCGGTACGAATCAGAATGGTCCTGTATGGTTCCTAGCTGGTACTACAAGGGGGTCCGCTGAGCGTACATGTATTGTACCGTCAGGGAAAGCAATTCTATTTCCGGTGATAAACTCTATGTGTGACTACGCCTCATATCCTACCGTTAGGACTGAGTCTGAACTGCTTGCGTGCGCTAGAGCTGACAATGATCAAGCGATCAATTTGCAAGCTAGTGTAGATGGTACAAATTTGAAGAGTTTGGAAGAGTACCGTATAGAATCTCCGTTGTCAAATATAACATATCCCGAAAATAATATCTTCGGGGTGGTAAGTGGGAGTACTAAGATGATCTCTGATGGATTCTGGGTTTTCTTAGAGCCTCTACAACCTGGGGAACACGAAATTCACTTTAGCGGAGAGACTGCTAGCAATCCCACATTAGGTATAAACTCGTTCGCAACTGAAGTAACATATCATATAAACATTCGCGATTAGGTGATTGGCAGTGACTTCTCAAATAATGGTCGCCCTGCCTAATTCACACCTCACACTGGCCTGCGGACTGCTTATCAATTCTACTCAAATATATAGAGTCTAATACGTGATGATTACGTGCGTCCAGCTTTAGGCAGGAACCATCTTTTGATTGCACTGCGGTAGATAATTCTCATCATCCAATATAGGATCGCTATTTCATCTTTGCGATCTATTATGTATAGTGAAGGGCCCCAATATACATAATCTAAGACTAAACATCAGTCTGATGTTGCAAGGACTTGATAACCCACAAGACTTAATCTTTTTACGATATCGAGCAATAATTTGTACTCTCTTTCCTGATCTAAGCTCATTCCAGTACTTATCAAAAATCCTCTTCCGTACTTGATTGCAGCAACAGGATAAACTTCACCATCCCATAATGATTTAGGACAATGAACTAGAGGTCGAACGTTATCTGACAATTGTCGTACAGGCCTGTAGACTTTAGCGCTGGTTTTCGGTTGATCAGTACCTAATATTTTATCAAACTCAATTTCAGCCTCTATTGGACCTACTATATCCTTTTCAGGATGATCCCACTCCGTTTCTACATCGAAATATCTCTTCAGAATCAAAGCTTCTTGAGGAATAGCTAGGCTCTCATTCCTGGATAGTACAGGCATTCCTTCTTCGTAATTTCTTTCTTCATAACTTAGTATTGGAATAAAATTAACCAACATATTATAATTTCCAGTATTTACATCCCAGCTGTAAACAAAAGGTTGGCCTCCAGAATTAATTAAAATCCCACCATCTTGGATATAAGATAAGATTGTTCTGAAACCTACACCTTCCGCACTACCTAATTCCGGATAAGCTTCGCCAAAAGGGTTTATTACTATTGAAAAAGTACCCGCACTCAAATCCGAGACCGAAGTCATAGATGATTGAAATAGATTTGATCCATTATCATTCTTAACATCTTTTAGGTCAAGCATCCACTGAATAGATTTCCTATACTTTGAATGAGGATAGTATGAACATGGTTTTTCTTTCCTTGCCTGAATGTATCCTGAAAGAATTCCTATCCTAATTGGTGGTTCAAATATCTGGTAATAGTGGATTTCTCTAAGCTTACTTATCAACCAACTTACTTTGTTTAGATCTGTTTCAGTATTTTCTTTGTTAAATACAGTATCTGGTGATGCAGTGATATGCCATCCTTTTTCATAATAACCATATCTTGCCAGATCTCGTTTAATGCGTGGAAACTGGCTCAGAATAGTATAAGCCCTTACTCTTTCACCATCTGATAGTAAGTCCTTGGATATCTTTGCCATATCCGCTTGAAATGCTTCATGTCTGAGCTCAAAATAGTTACCAGATAAAATCGTCAATGATTTCCAAAAGAATTCTGAAGTATGAAAAAGCCACGCATAACATGAAGCATAACGATATATGTTGTAATTATACTCTGCATTGCTGAATCCTGCGAAACATTCTTTTGCTAGAAAAATGTAATACTCCTGCTGATCTTTTCTTAGGTTCTTTAACAGTCTCTTCGGATTCATGATTGTAGAGACGCTTGATTATAGATAAGCAGTCAGGCCTATAATGATTACTTGAACACATATCGTGCAGTCCTCAACTGCTCTAAACTATTCGCTTAATCCACCTAAAATATCAAAATTTCTGATCGGAAGAGGGTCTTTGTAGGAATGAATTGAGAAGAGGGACTGTCTTGACTTGGAAAATATTAAACCTTGTATTCATTGAGATATTTGGTCATATTTATGAAACTCAGGTATTATTTTGGACCAATACATCACTCTTATTCACCCCATCTGTACCTCCTTATTTGTGTTCTTTAGATGTGGATGAATGTTGAGGAGTCAAATTTGCTTCCTTCACATAAGATCTCTTGAGCCATATCGGTGTAATTATAGTAGTTAGGGCAACCATAATTATAACTGTAGTATATATATCAGTAGTTAACGCTCCAGTTGATACGCCTACACCTGCCACAATGAGCCCCACTTCACCTCGTGATACCATCCCAATTCCTACTCGTAATGCTTTAGTCTTATCTTTTAGAAATATGATAGAGGGAAGGCCACACCCAACAATTTTAGTTGTTACAGCTATGGCTATGACTATACCTGAAAGATACAATACATTGAAATTTACTCCTCTCAAGTCT
>DASQQK010000314.1:0-3897 GCA_035643435.1 Nitrososphaeraceae archaeon | reverse complement strand
GCTAGGGAGTTGAGTACTCCGGTAATTTTCTCTTCAGTATTATCGTCTTCTTCCTTGACTAATTGTTGTACTAATTCGTCGTTATCTTTAGATTTAGATTATTTACAGATGACGATGACGGATCCTTCTTCTAGTATATGTGAATTGCACTTCTTCAAGGGATGGGATATTCTCTATCTTCTCCTAGCTCAACTGTCTGTTGACTAAAAAGACCCGTGGCTGATGACTATCCTTAACTTATTCATTCGGAAAGGAAAGAATATCTATATTCTTTCTGATCCCCAATACGAAACCAAGCTAACAATAATGCAGGAGAGAACTATCGTTTAGATGCATTGTATGTAACACGCATAGACTAACAGACCTCGTCATTTTTGTGATCATTTCTACAAGGCCCCGAACCATAATAGCAGGTTATAGATTACATATGATAACATTAGTTTTACATGGAAACAAAAACTTTGATGCTATGATTCTACGGTTACTAGTGGTGCGAATCCACAAAGGATAGGCAATTCTTATTTTAGGAGATAATTATTACCTATCCTTTGGGTGCTTGAACCACTACTTATTGTACTAAATTCTATAAAAAGGCTGCGACCACTGTAAGCTAAAAGGTGGATCGATCGTTCTGGTAGAGACAAGAACATGATCGCCCACTTATTTTTAGCAATAAGAATATAATATTCAAACTATAAAAGGATTACAGAATGCTGGGATGTGAAGAACCATCAATACCATACGAGGTAGCATAGAATTTGTGTCTAAACTGTAAATGATAAAAATGATTAATCGATATGAATCCTAATATGCAGATCAGCTGTCAAGATAGTTACATGTTTGCTTCCCTTAGAGAAAGTAGGGAG
Organism: Nitrososphaeraceae archaeon; assembly: GCA_035643435.1. Lineage (GTDB taxonomy): Archaea > Thermoproteota > Nitrososphaeria > Nitrososphaerales > Nitrososphaeraceae > TH5896. The sequence continues at coordinate 3,031 of DASQQK010000314.1, read as the reverse complement.
AGAATTAGGCATCCTGAAGATTTAGCCCAGTCATGCAGAACCCTACTGTTAGAGTTCTGCTACGGTATGATCACGGAGAGCTAAGGCTTTAGGCAGTGGATTATAAAATAGAGGATTGAGTGTTCTTGTGGGTCCAAATAACTGGAAATACCTTTATAGCTCAACAACGAAATATCCCTTGCTGGTATAATCTTGGCGATTATAACAGCCGTAGTTTCTTCATGACTTCTACCTAGTGGCCGTTCCACTAGGCAGAGTTTAATTTACTAAAGGCTTTTGTGCCCGGCAACAGAGCTCCGGTCTATTTGACCGCTACCGATCTGCTACCAATGTATATATGTGATGATACCCTTCAAAAATGGGTTTGCTATTTTTTGTCCCTTTAATATCATTGTTGATCTAATCATATTATTGGCTAATCCTTTAAACCCGAAAAGGGATACGAACAAGAATGAAAGAGTTCTTATTATGCAGGGTGGAGGGTCATTGGGGGCATATGAATGTGGGGTTTACAAAGCCTTTACAAAACATAATATAAGATTCGATATAGTCGCAGGTACCTCTATAGGAGCTGTTAACGCAGCCATAATAGTGGGGTCAAATGATTCTGATCCGTCTCGCAATCTTGAAGAGTTCTGGTTAACCGTGGCAGAAAAAACCATTCCATCTTTCATACCTGATAAATTACGTTCTGAATTGTCGGTTATATACGGGTTTGTTTACGGAAATAAGAACATATTCCAACCACGATGGTCATTCCCACCAGAGATCTTGTATTATTACTTTAATTCTCCATTTTTATACGATATTAAGCCATTGAAAGAGACCTTAACCAAATTCGTAAATTTTGACAAGATAAATGAATGGTACAGGTCACAATCGTCCAGCGGTTCAGCAGCTAGAATTGAAAAGGCGGCCGAGAGGAGAGAACATCCACCACGTCTAATAATGACATGCACCGACATAAAGAAGGGCGAATCGGTAAGATTTGATAGCGATAGAACTGAAATAGATGCAGGTCAAGTAATTGCATGTACAGGATATCCATTCTATGCAGTATCTTGGGTGGAAAAGAATGGTCAATATTTGTGGGATGGAAGTCTATTGAGCAATACACCATTAAAAGAGGTGTACCGTGCCTCTCCCAGTACTAGCAAATTGGTTTACATAGCAAATCTCTTCCCAAAGACTCAAACAGATTTGCCTTCCAATCTATTTGGCGCATGGCACAGAGCAAGGGATATATTATTTTCAGACAAGACCACAGAATCTAGGGCACTTGATACTTCTAAGGTACTCTCCAAATGTATGAATTTAATCAGGCAAACGCTTGATCTCCTGGGTAATAATGATGGTAACAACGATATGAGACAAATCATTTCTCAAATAGAGGAAGAATACCAAGAGATAGTATCGCATCAGGGATTAATAGTAGAAGATATGATACAGGTCGAAAGAACGGAAAGAATACACTACCTCTTTGAGGACGCCGATTTTTCTTTTCTAACCATAAAGGAACTAATCAGGCAGGGTGAAGCTGATGCAGAAAAGGTGCTACGTGAAAAGACTCCAAGTTAAAAGAAACTGTTGTTATAATAAACGCTACTAGTCCAAGGTATTATATACCAGAAGTTCAGCGTGGCAATATATTACATTGATAAGTGATAGAACAGTTAGCCAGCGAGATAGCTTACAGGGTCAGACACATATCATCCTATATATTTCCATTTATTCTCAGCTTCATTTTATTCTCAAGCTTGGAATTATTAAATAGCATATCGACTTTACTAAAGGTATATGGCGCTTCGAATATTAGCTTTAGTTTTATCAGTCTCAGTGGGGATGGCGATTCTATTAACAGCATGGGATGATGAGATTATACAACAAAGGCATGTGTTGCTGGGCCAGTTGAGAAATGACAGTAGCAGCCTTGGAGATATTATGAAAACATTCAATGCCAGAGGTACGATCAACAGTATTGCTACAGATACGTTAGTGGGTAGCAATAATAGCATGGGAGCCCATTCCGGTGACTTGTGGATATTGGGAGGAAATTGGAGTCTTTCTGTAGATAACGGGAATCTCTCAGACTTTAACGCCGATATCGTAATGACCAAATACGACGGGACGGGAAGACATACTCACTCTATAGGGATGCTAACAAATGCAACAGGCGCATTTAAAGGAGCCGTTCCCCCTGCATCAATAGAGTCAATTGGTTTGACCAACGAAAACTATACTTCTTTCATGGGAAATACCAACATTACAACAGACGGTAACATAAAATATCAAAACGTGCCAATAATTGTTTATCTTCTTAACGGTAACTCAATCAATATGACTCCAGATCCAATTAAGACTGAGAACCATTTTAAAGGCCTACCCATTTTTGGCATAGTTTCGTCAATTAAGTACTAGAGCAGTAAGCAGGTAGGGGACAAACAAATATTCACTTTAATTTCTTTTTTAGCATTCCTATTGACGAAGAGAAGCAGTAGTAGAAGTACTTTTACAATTGAAGGAGTTGATATTGAAAGGGAACAAAGGATCCGGATGTTACATTGATCGGAACAATATTCGGCAAGGATGCTTAATCAGGACAACTACTCCCCTGGATTTCAGTTTTTAGTTATGAACATTGGATATGCTAGAATAGTAAAATAGTAGTTATTATGGAGGAGAAAGAAAGATAGGATAGAATTTTGTATCCAACTTATAAATACAATTATGTTGAGTATAGGGATGACAACGGATGACAAAGATTAGCATTCAGGCTGCTCATGAACAAGTGAATCCAAAGGACTTGCTAAATGATGTTGTTATTATGGATGAGAAAGGCATCCAAAGATGCTGGACAAGTGATCATTATATGCCATGGTGGGATAGTGGGGCCTCTGGAGGGGCAGCGTGGCCATGGCTTGGGGCTGCACTGGCTAAGACTGAAAATATAGTTGTAGGTACTGGTGTTACAGCTCCTATACTTCGATATCATCCAGCAGTAGTTGCGCAAGTATTTGCTACACTCGAGTAT
>DASQQK010000313.1:0-4679 GCA_035643435.1 Nitrososphaeraceae archaeon | reverse complement strand
TTTAGGGTGGGCGACACAGAAACGATTAGCTTACCCTCTTCAACATTTGACGCAGCTCTTTGTCGATTCGGACTTATGTTTTTGCCTGACCTTAAGGCAGGTTTACAGAATATCTACAAGTCTTTAGTAGGTGGTGGTCGTATAGCAGCTGCTGTTTGGGCTTCCCATGACAAAGTTCCTTTTATTTCAGTACCACTTGATACGGTACTGAAGGAAACAAACGGCCAGCTTCAAGTAGGAATGCCCGGACCATTCAGCCTATCCGATGAGAATATCCTGAAAGCGGTCCTTATCGAGGCAGGATTTGTCGACATTGTCATTGAAAGAATAAATGTGATCTTTGACTTCGACTCAGCAGACTCATTTACAAACTTCACATACGAGACTACAGCTCCCGTTCAGGCAATCTTGGCCCATCAAACCGTAGAGAAACGAAAAGAGGTATTGAGTGCAGTTACTGAAGCAGTACGTAAGTATCTCGGCAAGAGTTCAGGCCCCGTTAGCCTACAGAATGAAGCTATATGTATAGCGGGCAAGAAGTAGTGGCATAATACACCTATTAGTTAATACCGTCATTGGAGGTTAAGCATAATATTTATCTTCGTTGGATGTATGTATAAGTTCCTGCTCGAAACCATATCGAGCAGGAATGTCCAGAACACGACAAATGTAGGCTATGTGTTCAAGCCGGGCTTGTGTGGCACGTGCCGTCTCTGCTTCACCGGTACTGCCACATAAGCCTTATGTAACATAGTTTTGGTCAATGTTCCAATCACAGCTGAGACCATTACGCTAGTCTTGACAGTATCTTATCCTGTATCCTGATACTTATAACTCAGATCAGTTCTGTGAGTTAGACGGTAGTCAGTTCACGATATGGGAATTAGACGGTACTTCAGACCATCAATTCGATAATATTGAAGCTATTGTAGTTGTCTTCTAGGAATATTCGAACCATCATTTTTGTGCTACGAATAATTTGAATGAACCATATGGTAAAATGCTACGTAGATTCTATAAGCAGAGAATCACCATACATCATAAATATTCAATATGGACTGTTGGTTTAGTATGAAAGTGGTAATATATGCGATTATGGTACTGTTCATGCCAGCTCTTTGTATTCAATCCCTGGATGCCAGTATTGGAAATAATAGTACTAATGAGAATCGGAATGTTACTTCAGGAGAGTACCAACCTGTTACAAAATGGGGTCTTAAGGGTTCAGAGGAAGGACAGTTTAGTGAGCATAACGATGTTATTGTGGTTAATGATACTCATGTCTTTGTTCCTGACTATGAGAACCATCGAATACAGAAATTCACAACAGGTGGGGACTTTGTGTTAGAATGGGGAACTAAAGGAACTGGGGACGGGCAATTTAACAAACCACATAGTATGGGAAGCGATTCAGAAGGAAATCTGTATGTGACTGATATGAACAATCATCGTATTCAAAAATTTACAAGTGATGGACAGTTTGTAACAAAGTGGGGTAGTGAGGGCACGGGGGATTCACAATTCTTACATCCCCATGGTTTAGATGTTGACTCTGAAGGTAATGTCTATGTAACAGATGCGGAACTACTCAACATTCAGAAATTTACTAAAGATGGACAGTTTGTTGCTTCTTGGGGTGGCGTCGATGGAACTGGTCCTACTGAATTCTCTTGGCTAGAAAGTGTTGATGTTGATTCCCAGGGTAATGTTTATGTGGCAGACATGAAAAACCACAGGATTCAGAAATTCAACAGTAACGGCGACTTTATCTTGATGTGGGGGAGTAAGGGTAGTGGTGATGGGCAATTCAATAATCCTGCAGGTGTAGCCGTTGACAAACTTGATAACATATACGTTACTGACCAAGATAATGGCCGTATACAAAAATTCACAAGCGATGGTGAATTTATTACAAAATGGGGTTCTTCAGGGAGCGAGGATGGCCAGTTTGCGGAACCTGAAGGCATCGATGTTGATTCATCAGGCAGGCTATACATAGCAGACACATCAAACAATCGCATTCAAGTGTATGAAGAACAGTAGTGTAGCGATTAACGATAAGACAGTATGATAAGTCGTTCCAGTAGTAAGGAATTTTTATTATTTGATCGATCGGCGTAATATACTAGATTTTATGTCAAGTAATGCCAATCATCATCTACCTTTACAATTGGAAATATTGCCGATTCTATTTCGGATCTAATGTAGGTAAGCTATCTACGATTAGGTTTGATGAAATTATGCTATTTGCCGCGGTGACTATTTCATTAACAATATCCTTGGCGCTTTGACCTCTCTTCAATAGTCTCAATCCTTGGCCAGCAAGAAGAGGATAGTAATCAGCTAAATCTCGTTTTCTTGACTCAGTATATATGTCATCCGCAGCCAGACCCTGGAGAGGCCATATAAGAGGTTTGTTACCTGATTCTAAATATTTCTCAATAAATTGATTACGAATTGAACGTGCAGGTCGCCCTGTGAACAAGTCAGTAATGACAGTATCAGCTTCTGTTGAAGAAAACATCTTCTCTTTATAAGCTTGAAAAATCCCACTTTCTTTTGCGACAAGAAATCTTGTACCAATTAATACTCCTGAAGCACCTAGCGCAAGTGCTGCTATCAGTCCACGTCCATCCATAATACCACCCGCTGCGGCTACAGGTACATGAGGTATCGCATCTACAATTTGAGGAACCAATGCCAATGTTCCTACCAACGCAGCTTCACCATTTATTCCTAGTCTGAAAGTAGACCTATGGCCTCCTGCTTCTGCTCCTTGAGCTACTACAATATCAACTCCTCCTTTTGCAACTTGAATAGCTTCATCCACTGTTGTCACCATTGACATTACAGTAACGCCATGGGAATGGGCCATTTCTGTAATGTTCTTAGGATCACCAAGCCCTATACTTAATACTGGTATCTTTTCGTTAAAGACTACATCCAGATACTGAGAAGTCATCGATGGCGGTATGGATATGTTCGCTAATCCAGCTGAAAGTCCCAATTCATCTCTAAAATTATCTAAATACTGCTGTGCGGATACAAGATCATTGTTACCCTCCTCCGGAGGAGCAAGAAGAATATTAACTCCAAAAGGTTTCTCAGTGTTAGATTTGATAGATTGAATAGCCTCCTTCAACTGTATGGGAGTTAATCTCGAAGCGGCTAAGATGCCAAGTCCACCGGCATTTGAGACAGCAGACACTAACTCAGGCGTAGTTGCACCGCCGGCCATTCCTGCCTGTATAACTGGATACATAATGCCCAGTTTCTTACATAGCTTGTTCATACTTCTTTCATGTCACCACTTGGTATTTACGCATATTGAACATGGCGACTAAGTCTCAGTCGTGATAACCCATTGTTCTTTATGCCAATTCTATTCTCGTTTATGGCCATGAAGTCTTTCATGATAATGAAATGTAGCCAGAGCACATATTGTATCTTAGTAAGATTTTATTTCTCAATTCTTGCAAGAATGTAACTTTTCTATGAATCCTTTTGGTATAAATAAGCGAGGTACTTTGAACGACATATGCCCATAATTGCAGTCTCGTTGTATCCCGGAAGGACGAAAGAACAAAAAGCTGCTTTTGCAGACGCAGTAACCGAGGCAGCTATACAAATCCTGAAGACCAAACGTGAGCATATCATTGTTACTTACGACGAAAGACCTCAAGAGGATTGGTTCATAGCGGGTAAGCCACTGTGAGGTGCAGCAGTCACTTTTTTTAGCAGATTAATTATTCATACCATCCCAAAATATAGCTTGCTAGATATCATAGCTAGAATTAGCTAGGCCTAGAAGCGTCACCAGATCAGAACCTTGGTTGGCAGAAATAGTCTCCAATCCTTAATCTCAATTCTATAATTGATTCGAGTCAATGCTATACCACCAGATCTGTTATTGTCACTACTATTATTATTACCATTATCATTAGTATACAGCTATAAAGAAAGCGTTACAAAGCGTAATCAAAGAGATTGGCATTGACTAGGCCAACATAGAGATTCAAAACGGTATGATTGAACACATGTGACACACGCAGCATAAAGATCTGATTCATTGTTAAATCAAAGGACGTTTATCATCAAAATGGGTTTGTCAGAACCATTTGGCGGTTTCTGTCGGCAACGATGGTTTGTTAGAAACGATTATCAACCACTCTGATAGCCGTAAAGATTGCCGAAAAGGCTATTTAAATCTTGGTAATCTTGGGTGCCGTGCATCTCCTGGAGGTTTTATACCTAAACGATACCTCTGGAAAGCTATCGATAATGCAAATCTCGTTATTGCTGAAACTGATGGAGACTTAATTCTTCCTTCAATATAATAATCTCTAGCCATTTTTAGACAAACTTCATAATCCTCTTCAGTGAGTTTCGTTGATACAATCTTGGATAATTTTTTGCTTCCTGGCATTTTCATTATGCCCCACTACTTGACTTAATCATACTATATCTCTGGTTTGCCAAAATAAAGGTCTACCGGTAGACTAGTCAACGGATATACCAGACCACCCGTGGTAGCGGGTTTGAGGCACTAAAATATTATATACCACTGATGCTCAGCACTAGTAGAGTGAATAATTTTGGATTTGTGTCAGTTACTGCAGTTACTGCAGTTACTGCAGTAGGGATCAAATTATGGGGGATGTGTTATTGATGTCACGCAA
>DASQQK010000312.1:0-2090 GCA_035643435.1 Nitrososphaeraceae archaeon | reverse complement strand
GTAGAATGGCAAGGATCTCACCCTTGACACGAGCTGGGGTCCTATTCCCTATCTATTACCTAATCAGATGTCTGCATCATGCATCATGCGGTATAATGCCGCACGTCCGCATCATGCGGTGTAATGAGTGAATGGGTTGTTTGCCAGACCAACGGCGCGGGAGTTTTCAATGTTCCACTTAGCGTCTTTGGTGTCTCGCAGACTAATGTAAGACTTTGCTTATATGAGATTTCATGACTAATATCTATGTAATTTATATTAAATAGATGTTGACACTTCATCATTTTATGGAGTATATTTTTATTTCGCACAGTCAGCATGATAAACGAATGAAGACCTTTTTTAAGCGAACCATAGAAAACATAGGCCTCAAACCTCTTCTGATGGAATATGAAGACTTGACTCATCAGAATGCTGGGACAGTGATAAGAAAGAGGACAACAAGCAGCGATTGTAAGTGCTTAATTGTCCTGATTGGAAAAAGGATACTATTTCCGAATGGATACAATTATTCATTTACTCATAATTGGGTCGGTTTTGAGATAGGAATTGCTACATGTATGGGAATACCTATTGTAGTATTTGAAGAGGATTCTATGGATTTTAAGGAAATTGTTGAATTTCCTATTCCTTATTTAGATCACTATGTCCGGTATAAGCAGGATACAAATGAATCTGGTTTTATTGGAATGATGCTAAAGATGTTATCATTTAACATGCCATTCACAAAAGAGATATCTCCACAGTCTATAAAGTGCACATATGCTCATTGTAATGCCAAGTACTTTTATTGGAATAGAAATAGAATCTTGCCAGAAACAATGCCTTGCCCAGTATGTCGGGGGTTATTCAGACCTGGTGTAGATGAAATCAAAACTAGGGATAGTAGATCTGATGAACGTATGCCATCTGGTGTAGTATAGGAACGACTATTGATGACAGAATTACGGAGCGACAAATGAAGGAATTGACCTAGTTGGGTTTATATTTCGTTTGGTCTGAGGGCTAAAAATGAAATGCTTTAACTGCTATTCAGAATTTCGTCCTACGCTTTCAAATCCCATCTGTCAACATTGTGGATATTGTTATTATTGCAGAGATTTTTTCTGCGCTCATCATGATCGATAAATGGTATGCTAAAGCTACTCCTCTGTATTTGCTTAGTTGTTAGATAGCTTAGTTGCTGTATCTAATGAATGGAGTTCTGAATTACCAATGCCGGCAGCCAGACATAGATTAGCTGCCGTAGCTATTGAAGATATAATATATGTAATCGGAGGTGGACCACAACCTGGAGGTTCTGGAAGCAATATAAATGAAATATTTCATGTCAGATGAATGCCGCCTAGTTCCATCGGCTATAATAGAGTTCAAGAATGCTTGCTCGGTGTGACTCACTATTAACAAATCCCTTTAGAAAGTAAATGTAGTGCCAACAGCACTTGGAATGAATTTATCTGGCATTAGATCTATAATTTTATTTGTTGCTACTACCATTTTTTCTGAGGGATTTTCCATCTCTTTATACATCCTATCTAGTAGAGGAAGATTTAATTCTAACGGATCAACAATGAATACATCATGATTCCGTTCTTTTAATTTCTTGTCGATCCATCGGGCTACCTTAATTCCCTGACGATCACGTCTTACTGATCCAACTATCAATGCCATTTTTAACATTATCGATAGGCATCCTCACTCACATTTAACATGAAATTCCCACAGTATCTTCTTTTCCATCCATCCATCTCCATCACCAACACCTCTGTCACATGTTCCAAAATACGAAATCTCATTCTTGCTGATACCTAAATATGTCCCTACTATCAAAAATTAATCTCCGAGATGATGTCTCAACCTGAGAATAATAGTGATGCATTTCTTTCTCACTTTGGCAATAATTAGCTGACATATTTGATGTGGGTATAAATACATCATTAGTTGAGTCCTCTTGTTTGATTTCCAGGTTGAAATTATCGTAGTAGGCATTATTTTCCTGAACTTCTGTTGAGTGCTGGAGCTCAGTGGTAGTCTTCTGCAATTCAGCTTTTTTGACTTCTAATTCATCAATATTTCATTGGAGCTCACCT
>DASQQK010000311.1:0-3434 GCA_035643435.1 Nitrososphaeraceae archaeon | reverse complement strand
TCTCGTCCTTTTTATGCACGAATAAGTACGTTTTGGACATACATAAAATGTTCCACATATTACTGACGAACATGTGTAAGAAAGGATGGTAGGAGGACATGACTCTCTCGATCTAACATATAAAACAAGATCAAAGAGGTTGAGTCAAATGAATAACAAAACAATGTTTTATGTCGGAATAGATGTTTCAAAAGACAAATCCGATATCTGCGTAAAAGATGAGAAAGGGAACGATTTGATCCATAGGTTCGAAATAACAAACAAAAAAGCGGATTTGGAAATGTTGTATGAAATAATTGAAAGTATAAAATTAAAAATACCAGGAAACAGCGATGTTGTTATTGGGATGGAAGCAACAGGAATTTACTCTTTGCCTTTATATTCAGCCCTGAAAAGAGATGGCTATAAAGTCAAGCTATACAATCCCATCCAGACTAACGGGTATCGGAAAATAAATATTCGTAAGACAAAAACAGATCTTATAGATTCGGCAATCATCGCAGATATGCTCCGTCATTCAGAGCCGCCACAAGTTAGTGAAATTCAGGATATGCACCTGTTTCAGTTGAGAGAATTGGTAAGGGTTCGTCATCGTCTTATAGAAAAACAAACTCTTTGTAAAACTCAAATTATCCGTAATATCGATACTATTTGGCCTGATTATGGAGGTGCTATTAAGAGCATTTTTGGAGCTGCATCATTGGCAATACTGAAAAAATATTCTGTTCCTTCAAAATTGAGAAGTGAATCCTTTGAGCAATTCTATGAACTTGTCAAAAAGAAGAGTCGGTCGAAAATATCCCGATCAAAAGCTGAGGAGATATATGCTAATGCAGGGAATATTTTAACTATACCTAAACTTGATTCAGTTATGTCTATTGAAATTAAGACATTGATCGCTCAACTTGAACTATATGATGAACAGATCCATTCAATTGAAGGAAAAATAGATCAGATGATGAAACTTACTGATACAAAAATAATGTCAATACCTGGTATAGCCAACATACTGGGTCCAACGATTCTTGGTGAAATTGGAGATATTGAAAGGTTTTCAAATGCTAAGAAACTGGTTGCTTTTGCAGGTCTTGATCCTGTTGTGAGCCAGTCCGGAAGATTTGAGAATAAAAGTGGAAAGATCTCAAAAAGAGGTTCTCCGCTTCTTAGACATGCCCTTTTTCTCGCAGCCAATTCAGCGATACAAAATGATGAAAACCTGAAACGATTTTATGCTAAAAAAAGAAGCGAGGGAAAACATCATTTTTCTGCGCTCAATGCTGTTGCTGCAAAATTGTTGAGGATTGTTTACTGGGTCTTGAAGAACAATAAGGAGTATCAGATACAGCCGAATTAATCTTATTCTTGCATAGGGAATCTGGCCAAACAAATGATTAGTGGATACTATTTAATAACGTACAGTGCAAGTGCAAGTATTATTGGTAGCGACATTATGCAGCCAGTTATTCATGTTAAACTCCGCCAGCGGCGGCGCATTCGTTGGGGTCTGGGGTCGCAACCCCGGCGCTATAGAGCTAATATAGACCGAAAGTATTAATAGTACGCTAATTCGGTATGCACCATACCTATACTTTTTAAACCTTCCTTAAGGATATTTATGCTTGAATTGTGGTCTCTATTAATAATATGACCACATTTCTCACATACATAAGTCCTTTCGGATAAGGATACATCTTGAATATTTCCGCATTTAGAGCAGGTTTTAGTAGAAGGGTAGAACTTATTGACTTCAATGGGAGTATGTGCACTTTGCTTTAATGCATCTATTATCCCTCCAAGAGAAGTTGCTAACATTCTTCTACCCCAAATTCTCTGCCACGCTTTTAGATTTTCGTCTTGGAAACAGACAATTTCATAGGTATCCTTTAAATGTGATACGATTTTATTTGAAATATCTTGTTTGATGTTAGTTGCTTTTTCATATTCTTTATCTAACTTAATTCTTGTTTTATTCCAATTCTTACTATGTAGCTCCTGTTTGCTAAGTTTTCTTGCTATTCTTTTTAGCTTTGGTGTTACTTCGACATTATATTGAATTTCAATACCATTAGACCATACCAACTGTTTCCCGATATTGAAATCTATTCCTACAGATTTAAATATAGATATTTCTTTTGGAAGTTTTTCTTGGTATGTTGTTATTTTTAAATAATAATCATCATTTCTATGGATTAAATTAGCATTAGCAAAGTCGGAACCTTCAGGAATTTGTTTTAATCCAATCACTTTGATTTTTTGTTTTATTCCCTGTATTTTGATATACTTGTTGTTTAGAATTTTATAAGTATTATTGAATTGTTTTAATGGAATTGTTTTAACTTCGCCTTTGTATCTTAGTTTTCCGATCTTACGTCCGTTACTCTTCTGTGTCGAGAGAGTAGAGATATTATCCTTTGCTCTATCAATTATGCTCTGCTTCATCTGTGAAGATAAACAATTCAAGGGGCGTATTTCAAAGACATCTTTTACCTTTACAGGGACTTCTTTTAATTTATCGTCTGCTTCAAAAACATCTGATAAAATATTATTATAATACCATTTCGCTTCTAAAAATAATCTGTTTAAATGAGCAATGGTGGTGTTGTTAAGATGAGATATATCGAATTTGACTGTATAGACTTTACAAGATTGGTGCTTCCGCTTTTCTCTTGTAGCTTTAAGAGATGCTTTAATTGCAGACTTTTTATCCTGTTTTTCTTCTATCATCTATACACTCTTCTGTTCTTCTATGTATTTTTTAACAACTTCAAGAGTCACTGCACCAACCGAACTTATGAATTTTGAGTGTGTCCATAATGTCGGCAAACGTGTTTTAAGAGATGGAAATTCTTTCCTAAGTTCGTGAGAAGTGTATCCCTTAATCATATTCACTACTGTTTCTACGCCTTTTTTAGGAATAATGTCTAAAAGAAGATGAACATGGTCAGGCATTAGTTCCATATCAAGGTCATCTGTGAGAACTTTCCTTCTATATTTTGGAGTGAACACAACGTGATATTGGCAAGAATATACCAGATGATCGATTGTATGATACTTTTTAGAAGGGTTTTGTATTTCCATATCTGTCTAATACCTAATACGTTATTATAGTATATATCATTTTTGGTATACTTAACAATCTCATATGATGTTAATCTATAGCTCAATTGCAAAGGACTCAATTCATCTCTGCGCTAAAGCCTCAGAGCTTTCTTTCGCCTTTGAACCTGTTTCCGTAAAATAACGTAAAGTTAGTCTCATAGCTTTCAGGAAAGCCCACGCTGTCTATTTTAGGCGCTGGACCTGGTGTTGGAGTTGCGGTCGGTATTGATGTTGTTGTGGTAGGAGTGGGCATCGTCGATTTATCAATACATCCTGAAAAAATAGCAAAAATACCAATCCATACCAAGAGCATTATAAAGCTGCCTTTTTTATTA